>MGQQ01000077.1 GCA_001798855.1 Deltaproteobacteria bacterium RBG_16_49_23 | reverse complement strand
TTCCGTCCTCCTGCCTGACTTTCCATGTTGTGGAATTGCCCGTATGAACTCAGGCGCCATCCATCCTGTGATGAAAGACATTCAAACCAATATTAAAAAGATGGCCTCTCTCATTGATCAGGGACTCAGCATTGTTTTTAGTGAACCCAGTTGTGCGCTGGCGGTCAAGATGGAATATCCCAAAATATTAAACTCCGAGGATTCCCTGAGAGTGGCAGATAAATGTTTCGACATCCATCAATTCCTGATGATGCTCCATCAAAAAGGAGAACTCAATCTGGAAATGGGAAGGATAAACCTCACCCTGGGATATCATAATCCCTGTCATTTGCGCGCCCTGGGAGTCGTAAAGGAACCTGTCGAATTGCTTCGTCTGATTCCAGGAGTGAAGGTCCAACCCTTGGGTGACAGTTGTTGTGGTATGGTGGGGACGTTTGGATTGAAGAAAAAGAATTACGACCTCTCCATGGCGATTGGGAAAAGGCTTTTTAAAGAAATTGAAGGTTCGGAAGTCAATCAAATAGCGACCAGTTGCGGGGCTTGTAAGCTTCAGATCCAACAGGGAAGCGGCAAGGAGGCTTTTCATCCTATCTCTTTGCTCGCCTCGGCTTATAAAAAAGGCAAGTCCGAGCCAAAAGACAGTCAACCCAAAGCGCCACCCGGGCAAATCAGAGCGGCCATCCAAAGATCCGAGTCCACCTAAAAATCTACTTGACAAAATTGGTCTGATCATTATACAAATTTAAGTAACCTTGCCTGAGCATCGAATTCCATAATTTTTTTTACTTCATAGCAGGATGTTCAACCGGATGGTAAGTGAAGCCACCTCCACTCCGACTTTCATTAATCCTATCGTCAATCCTATCGTAGAAAATTCTCTCCCGGTCGTCCTCTTCACGCTTAAGAAAATTTCAAACAGCTCGCGGACAGAAGGAATGATCAACGAGTCCGCAGGGATGAACAACGATGTGATTAGAAAACATAAGAAGAAAAGGAGGTAGGATTATGGGAAAAACATATTCACCGTCCAAAATGATTCTGGTTTCTGTTGGCTCTCTGTTCATGCTTTTCTTTTCTGCTGTGACAGCAAATGCCTGGCAGCCCAACAAGCCTGTGGAGTTTGTTGTCCCGGCCGGGGCAGGCGGTGGAGCAGACGTGATGGCCCGGTTCATCTCTCCGCTCATTTCGAAGTACAACCTTTCTCCAAAGCCTTTTGTCGTGATCAATAAGTCAGGGGGGGCAGGAGCAGAAGGGTTTATGTCTGTCAAGGGGAATAAGGGTGATCCACATGTTATTACCCTCACCTTATCCAATCTCTTCACAACGCCTTTAGCCACAGGCGTCCCCTTCAACTGGAAAGACCTTACACCCATTGCCCGTCTTGCCCTTGACTATTTTGTCCTCTGGGTAAATGCCGAAGCTCCTTATAAGACGGCTAAAGAATATCTCGACGCTGTGAAGAAAGAGCCGGGAAAATTCCTAATGGGTGGCACAGGTACGGCTCAGGAAGACCAAATCATCACGATCATGATGGAGCAGGCCTTTGGGTTAAAGTTTACCTACGTTCCCTTTAAGGGTGGTGGAGATGTGGCGGTCCAACTCGTTGGGAAACACACCAATTCAACCGTCAACAATCCTGCAGAGGCTGTAAGTCACTGGAAAGCAGGAAGACTGAGACCGTTAGCGACCATTGACCACGATCGAATTTCCCTCCCAGACTGGAATGGCATTCCAACCATGAAGGAAGCCATGGGTGTGGATATGAGCTATCTCATGCTTCGTGGTATCTTTGCAGCCCCCGGTATCACAAAAGAACAGCAGGATTTCTATGTTGACCTCTTAAAGAAAGTGACTGAGACCGAAGAGTGGAAGAAATATATTTCTGATATGGGTCTTAAGGGAGCCTTCCTCTCTGGGCCTGATTATGCAAAATGGGTTAGAGAGCAGGAAGCAATACATAAAGACCTCATGACAAAAGGAGGTTTGATCAAGTAATCCAAAAAGAACGGGTCTGACCTAAGGGGGCGAGATATCCTCTTGCTCCCCTATTAAGCTTCTACCTTCAAGGTTAAAAGAGGAGAAAAGATGCGAAAGGCTGATATTATCGTTGCCTTAGGTTTAATGTTAGTCGGGTTCATTGTGCTGGCAGATACGATCAGACTTGGTTTCGGATGGGGAATGAGCGGCCCTGAAGCCGGTTTTTTTCCCTTCTACATGGGGTTAGGTATTGTCATATGCACTTTCTTTATCGTGCTTAGGGGCCTCAAAACTTACAAGAAGGAAGGGGCAGGTAAACGTCTCGTTGCAGAGGGAGGTTTAACGCAGATCCTCTGGGTATTAATCCCTGCCGCTGGAATGGTTTTATTGACAGAACTCATCGGACTTCATTTCGCGACTGTCCTATATCTTGGGTTCTATATGGGAGTGGTGGGAAAGATGCATTGGTTCAAAGTGATCCTCATAAGTCTTCTAATACCTTCGGCCACCTATATCGTCTTTGACAAGTTATTCTTGATCCCCCTACCTGAAGGTTTGTGGGGAAAATATCTTATACCCTTTTAATTTATTGAAGGATAAGGAGAAGCTAAATTGGACATTCTGAATAATCTTAATAATTTGATGATGGGGTTAAGCGCGGCGATACAGCCTTATAACCTCATGATTGCCGTGATCGGTCTCGTTTTAGGGATCATCGTGGGTGTGCTGCCCGGCCTGGGCGGAGCAAATGGGTGTGCCATCCTCATCCCTATTACATTTGCCATGCCGCCTACTGCAGCCGTTATTTTATTGGCATGTGTCTACTGGGGAGCGCTCTATGGTGGGAGCATCTGCTCCATCCTTTTCAACATCCCTGGAGAGCCCTGGGCTGTGGCAGTCACCTTTGATGGATACCCCATGGCTAAAAGTGGAAGGGCTGGGAAGGCCCTCGTATTGTCTTCCCTGTCCCATGGTGTGGGAGCTGTGATTGGCGTTTTCTTACTTACTTTTTTTGCACCGATTATTGCAGAGTTCGCTTTAAAGTTTGGGCCTCCTGAGACCGCAGCTGTCATGATTCTCACTTTCAGCGCGATGACCAGGCTGGGAGGAAAATCCGCCTTAAAGTCACTGGTCGCCATCTTCCTCGGATTCATTCTGGCAGCCGTCGGCATGGACATCGTGAGTGGAAAACTCCGCATGACCTATGGCACCGTGCCGTTGATGGGAGGGTTTAGCTTTATTGTCGCCGTCATCGGATTATTCGGGATCGGAGAGATGTTTCTCACTGTCGAGGAAGGCCTTAAGATGGAGGGGATCAAAGCCAAGGTGCGTTTGAAAGACGTTTGGGATGCATTGAGAGAGATGGTCCGACACCGAAAGATACTCATGATGGGTTCCCTGATCGGATGCTGGCTGGGTATCCAGCCAGGAGGGGCAACGCCTGCCTCTTTTATGGCCTATGGTTTTGCCAAAGGGACAGCAGCCGATAAAGACGAATTTGGGAAAGGGGCTTCTTCCGGCATCATCGCACCAGAGGCAGCAGGCCATGGCGCTGGAACCTCTGCCACACTCCCTATGATTACTCTGGGCATTCCGGGTTCACCCACAATGGCCGTCATCATGGGTGGGTTGATGATCTGGGGTCTTCAACCTGGGCCAATGCTTTTCAAGGAACACGCCGATTTTGTCTGGGGACTGATTGGCAGCATCTGGGTGGCTAACTTTATCGGCCTGTTCCTTGTTTTAGCCTTTGCACCGATCTTTGCGGCTATTTTGAGGATCAAGTTCAGCATCTTGATGCCTGTGATCATTTATGTTTGCGCCATTGGCGCTTATGCAGTCAATAACCGGATGATCGATATCTATTACATGCTCATTTTTGGAATTGTTGGCTTTTTATTCAAAAAACTTGATTACCCCATTGCCCCGATGGTTCTGGCTCTGGTTCTTGGAAATCTGGCCGAGTCGGCTGTGAGGCAGGCCCTCATTATGGGTCGAGGGAACCCGATGATCTTCTTTAGACCTCCGATTGCCCTCCCTTTGATGCTGCTGGCGCTCTTCTTCTTCTTCCTGCCCACTTTCTCCAAGTGGAAGAAAAGTCTGACCGCAAAAAAAGCAGGAGTCTCAACTTAAAGCAACCTCTGAAAATGTCATTCCTGCGAAAGCAGGAATCCAGTCCCGCCTTTGGCGGGATTGACATCAATGGACTCCCGCCGGAGTTTACCCCGCACTTGATACGGGGCGGGAGTGACAAATTGATAATTATTAGAGGCTCCCTTTAAAGGGCGGGGCCCTTGCCCGGTTGAACGACAAAAAATCACGCTCTCATAACATCTTGACCAAACCACCCTTTTTTGATACTGTTCTGCCATAATAGAGAAACCAAACCAGATGCGCATGGGAACCTGCACCCCATCATTGCTCGGGGAATTAGAGAAAAGGGGTCTTTCGGGATGACTGTGAGCGTGAAAGACTTCCTGTCTTGCCGTATGTCTTCAAATATCCGCATGCGTGTAAATCATGGTGGTGATGACATTGGAATGCCCCAACAGTTCCTGCACCGTTCGGATGTCATAACCCGCCTCAAGAAGGTGTGTGGCAAAGGAGTGGCGAAAGGTATGGCAGCTAACCTTCTTGTTAATCGCGGCCCCTCCCGCTGATGCCCATCGTTATGCTATAAAAGTTGGATAAGGATATGGACTTCGAGATTATAGGTGAAATCCAGTGGACTGAAACAATTGCCTCGGGCCGTAGGATTCGTGAGCTGCGAAGGCTGAATCGAATTTATGGGAAGACCACATGGAGAAAACGAAAGGGAATTGCTAAGATTAGATTGGAAGATGGAACAGTAAGGCTTGCAGAACTCCACTGGTATGAAGGCCACGGCAAGGGAAGAAAAGAAACTAAAATCAAAAAATACTTGGAGTAAAAAAGCAATGAAACAAAAATTTCTGCTTTGCATTGACAACGAGGGTTACGAGGCATCCTTGGAGATACGAAAGTTGTATGAGACGATTCCAGACAAGGAGGCGGAGCGTCATAACCAGGTGAGAATCATTGACGAGTCCGGAGAGGATTATCTCTATCCTTCCAGATTCTTTGCACCTGTCAGGCTTTCAATGCAAACAAAAAACAGAATACTCGAAAAAGCAGCCTAACAAGTCAAGGCGGCGGGGAATAGCGCCGTCCTCTTTTGCGGCTGTCAGTGCCTCCGCGCCTTATTTCAATCGTTAGACATAAGGAGAAATTATGGGGGATATAATCAATATCACTAATTTTAATAAATATTGTGGAAGATATTCATCAGAAAAAACCAATTCACCGGAAGAAAAAACAGGATGGTCCATCTATGGTTCTCTTATTGAAAAATTTCCAATCCTTGCATTACGAAACAGAAATCATGATGACGACAATTGGCCACTGACATGGAAAAATAATAGGAATTTGCCTATCGCCATTGATTTAGTGCTTTCTTCTTTGAAAGCATGGCAAGCATTTAGACCCGAATCCGCCGCACAAGTTAGTAAACGGCTTTCAAAACATCTGCCAAGAATTTTACTTCAGTTTCAACACAAGATGAAGAATATGGATATTTATAAGGCATCCGACATTAATAAGCTAAACGATAAACAATACAGAAAAGTAATCAAGATCATTTCAGAAACAGTTTGCAAAATATCAGCTTTTAAATCAAGCAAAACGCCTATGCTTGGTTCAAAGGTAATGCATCATTTTTTTCCGGAATTATTTCCTGTTTGGGATACTGCATGGATAAAAAATAAAGCTTTAAAGAAAGAAACGTTTAATATGGATTATATAAGTAGTGATTTTGAAGACCCTGTAGAGCGGGAATATGGCAACTACTTAGGAAGTGGTATATCAGATCAAATCTCGTTCTCTCCGAATTATTGCGGTAGCGCATCTTCATCGCCGGCCAGGTTATTGGAAAGAAAGACTGGAGCAGAAAAAGCGGCTGCACCAGATCGCCAATAAACCCAGCTCCCGGTGAACCTTAACGTTATGTTTTGAATGGAGGAAAAAGCTTATGACAAAAGAAGTAATTAAAAAATATGGGAACCGTGTAAAATATTCTGAAAAAGAATTGGAAACATTTCACGAAGGCGGGCATAGGATTAGACATATTGAACGAATGTCCGAAGTAGCTCCTCTATATTCAATAGAAGCCGAAGTGATTAAGTCACGTCATTGTAATTCCGGTCATATCGAAGGGCAGAAATTCATTTTGGATGTTGATGGTAACTTCATATCCAAATACTGCCCGAAAAGAATGTGTGTATATCTGATTTCACAACTGACGGGCCCTGTTGCCGTGATCAATGAAAGATTTAGCGAGGGGCTATCTCCGAATGATTTTCATTTTATGCGATATGTGCGTTGTCCGGATGTGGGAGTTGATTGTATGGGATATGGTGAAGTAATGTTAAAAGTTCAGGTGGTTGCAAGAGTAACCGGTTGAGCTTATGGATTAAGAAGAGAACATAGCATCGGCCTGCTGGGGATTCGGTTCCCTCGCCGCAAAGGCCGTGGCCTTGGCGTGAGGAAACAATAATGTTCTTAATCGGGGTGTGTGGCGATCATTGTTCGTACTGTCCTCGATATATCGCTACCGAGAATAACAACGCGACTGATTTAGAGAAAGTTAAAGAATTGTGGGTTCGTCTTGGCCTAAGAGACCCCGCTTTTCACGCCCGGGACCTGGCTTGCTCAGGGTGCAAGTCAAACAGCAAATGCGCTTATCCGGAACTTCGTGCTTGTGCACACGAAAAAGGAATGGATAACTGTGGTTTATGCGACGCCTATCCATGCAAATTAATAAATACTGCATTTGAAAAAACAGAGAAATTGCGATCTCATGCAGCCCACGTCTGTAAACTGGAAGAAATGGATACATTACAAAAAGCTTTTTTTTCTAAGAAGCAGAATCTGGATCAAATTCATAACGATATGAATCAAGGTGGGAAGGGAGGACAACCACCAACAAATGACCCCACCAGGTCCCGATAAATTCGGGTCCCAGTGTGTCTCAGCGGCCAACAAAAGGGCATTCATTGTGGACTCAGGAATATTCTCCAAGATGCTGCCTGGGCTTCCCATGCCGAGCATATTCTGCGGGATTTGTTCATTGCGATCAGCCTGCCTCTTCTACGTGGTTCAATTTGCAGCCGTTCCAAAATTCTGTATTATAGTGAACGACTTATTAAGGAGTCCATAATAGAAAAGACATTCTCTTCTGAAAATCTCCCCTCGCCCCTCTTTGCCAAAGAGGGGTAATTCCTCCCTTTGGCAAAGGGAGGTAAGGAGGGATTTATCTTCAATGTCTATACAATAATGGACTGACTAATAAGTAATGTGACATTCTTATCACTGTCATTCTGAGCGAAGCGAAGAATCTCAAGGCTGTGAGACCCTTCGCGAGTGCTCAGGGTGACAACTTTTTAAATCGTTCACTATAATTTCATCGATTTTCCGCGCATGGGTGTAAGGGAAAAAATACCCCGTCGAAAACGACGGGGTATTTCGAGCTGCGCCAGGCATCTGAATCTTTATTCTTGCCTGGCAAATTCAGAAAAATCGCCAAATCCCGATTCCCTCACGCGATCCCTTTTCCCTGCCGGATCTCTTCGCTACGCCTTAGGCGTCGGGATAGGGGCCTCCACGGCGATGGCCTTGATCTTTGCGATCTTCTCATCGACAAAAGCCTGCATCTTCGCAATATGCTCTTTTTTCAGATGAGAGAAACGCCCCTGAAATTTCATGTACTCACCCACAGTTTTATACTGTTTGGGGAGGTTCTGGTATCTATAAACGCCATTCTCCCATTCATACAGAGTCCACATCCCTGTATCGACGGCCAACCGTCCCATCTCCCGGCTTAGTTTCTCATCGAATTTCCATCCCTTCGGACAGGGCGCGAGCATGTGGAGGAAGGTGGGGCCATCATAATTCAACGCCTTTCGCACCTTGTTCATCAGATCAAGGGGATGAGAGATACATGTGGTAGCGACATATTTCACCGCCGGGTGACCTCCGATCACCAGCTGCGGAGGATCCTTGGGAAAAAGGACCTTTCCTTCCGGAATGGCTTTGCCCGGGGGAGTAAAGGTGGTGTTCGCCCCATAGGGAGTGGTCGGAGAGGTCTGAATCCCCGTGTTCGCATAGGACTCGTTGTCATAGCAGATGAAGAGGACATCGTGGCCCCGATACATCAGCGCTGACATGGCCTGAAGGCCAATATCCACGGACCCGCCATCGCCGGCCATCACAATGACGTTTGGAAAAGGACCGTCATATTTCTTTTTGCGTGCAAGAATCTTATAAGCCGCCTCAATT
This sequence comes from Deltaproteobacteria bacterium RBG_16_49_23, assembly GCA_001798855.1. Taxonomy (GTDB): domain Bacteria; phylum Desulfobacterota; class BSN033; order BSN033; family UBA1163; genus RBG-16-49-23. The sequence continues at coordinate 31,770 of MGQQ01000077.1, read as the reverse complement.
CCCGAAGCGACCGCGCCGCCATTCGTGATCTGGGAATGGATCCAGGAGACCGCATAAGGCGTGCAGAGATAGCTCGAATTTGCCACGTACATGCAGCCCGTGGGGCCGATGAAGATCGTGTTCGGTCCGGCCGCCTTTGCAACTAACCGGTAATTGAGCGCCGGACCGCAACCCGCACAGGTCCGGTGTCCGGGCACGTACATCTCCTCTCTCGGGGCGCCCTTCAGGGACTTGATGGGCTCCAGTATCTGTTTTTTATAATCGAACGCTTGGGTCATCGTTTATTCCTCCTTTTCTTCTTCAAACCCGATCCAGTAGACCACTTTATGGGTTTTTTTATCTTTTACCATCTTCTGAAGAACCTTTGCCATATAGTAGAAGTCTTCGAGGAGGATGACGTCTCCGCCGAGACCGGCCATGAAAGAGGTCACCATGGGCCTTTTGGGCAGATCATAAAGGGAAGCGCGAACTTCATGAACCAGGTTGCCTCCTCTCATTGCGCCGCCGTATGACGTGCTCGTCTCAACCGACGCCACGGCCTTCACTTTGGAGAGAGCATCTGCAATCTCGGCCGTTGGCCAGGGCCGTATCCATCGCGGCCTCACCATCCCGACCTTCAATCCTTGTTTACGGAGGTGCCGGATGGCTGACTTACAGGTATTGGCGTGGGCTCCCTGGATGAAGAAAGCATACTGGGCATCATCCATTCTGTATTTTTCCAGAAAGGGATCATAGTCGCGGCCAAAGATACGGTTGAAATCTCCTGTGGCTTCCTTGATGATCTTTGGAACGTCGAGAAAAGTGGCCGCTCTCTGCGCATCCATAGGAGCTCCCTGATCCGGCCGGATTTGAGGACCATGGGAGACGGGACAGAGGGGACTGAGCGGATGCGGGGCCTTATAGGGGGGAAGAAACTCCCGGGCCTGGGACATCTCCGGAAGGACGACCTTGTCCGGAATGTGAGACAGGAAGTAACCATCCTGACAGACGAACTGGGGCAGCATCACCCGGGGATCCTCCCCTACCCGGTAATTGATCAACGTGTTGTCGAAAACTTCCTGAGGGGTTGCAGCCCATCCCATAAGCCAGCCCTGATCTCTCGCTGACATCGCATCCGTATGCTCCGAGCCGAAGTCACCCGGTGGATCGAGTGTTCTGTCGGCAATCGCCATCTGGAGCGGATAGCGCCCCCCGGCAGCCGGGCTGTATACCTCGAATGCGTAGGTGACGCCGACCCCGGAACTTCCGGTATAGGCCCGGGCCCCTGAAGCCGAAGCCCCCAGGACCACTGAAACCTGCGCATGCTCACCTTCACCGTGAATGAACTCGGCATCCAGCTCTCCGTTGGCCACCATTCTGGCCAGCTCCATCATGATCGCCGTATAGGGACGAATAGGATATGAACAGATCACTTCCACTTCTGCAAACTTTGCTCCCTGGGCTGCTGCAGCACAGCCGCTGAGCAATTTTTCTTGGGCCATAATCTTTCCTCCTTCTTAAAAGGGTTTTTCGAGACGGACGACCCCGTCCTCAAAATCAAGTTCGGGAACGGCTTTCAAAGCGTCTGCCGGACACTCATTGATACAAATCTGACAACCTTTACAAAATTTCCAGTTCCACTCCATCCTCTCCTCCTTCTCGTTGAAGGACCAGCAGGAGTCAGGGCAGCTGATGTAGCAAGAAAAACAACGGGTGCACTTCTCATCATCGATGACGGGGCGAACGATTCGCCAATTCGAAGTGATAAAGAGCTCCTGCTGCTTCACGGGAGCAGGGGTGATCGCTCCAAAGGGAACCTCCCTGTTTCTTGGGACATTGATGGTTCCAAAGATGTCTCTGAAGGGCATCGCCCTTCCCTTTTTCACTTCGACTTTTGGTTGAAGAACCTGCTTCCTGGCTTTGGCCTTCGGCTGAGGGCCTGCCGCCTTTGTTTTCTGCGTTTTCCCTTTCACTTTTTGGTCTCTCGTTTTCACTTTTATTCTCCTCCCGTTTAATCATGGAATAGGATGATGCTGGCAGTTTGTCCGGGGTGTTGGGATTTAGCCTCCCCAGAAGTAGACAGATCGAGCTTTCCGGAACTTTTGAATCTTTACCTCCTGATAGCCCCGCTCCATCGCTGCCACATCGCTGATGATCTTGGCGAGGTTTTCCTTCTTCGCCATGCCCGTCACCTTGGCCATGGCTCCCAGAATGGGAGAAGCGATCCCCGCTCCGATGCCTGCCGCATCGACGCCGCCCTCTGACCCGGAGAAGTCAACGGTCCGGATTCCAGAAATGCCGTCCGCATCGACCGTGGCGACGGCGCCTAACTGGTCGACATTCGGGATGAACTGGAGCATATAGTCGATCGGGCGGTTTGTGTTGATGAGCAAGAGACCCCCGTCAGGCATCCCCCGGAGCACATTGATCCCTTTGATGATGGTGGGCTCCACAACCACAACGACATCCGGGCGCTCGTTGACATAGAGATACTTCATCTCAATTTCTTCATCGCTGATGCGAACATATTTGCGTGTAGTCACCAGCACACGGTCAGGAAGGTCCTCGTAGTTGTCAAAGGCCTGGACGAATCTCCCCTCCATCTTGGCCGCCTGGCCAAAGGCGTTGGCGATGTCCCGGGCCTCCTTGTCCATGACGACCCCTCGTGTCCACACCGTTATCTCAGTCACTTTCGCCATACACAGATACCTCCTTCATTAGAGTGGACGTGTTACTAAGGAGTCCATAATTGAGAAAACATACTCCTCTGAAAATCTCCCCTCACCCCTCTTTTCCAAAGAGGGGTAATTCCTCCCTTTGGTCTCCAATCCGGAGGGCAAAGGGAGGGAAGGAGGGATTTATCTTCAGTGTCTATACAATTATGGACTGACTAATAAATAGGTTGACAAACAATTGATGTCATTGCGAACCTCACCCAGAGGGATGAAGCAAGTGCACGGAATTGTCCCGCCTTTCGTGAAATAGCTTCCTCCCCGCAATGACTGCTTTTTCGAAACCCCAGCCTTTTTTTCGAGATCTGCTTTCCCGGGTCAAGACGGGGACCTCTTCCCACCTCCTTTCTTTTTGTTGGATAGGGTTTTTTCCACCTCTTCGAGGTGCCGCCTCATCGCCCTTCGGGCAGCCTTCCCATTGCCATTTTTGATAGCCGCCAGGATTTCATAATGGCCGTGAAGCGATTTTTGCTTTCGCTCTTCGGTCTGAAGATACTTTTCCCGGGTTTTCCCCAGCAGGTCAACAAGGGTAATGAGAAGACGCTCCAGGACCCTGTTTTTTGCCATCCGGGCCATCAGGTGATGAAACTCGGAGTCCGTGTGAATAGGGTTTTCGCCGCTTTTCACCTCCTTCTCCTGTTCCCGGAGGATCTCCTCCAGCTCATCGATCTCTTCAGGGGTCCTGTTTTCTGAGGCCAGCTGGGCCACCTCCGGCTCGATGATCTTACGGATAAAAAAGATGTCGATGATATCGTCTTTCTCATGAAAGAGGGCGGCGGCTAAAGGCTGGATGAGCGCTTCTTCACTGGAAGCGATTACATAAGTGCCGTCTCCTTGACGCCTCTGAACGAGGTTCGAGGCTTCGAGGTTAAAGATCGCTTCGCGCACCGTGGCCCGGGAGACCCTGAAGATCTCCGAAAGTTCCCTCTCCACCGGAAGCTGATCGCCCCGCTTCAGTCTCCCCTTTTCGATCAGCGCCCGGATTTGCTTCACGATATCCTGGTGGGCCCGCCTTTTTTCAACGGCTTTCAGCATGAACCGGTTCCTCTTTCATCTGTGCCTTCCGGACAGCCTCCTGGAAGTGCCTGGCCTTAATTAAGAATGAATGCGGAGATCTCTTTTTCGGGGAATGGATCGCCTCGGAGATCGCTGTCATTGTCGCATTTCTGCAGATGGAAGCAATCTGGGAGCCCGCCATCCCATCTGTCAATCGAGCCAGGGTGGGCAAATGAACATCCTTTGCCAGCGGTTTTTCTCGCGCATGTACCCTAAAGATCTCGAGGCGGTCTTTCACGTCGGGGAAGGGGAATCGCAGGACGAAGTCCAGCCGTCCTGCGCGGAGGAGGGAGGCATCGAGCAGGTCTTCACGATTGGTCGCCCCCAGGACAATCACCTGGGAGAGATCCGTGAGATTGTCTAACTCATTAAAAAACTGACTGGCGACACGCTCGACGGTTCCACTCTCACTCACGTACCCCCGGTTTGTGATGAGGGCATCGATCTCATCAAAAAATAGGATGCAGGGGGCCGACTGCTTGGCCTTCTTAAAAATCTTGTGGAGAGCCTTCTCAGATTCCCCCAGCCATTTCGAAAGAATGATGGGACCGCTGATCGAGATAAAATTAAGGCCCGTTTCCCCCGCAAGGGCTTTGGCCATCAGTGTCTTCCCGGTTCCCGAAGGCCCCGTGAACAGGATTCCCCTCGGGGGTGAAACCTTGCCAGAGGCAAACAGCTCCGGGTATTTTGCAGGCCAGTCCACAATGGAGAGAAGGGTTTCCTTGATTCCGTGAAGCCCTCCGATGTGGCGCCACCTCACGGTGGACCGCTCCGTGAAGAACTCACGGGTTGCCGTGGGTTCAATCTCCCGCAGGGCGGCGAGGAAGTCATCCATTCTGATCTGCAACTCCTCCGAATTCGAGAGAATCGATTCGAGATGATTCTCCCCTTCCAGAGAGAGATACCTCCTCAGGGCCACCATCCCTGCCTCCTTGCACAGGGCTTCCAGGTCCGCCCCGACAAAGGCATGGGTGGTCTGTGCAAGGCGGTCGAGGTCAACGTCTTTCGCCAGAGGCATCCGCCGGCTGTGAATTTTCAGGATGGCGCGTCTTCCTTCGACATTAGGAACCGGAATCACGATCTCCCGGTCAAAACGGCCCGGCCTCCGGAGAGCGGGATCAATCAGCTCCGGAATATTGGTCGCTCCGATGACGATGACATGGCCCCGGGAAACCATCCCATCCATCAGGGCAAGAAGTTGGGCGACCACTCTTTTTTCCACATCTCCCAGGACCTCCGCACGTTTCGGAGCGATGGCATCGATCTCATCGATGAAGATAACACTGGGCGCCTTACGGGTTGCCTCCTCGAAGATCTCCCGCAACCTCGCCTCGCTTTCGCCATAGAACTTGTGTATAATTTCAGGTCCATTCACCCTGAAAAAAACGATTCTTGTCTCGCTTGCAATGGCGCGAGCCATCAGGGTCTTTCCCGTTCCGGGAGGTCCGTAGAGGAGCACTCCTTTGGGAGCCTCGATCCCCAGCTTCTCGAAAACCTCGCTGTAACGGAGGGGAAGCTCGACCATCTCCCGGACGAGCTTCAGTTCGCGCTCGAGCCCTCCGATGTCTTCATAAGAGATATGCGAGGGGGCTGCGAGGGAAAAATCCGGTTTCTTGAGGACGAATTTGCTCTTCTGATTGATGATCACTCCCCCCATCGGAGAAGCGGCCTCGATCAGGAAGAGGCGATCTTTTCCCCCTAAAAGAGGAACATTGATCTTGTCCCCGGCCATGATGGCAATGCCCTGGAGGATCTTGGCAAACTGATCCAGCTCCCGATCATCCGGCAGGACGCTCGTAAAATCGAGAGGTGTGATCACCAGGGTGACCGCTGTCTGTCGGGAGATCTTTTGAACATGGACCATTTCACCCAGGTTAACCTTCGCATTGCTCCGGGTGACTCCGTCAATCTGTATCGCCTTCTTCCCGTAATACTCCGGCAAGACGCCGGTGATCCTTGCAACGGTTTTTTCCTCGCCGTGAATTTCAATCACATCGCCCAGCGTGCCATTCAGAGCCTTCATATCCCCGGGGTCGAGGCGCGCCAATCCTTTGCCCACATCTTCCGTAAGGGCTTCAGTCACCTTTAACTGAAGGGCTGTCTCCATGGGAATGTCTTTTTGCATGACCCAGAATTGGTATAAAGATCAGACCAATTTATAAACGAATCATAAATGATTTTTATCCTCCTTGTCAAAGGATTTTAGACTGCATGGAGGGAGAGGGTGGAAGGTTTCTGTGGTCCCGGTTATTTCAACAGCATATATATGGAAAGAAGGAGAACGAAAAGCGTAAACACTTTCCTGAGATGGAAGGGATGGATTTTGCTGGAAGCATAGGCCCCTACCCTTCCCATGAGCAACATGCCAATGGCAAGGGCGGCTCCGCGTTGGAGATCCACAAAACCAAGACTCCATTCCGGCAAGCCTGGCCGGCCCATTCCGTTCAAAATATAGCCTGTGACTGAGAAAAGAGCGGTGATCACGATGGCAGCGCTGGATGTCCCAATAGCCAATCTCAGGGGGAAATGTAGAAAATTGTACATCAAGGGAATGATGAAGACCCCGCCGCCAATGCCTGCCAGTGTAGAAACCACGCCTGTTGCAACCCCTGCCCCTAAAAGTCCCTTGAGGCTCGGTTTTTCAGATAATTCGAGCTGTTTCATTGCTTTTGCCTGTCCTTCGGTCATCATCTTTATGGCAGCGGCCATGAGAATGATGACAAAAGCCCATCTCAATTGTCCTCCGCTCAAAGAGGCGGCCAATCGCGTGGTTGCAAAAGCCGTCAGGGCGCTGGAGAATCCGATCAAGAAGACCGAACGCCAATCCATATTCCCCTGTTTTTGATGCTGATAGGCGCTCGCCGCCGAACCGAAGATGATCGCAAAGAGGCTCGTGCCGATGGAAAGATGAGTCAAGACAGAGGGAGAGACTCCCGCATGCTCATAGCTCAGGACCAGAATGGGAACCATGATGAATCCACCCCCCACGCCAAAGAGGCCGGCGAGGAATCCCACTCCGCATCCCACCGCCACAAAAAGGAGAAAGTCGATAATCGTCAAATCATCCCCTCCTGATAAAAGGCATCCCTCGACAATGGTCAATAGTCAATGACCAATTATCAATGATCATTGCAAATTGAAAATTGATCATTGATTTTTTACTCATACCGCAGCGCTTCGATCGGGTTGAGCAGAGAGGCTTTTCTTGCGGGGTAAAATCCAAAAAATACTCCAACTGATCCTGCAAAGAAAAAGGCTAAACCGATGGCCTCGATTGAAAAGAGAACGGGCCACTGGGTAAAGCTCGATAGAATCAATGTCCCCCCTATTCCAATCCCAATCCCCAGTGCCCCCCCCACCAGACTGAGCAGCAGTGATTCGATGAGAAACTGAAGCAGAATATCCTTGCTCTTTGCACCCACAGCAATTCGAATCCCAATCTCCCTTGTTCTCTCTGTGACCGAAACGAGCATAATGTTCATGATCCCGATCCCCCCGACAATCAAGGAGATGGAGGCGATAGCCCCCAAAAGAAGGGACATCACCTTCGCCGATTCCTCCGCGCTTGAGGCAACCTCGGTCAGGTTTCGAACTGAAAAGTCATTCTCCTGACCGGGTTGTATCCGGTGCCTTTGCCGGAGAAGCTCTGTGATCTGCTCCTCCACGGTCTTCATCACCTCAGGCTCCCTTGCCTGGATGGTGATGACCCTCACCATTCCTGGAAACTGCATTCCGAAGAGCCTCTTCTGTGCCGTGGTCAGGGGGACAAAGATGGTGTCATCCTGATCCGTTCCCCAGGCCGATTGACCCTTGGGAGCAAGGACACCGATGACCGTAAAGGGAACCTTCTTGATACGGACGATTTGACCGATCGGGTCGATTCCTCCGAAGAGATTATCCGCCACTGTCTTTCCTAACAGACAGACTTTGGTGGCGCCATCCAGGTCCTGTTGCGTGAAGGCGCGACCTGAATCGAGAGACCATTCTCTGATCTCGAGAAGGTCGGGAATTGTCCCGTAAACAAGTGTGGACCAGTTCTGATTTCCGAAAATCACCTGAGCGACCCCGGAGATATGTGGGGCCACTAGCCTGACGCCTGGAATTTCAGCTAAAATCGCTTTTGAATCATCGAGGGTAAGTGTTGGAACAGTCCCCGCTCCGAACCTCATCCCGCCGCTGGTCGAGCTTCCCGAAAGCACGATGAGGATATTCGATCCCATACTGGCGATCTGGTCGGCAATCTTCTTCTTTGCCCCTGAACCCACGGCAATCATTGCAATCACAGCGCCTACCCCGATGATGATTCCGAGCATGGTGAGGCTGGAGCGCATCTTATTGACCATGAGGGCACGGAGGGCAATCCTGAGGCTGGCAAAGAGTGTCGTCATATTATTGAAAATTGAGGTTAAGGTCGAGGTTGAGTTTAAGAATTTCTAAACCTTAACCTTAGCCTTGACCTGATAAACAGCCCTAAAAGGCCAGATTACGAATCACTGGCCAGTCTCCCATCCCTGAAGAGGATCTTCCTCTTTCCATAGGCCGCAATATCCTGTTCATGGGTGATCATGACGATGGTGATCCCGGTTTCGCCGTTGAGGCGTTGGAAGATAGCCATAATCTCCCCGCTCGTCTTTGAATCGAGGTTTCCGGTGGGTTCATCTGCCAGAAGGATAGAGGGCCGGTTGACCAGGGCCCGCGCAATGGCCACCCGCTGTTGTTCTCCGCCTGAGAGCTGACTGGGATGATGATGGGCTCTTCCCTCAAGACCGACTGCGGAGAGGGCCTGCTGTGCCATCTCTTTCCTTCTCTTCGATAGGATTTGACCATAGATCAGTGGAAGTTGAACATTTTCCAGCGCCGATGTCCTGCTCAGCAGGTTGAATCCTTGAAAGACAAAGCCGATCTTCTGATTCCTTATCTCGGCCAGTTCGTCCCTCGAAAGGTTTGCCCCGCTTCGACCATCCAGAAGGTATTCTCCGCTGGTAGGATGATCCAGAAATCCGAGGATATTCATGAATGTCGATTTCCCGGAGCCGGAAGCGCCCATGATGGCCACAAATTCACTCCGCTCAATCGAAAGCGAAACGCCCCCGAGGGCCTGAACCTCTACCTCCCCGAGATGATAAATTTTGACCAGATCTCTAATTTGAATGAGCGGTTCCATCTTTATATTTTAAAATTTTAGATTTAATAGGTAAGATTTCAGATTTAAAAATCAATCGACAATCTACAATCTGAAATTTGAAATCTGTTACCTCAGTCCCTTTGTAGAGGGGGAAGGAGCGCTTGGCCGGGCCTTTTTATTCATCAACTCCTCAACCACAATCTCGGCTCCCTCCTGAAGATTTCCTGTCACTACCTCGCTGAAAGTTCCGTCCGTGATTCCAACCGTGATCTCCACGGGTATCAGTTTTCCTTCCGGAGTGGAGCCCCACACCCTGCCTGGTCTTGCCCGACTTTTCTCTGATGATTGACCCATCTCTTTCATCTTCTCTTTCTGCTCTTCGGTCAGAAATCCCCATATCTTCTGCCGCATCAAAGTCCGGATTCGAATCCTCGCCTCCTCCGGTTTCGATTTCTCCCGTATTTCCTGGAATTCACTTTTCGAGGCCCGAAGAACCATTTCAATTTTCGATTGCTGATCAGCGGTAAGACTAAGTTCTTTGGCCAATCGCTCTAAAACGGCCCCGCCCTTATCCGATGACGGAGCCTCCTGTTTCCTGTTACTGGTCTCTTCTTTTTTTGCAGAGTCCGGTCTGAATCTCAGAGCTGAATTGGGAATCTTCAGGATGTTTCCCTTATGCTCGATCTGAACAGAGACATTGGCTGTCATCCCCGGTTTCAATCTTAAATCGCTGTTATCCACCTGGATCACCACATCGTAGGTGACCACATTCTGAATGGTAATGGGCGCATTCCGGATCTCCGATACCTTCCCCCGAAAGGTCCTGTCAGGATAGGCATCTACCGTAAAAGTCGCATCCTGGTCTTGAACCACGCGGCCGATATCCGCCTCACTCACATTCGTATCGACCTGCATACGGGTCAGGTCTTTTGCAATGGTGAAAAGAGTCGGGGCCTGGAGGCTGGCCGCAACAGTCTGACCCACATCCACATTTCTCGAAATCACAACCCCGTTGACAGGGGAGCGGATGGTGGCATATCTCAAATTCGTCTCTGCCACTTTCAGGCCAGCCTTGGCCTGCTCCACCTGTGCCTTGCTCGACTCCACCTGGGATCGGGCCGATTCCAATTGAGCCTTTGCCACATCCCTCTGGGCGATGGCGGTGTCATAATTGGTCTGCGCCGTATCGAGAGTGGCCTGGGCAATGACTTTCCTCTCGATCAGATCCCTGTTCCGCTCCAGCGTCCTCTTGGCCTCGACGATAGCGATTTCCGCCTTGCTGAGATTGGCCTGTCCATTTTTGATATTGGCCTGACTATTTAATAGATTGGCCTGGGCGTTCAGGAGATTGGCCTTCCCCTGTTCGACCTGGGCTTCAAAGATGGCCGGATCGATCTGGGCGATCACCTGTCCCTCATTCACGCGGGAATTGAAATCGGCGTTGAGGGCTTTAATCGTTCCTGAAATCTGGCTTCCTACCAGGACCGTAATGACAGGATTGATCGTTCCTGTTGCGGTCACAATGGAGCTGATCTCTCCCCGCTCCACTTTTATCGTCCGGAACCTATTGTTCGCTCCCTTCTCCCCGATTGTCGGATAGAGGAAGTACCCGCCGATCAAAAAACTCCCCAACAGAATGACCACAAGAACCAGATATTTTTTTCCCCGTCCGCTCATCGATTCATCCCTTTCTCTTTTTCCGGAACTGAAGCCGGATCGGAACCCCTGCAAAGTCAAAAGCCTCTCTCATCTGGTTCAACAGATAGCGCTCGTAAGAAAAATGGATTCCCTCCGTTATGTTAGTATAAATTAAAAAGGTGGGCGGGGCAACGGAGACCTGTGTGATATAGTTCATCTTGACTTGCCGGGTCCGGTAGGTTGGAGGCGGGAATTTCTTCACCCATCTTTCAAATGCCTTATTTAAGGGCGAGGTGGGAATCCTTTTCTTTGCCTCTTCTGCGACACGGTCGATCGCATCCAGAACCTTTTTCACTCTCTGGCCGGTCAGGGCAGAGATGAAGAGGACGGGGGCATAAGAGAGGTACTTCAGCTCTTCATAAATTTTCTTTTCATATTTAACCATGGTCTGGGATTCCTTTTCTACAAGGTCCCACTTATTCACAACGAGAATACATCCCTTCCCCTTCTCATGAATAAATCCTCCTATTCTCGCATCCTGATCTGTAACCCCCTCTTTCGAATCTAAGAGCAGGAGAGCCACATCGCATCGGTCAATCGTCCTGAGAGCCTCCACAATGCTATATTTCTCCAGCCGCAGACTGATCCGGCTCTTCCTCCGGATCCCCGCGGTATCGATCAGGGTATATCTCTTCCCATCCCTTTCAAACCGGGTATCGATTGCATCACGGGTCGTGCCCGGAGCCTCGTCCACGATCACCCTCTTATATCCCAGGATGCGATTGATCAGGGAAGATTTCCCCACATTCGGCCTTCCCAGCATAGCCACCCTTGTTGTGTCTTCATCCTTCTCCGCGCCAATCGCCTGAGGAAGGACACCCATCACTTCATCCATCAGTTCGTTCAGACCATACCCATGCTCTGCCGAAATGGAGAAGAGATGTCCCACACCCAGTTCGTAAAATTCAAATACCTTCTCCTCCTTCTGTGGTCCATCAATCTTATTGACGATATAAAAGACAGGTTTATTCAATCGCCTCAGGATATCGGCGATCTCCTTGTCGGAGGGGGTCAGGCCCTCTTTCCCATCCATAACGAAGAGGACTACATCCGCCTCCTCCATGGCCAGTTGACACTGCTCGCGCATCTGGACGAAGATCCGGTCCTTTGAGACCGGTTCAAACCCGCCTGTATCGATCAGTGTAAAAAAACTTCTCTCCCATATTACATCCGCATAATTCCGGTCCCGTGTTACCCCGGGCTCATTATAGACGATGGCCTTTTTCCCCCCGGCGATCCGGTTAAAGAGGGTAGACTTCCCGACATTGGGTCTTCCGACGATGGCAACAATCGATTTCATGGTTCATTTTCCCAACAGTTGAAAATCATTATAAAACAACCCTTCTATTCTCACAACAAAACACCCCGATATCCTCATCTCCCTGGGGGGAGAGCGCGAGGGTGAGGGAAATGAGTTGGGAAACTTGAACTATTTTGGGTAAGAGATTTATGATCCCCTTCCAGTTATATAAGGGTCTTTAAAATGCCGGAGAGAATATATAGAATGGGTTTAAAAAGATGAGAAAAATAACTGTCTTTTTTCTTCTTGTCTTAATCCTTCTGACCACCTTCGAGATCCATCTCAACCCTCCCGAGGGCGAGAAGAAACAACTCTCCATCAATCTTTGAAATTTCGTATCATCTTAGCTCGTCTAAAAAATGTTATCTAATCCCCCTTCATCCCCCTTTGTCAAAAGGGGGAAATATTTTCCCTCCCTTTGGCAAAGGGAGGCGCCGCCGTCCAGAGCCCCATCACTTACGCCAGGCGAAGCAGGGGGACTTTGGCGCCGGACGGTAGGGAGGGATTTTATTTATCGGATCACCATGCCGGGGGCTATACTCTCTTCCGAATGAAAGCAACGGCCTCAATTTCGATGTCTGCATCCTTCGCGATTCTGGAGATTTCAATGGTCGATCTCGCAGGAGGAGAAACAGTGAAGTAAGTCGCATAGACCTCATTCATCAGATTGAAATTCCCCATGTCTTTCAGAAAGATGGTCACCTTGACCACATCCTCCATTCCAAGCCCTTGAGATTCCAGCACTCCTTTCAGGTTTTCCAGAACACGCCGGGTTTGCTGCTTGATATCTCCTCCAACCAGCTCACCCGTTCCCGGGTCTATTGGAAGCTGTCCTGATAAGAAGATAAAGTCCCCTGCCCGGATGGCCTGTGAATAGGGTCCGATCGGCTTTGGCGCTTTTTCGGTATAGATGACTCTTTTGCTCATTTCCGAAACCTCCTTGGATTTTCATCATTCCACTTTTCCAGCATTCCATTATTCCATTATCTTATTCCTTCAATAGTCCCCAAACCTCTGTTGCATCCCTCAATATGTAATTCGCCCCTGCCTCATTAAACTCTTCCCTCTTTATTCTTCCTGTCAACACGCCGATCGTCTTCATCCCGACCCTCTTCCCCGCCTGAATATCAAGGGTATGATCCCCCACTATGACCGCCTCCTCTCCTGAGACCTGTAACGCTTCCAACACCGAGTTGAGATGATCCGGATGGGGCTTCACCTTTTCGACGGAATCCCTTGACATGAAGACATCGCAGTATTCATCAATGGTCGGGAAAACCCTCCTGACCGCTTCTTCGCAGTTTCTTGTGATGATCCCAACTTTGAGCCCTTGCTGTCTCAGCATTCTCAATGTCTCTCCTGCTCCGGGGATGAGCCTCCCCTCGTCTGCTGCCCTCAGTTCGACCTCGTGGAGAATCTGATGGGCCCTTTCATAAAATTCCTCCGCACTGGAAGCGTTCTCCTTCCAGAGCATGGGATAGACCTCATCGATCATCTCCAGAAGATACCTCTCTTTGATTGTTCCCTCATCTACACCGAAACGCCTGATCAAGGCCATGATCCGTTCTCTCATCAGAGAAAAATCGATATTGAGAACGGCCAGCGTCCCGTCAAAATCGAAAATCACCGCCCTTACGTTTTGAAGTCCCATCGATTTAAATATCAAATGCCAATATCCCTGCCTTCGCCGAAGCGCCTGCCCGCCGCACAAGGCTTTGGGAGGCGGGGCTTCGCGCAGGCAGGCAAACGACAAATCAATGACAAATGCCTTAATGTCAAACTTCTTACCCTTTGAAATTTAAAATTTGGTAATTGTTTAGCCACTTTAAAATCCCTCCCCTGCCTTCGCCGAAGCGGCTTCGCGCAGGCAGGCAACCTCCCTTGGCCAAAGGGAGGAGAAGAAGTTTCCCCCTTTGGAAAAGGGGGATTAAGGGGGATTTTACAGTGATTCTTTGTACTTCTTGGAATTTAGAACTCTTTTTTTCAAAAGCTAAATTTGGCTAAACAATTACAAAATTTGAAATTCCTTTGAACGTTGAGCTTTGACATTTGAAATTATTTTCTTAGGTCTAATTCGGTGATCCCCAGGCAGTAGAGAACGCCCTTCATGTGCTCCCGCGTGATGGCTCCGTCCGCCACTTTCTTCAGGATCTCCTTTGCATTAAAAGCTATTCCCAGACCTGCGTTGGCCAGCATGATGCGATCATTAGACCCATCCCCGACCGCCACCACCTCGTCCCGGGTGATTCCTTCCTTCTCGCAGATCTCATCCATGATCTCAGCCTTCCGCCGGGCATCAATGATTTCCCCTTTGACCCCTCCGGTGAGTCTCCCATGTTGGATCTCCAATTCATTTCCGAAGGCGTAATCAAATCCTAACCTCTTCTTCAAAATATCTGTAAAGTAGGTGAACCCGCCGCTGATGAGCGCCACCCTGAAACCCATCTCCTTGAGAGCCGCGACCAACTCTTCGCTCCCTTTCGTAAGCTTTAATGTTCTCACAATGGGTTCTAAACTTTTAATCTGGAGACCTTTCAGAAGAGATACCCTTGTTTGGAGCGAGCGTTTAAAATCGATCCCCCCCCTCATCCCCCTCTCCGTGATGGCAGCCACCTTCTCCCCTACGCCAGCCGCCTTCGCCATCTTGTCAATGATCTCTCCGTCAACAATGGTCGAATCCATATCAAAGACGATCACCTTTTTCCGTTTCTTAAAGAGATGCTCGGGTTGAGCGACGATATCCATCTGAATCTTTTTTGCCGCCTCCGATATTTCCTTGCGCAGGTCAGGGAAATGGGCATTGCGGAGGTCAACGGACATCTCCATCGCCAGCAGCTCTCCCCTGGCAATCATTTTAATCCTTTCAATATTGCAATGATGCCTGGCAAACATCGATGAGAGGCTTGCCACCACTCCCGGCCGGTCGGTTCCGAGAATGGTGAGAACATAGGGCCTTTTGGTCTCCGCCAGTCTCAATCCTTTAAATTCATGAAGGGGGGTCACGGTGATCTTCATCTCCAGTTTCTGAGCAAGGGGATTGAGGCCTGCTCTGAGCTGGCTAAGATGAAAACGGGGTCGGAGGGGCTGAATGAGAAGGACCATGGTAAACTGGGAATGAATCACGGACTGTTCGATATCAACGATGTTAAAACCTTTTTTAAAAAGAAACTGCGTCACTTCAGAGACGATTCCAACCCGGTCTTCTCCGATCACCGAGAGGACATAGAGATCCTTTTTTTGCGAAAAAGAAGTGAATTGCATCTTTAAAACCCTACCCCCTTCCATCAAGAGACTGTGTCGCTATCCCTTTTTTTGGGTAGCCGCAGGCTTCAGCCTGCGTGCAACCTCCTGATTTTATTGATGCTGAACGCAACCTAAAGGTTGCGACTACCCATTACGACACAGCCTCCAAGTGAGAAGTGAAATATGCATTCTTATTTGATCAAGTGAACGCTTCATCCAGCAATCGATCAGGGTGGAGTTCCTTGAGGAAATCCATGCACGGCAAACATAGAATCCCATCCTTCATGAGTCGGTCTCTTCCGCGGTAAAGACATAGCCTCTTGCTATCTGGATACTCCTCTTTAAATGAACGAAGGCCTCTTAAATCGGCTGGATATATTTTACGTGCATTCTTAACTTCCACTCCCCAAAGTCCTTCTGACCCATAGACGACGAAATCCACTTCTGCCCCGGATCTTGTCCGCCAATAGAACAATTCCCTTTGGCCTTTTGAGTAGGCAGTCCATGCCTTCAAATGCTGGGCCACCAATCCTTCCAGGGCCTGTCCCTCTATTTCCTCTGCACGGTCCAGAGGCCCCTTCGGCCTCAGAGATCTGAAAACACCTGTGTCGAAAAGATAAAACTTTGGGCGGACGATCAGTTCACGTTTTGCCCGTTTGGTGAAGATGGGAAGTTGCCAGCTTAACAGGATATCTTCGAGAATTCCCACATAGCCTTCCACAACTTTCCGCTCCACCTCGCATTCCCGGGCAACATTGCTCACATTTAGAATAGACGCATGGGAGAAACTGATGGCCTCCAAAAAACGAGAGAAATTACCAATGTTCCTGACTAATCCTTCCATTTGAACTTCTTCCCGCAAATATAAGGCTGCATAGGAACGCAGAACCTCCGCAGGATCTTCTGAAGCGACAACGACAGGCAAGAGTCCATGGAGAAGGGCCTTATCAAAGTTAAAGTAGCGCCCAAGCTCTCCTGCCATGAAAGGATGCAGGGTATGCAGGAGGGCCCGTCCTCCAAGCAGATCTATCCCTGTCCGTTTGAGTTTACGCGCGCTTGAACCTGTAAGAACAAATTTCCAGCCTTTTTTAGCCTCTATCAGGCTATGAACCACCGGGAGCAATTCGGGAACCCTTTGCACTTCGTCGATCACGATAAAGCCTGATTCGGGTTGAACGTCTATCATCTCCCTGAGTCGTTCAGGCATGGCCGAGAAAAAGCGAACCCGCTCCGGATCAAGCAGGTCAATGTAAATAGCATTCTTAAAATGTCGATGGACAAATGTTGACTTGCCGGTTCCGCGGGGACCGAAAAGGAAAAAACTTGTTTTAGGAGTCTGTAAAAATCGGTCTATTATTTCCATTTTGAGTCTAAAATTGGAATTTACGTTTCCTTTTTACCATATCTAACCCCTTAAGTCAATAGAATTTATCTAATTGTAATAATAGGCTATTTTAATTATTACACACTTTTTTACCCTTATTAAGCAATATATAGTTTTGATGTCCAGTGCCCTCTAAATCTCTATGGACTTTTCCATCAGGTTCTAACCCTTTCTTTCTAAACTTATCTTCTCGGGATTGATGTGCAAAAAAAAGGTAAACCCCGTTAGAAATTCCAGCAGGGCATTAAACCCTGCCCTGCCTACCGTCAGGCAGGCGGAATTATTCTAAAATCTAACCCCGCTGCAGCCTCCGGCCCAGAGGGCCTCTGGCCCGGAGGGAGGAGCGGTCCATTATTTCTAACGGGGTAAAAATAACTTCCTGAACTTCGGTCTTTCAAAAAGTTTAGAAAGGGTGTATATTCCAGGTGCAAAGTCGCAATGGGGATACGTTTCAACCCCGATGAATAATTAAATTACTAAACGGCTTAATGGCTGAATCTACTGTAGATGGGGAAAGGTTTTCGATTTCAGGGAAGGAGTTGTTTTGCTTACTTCGGATAAAAAAAAGATCCTATTCGTCGGAGACGATCAGTTTCTGCGCGATTGGTATTTGAAAAACCTCAACGACGGCGGTTACCTGGCCGAAAGCGCAGCCCTGTGCGATTTGGAAACGACCCTTGCCCGCTTCGCCGCCGATCTCGTTCTGATCGACCTGCCGCCCAAGGAAGATCCTCAAAGATACGTCGCTCAGACTTTCCGGGTCCGGCCCGCCACTCCGGTGGCTCTGTCGGTCGAATTGGAGGATTTCAGTTTCGCTGGTGAAGCCTTCCGCTCCGGGGCAGCCGAGATCTTGCCCAAGCCGGTCGAGCCACAATTGATGCTGATGATCTTACACCGGGTCCTGGAGGAAGACCGCTTGCTCAAGGAAAACGAAGAACTGCGGAATTATATGAAGCTCTATCGGGCCTGCCAGCGAATTACGACCCAACTTGAGGGGGAGGGTGTGCGTACTGCAACTTTAACCGCCCTTGTTGCGGAGGCAGGTTCTCGAGCGGCATTTTATCTGGACTGGCTGTCCATCGCCACCGTACCACGAATTGAAGGACTTATAGGTTTGGGAGACAGCGAATCTAAAAACTTTTTGGATGAGCTTCTCCCGTCGATTCGCCAACACACCGACAAAGGCGAAGCCTACACAATCGTTTTCAATAATCCAGGCGGGGAATTCAAGAATCTGCGTGAAAATGGTTTCGCCGAGGCATTGATTGTCCCCTTGCGCGATCTCGAGTCGTTATTGGGTGTCTTCATACTTTTGCGCCACGAGCAAGACAACCCTTGGCCGGCAAAGGTAATGGATAAGTTTAATTTCATTGGACGACACGCCGCTCTTGCCTGGCATAACGCCACCCTTTACGCCAATGCTAAGAACCTAGCTTTCCAAGATGCCTTGACCGGCCTATACAACGCCCGCTACTTGCCGCTGGCTATCGACCGCGAAATCGCTAATAGCAGGGAGTCGGGCGCTCCTTTCGCCGTGCTGTTTCTGGACCTTGACTATTTTAAACAAGTCAACGACCTTCACGGCCACCAGGTGGGCAGCCAACTACTAAAGGAGGTTGGGCGAGTGCTTCGCCGTTGCGTTCGGGATGACGACATCGTGGTCCGCTACGGCGGCGATGAGTTTATTGTCGTGCTTAAAGCCACCAACTTGACCACAGCCGAACAGATCGCTGAACGCATACGCACCATGCTGGCCGGACATTTCTTCCTGGGCCGTGAGGGGTTGAAGGTTCTGATTACGACATGCATTGGAGTATCCGCCTATCCTATCCACACCCAGAGTGCGGAAGAACTGATCTTTCTATCTGACCGCGCAATGTATAAAGGCAAAAATTCGACACGCAACTTGGTCATCACTGCTGATCCGGAAGATCTGGTCGGACAGTCAGTGACCCTGCCGTAACACTATAAGAGTTCTGGTTTTTTTCAGAAATCTCCCCTTGATCATCAAGAAGAGATTTGTTATGAAAGCTATCAGGAGGGAATGTGGATATGACCTCGCTGGAGGATAGAATACGGGCCGCATCAGGTGAAGGAGAGGTTGATCTCCTCATTAAAAATGGAAGAGTCATCAATATCTTTTCCGGGGAGATCGAAAAGAAGGATGTGGCCATTTTCGACGGGATCATCATAGGATTCGATAACTACCCGGCAAAAAAAGTCATCGACGTGGAGGGTGATTTTCTCTGTCCGGGATTCATCGACGGTCATGTCCACATCGAATCGAGCATGGTGACGATTCCTGAGTTCGCCCGTGCCGTCCTCCCCCATGGCACCACATCCGTCATCATCGACCCCCACGAAATTGCAAATGTCCTTGGATCGGATGGAATTCGTTTCATGGCTGAATCGGCCAAAGGAGTCCCATTCAATGTCTTCATCATGATTCCTTCCTGTGTCCCTGCCACACCGATGGAAACCTCCGGAGCAGCGCTGAAGGCAGGCGATATAAAACCTCTTCTCAAAGAACCCTGGGCTATCGGGCTGGCAGAGATGATGAATTTTCCGGGTGTGATCCATCGGGACCCGGAAGTCCTTAAAAAGATCGAGATGGCCGGAGGAAGGCGAATCGACGGCCACGCTCCGCAGCTTTCTGGAAAAGGGCTCTATGCCTATCTCACGGCAGGGATCCGGTCCGATCATGAATGCACGACCCTCAAAGAGGCGAAAGAGAAATTAAAGAATGGGATGTGGGTGATGGTCAGGGAAGGAACGACGGCAAGAAACCTTAAAGACCTCCTTCCCCTTGTGACGGCAAAGAATTCGAGGCGATTTTTTTTCGTGACGGATGATCGCCACCCTAAAGAACTGATCGAAGAAGGTCACATCAACTCTATGGTGAGACAGGCCATTCGATGGGGACTTGACCCGATCCTGGCTATTCAGATGGCCACGATCAATGCCGCTGAATATTTCAGGCGGGATGACCTCGGCGCCATTGCTCCGGGATACAGGGCTGACATCGTCACTTTTGACCACTTAGGACGATTCCAGATTAAGAAGGTCTTTAAAGATGGAGTTCCTGTCGCAGAAGATGGAAAGATGCTTCCCCGTTCCCTCAAAACATCTTCCCTGTCTTCGACCGGAAAGCGTAGGAAATCTATCCGGATAAAAGCGATGGATCAGGATTCTTTCCTTTTGCGAAGCGATCAACCCCTTGCTAAAGTGATTCAACTGATTCCGGATCAGATTGTCACAAAGAAGGTGATGAAAAAGATCACCCTGAGAGATGGGGTAGCTTATCCGAATATTAAAGAGGATATTTTAAAGATTGTAGTTGTCGAAAGGCATCATCGCACCGGGAATATCGGAATCGGTTTTGTTCAGGGATTCGGGATGAAGAGAGGAGCCATCGGCTCCTCGGTTGCCCACGATTCTCACAACCTCGTCATCGTTGGAACGAACGATCGAGATATGTTAAAGGTAGTCGAAACGATCAAGGAGATGGGCGGAGGACTGGCCGCGGTCTCAGGGGAAAAGGCGCCGGCATCCCTCTCCCTTCCCATTGCAGGGCTGATGACAGAGGTTTCCGTCCATGCAGTCCGTCGATCTCAGGAGAAACTTCTTCGGGCGGCAAGATCTCTGGGTTGTAAACTGCCTGACCCATTTATGACCCTCTCTTTCCTCTCTCTGCCCGTCATCCCGGAATTGAAACTGACTGACCAAGGACTGGTCGATGTAAACCGGTTTAAGATCGTCCCTTTGTTTGGAGAAGACTAATAAAAATCAATGACCAATTATCAATTAACAATCACCATTGATCATTGACCATTGATCATTGACCATTTTGCATTGAAAGGAAACTCGCATGGATTGGGATCAATTGTTAAACGAAGCCACTCATCACCTTCAGGAATATATCCGCATTGAAACCGTCAACCCTCCGGGCAATGAGATAGAGGGGGCCAGGTTTTTTAAGAAGATCTTTGATGGAGAAGCAATCCCCTGTCAAATCTATGAGCCATCTCCGGGCAGGGGAAGCCTTTTAGCCACACTGAAAGGAGACGGATCAAAGCGACCCATCCTCCTTCTCAGCCATATCGATGTTGTCCCGGTTGAGAAGGAAGGCTGGGAGGCTCCTCCTTTCGCAGGGGTCATCAAAGACGGATACCTCTATGGCCGTGGAACCCTCGACTGCAAATCGTTAGGAATTGCAGAGATGATGGCCCTTTTAATCCTGAAAAGGCAGGAAGTTAAACTAAAAAGAGATATCCTCTTCTTCGCCGCTGCGGATGAGGAGACCGGCGGAAGATGGGGCGTTCAGTGGGCTATGGAAAATCTTCCTTTTCTTAAAGAACCGGAATATGCTCTCAATGAAGGAGGGCAGATTATACTCAGTGACAATGGCGTCCCTGACCGATATGCGGTCTCCAGCGGCCAGAAAGTCATTTTTCAGCTCCAGCTAAAGACCAGGGGCACGTCAGGTCACGGCTCCATGCCCCATCCTGACAACCCCAATGTAAAACTGATTCATGGTCTGGAGACCCTCACGAGATGGGAAACTCCCTACCGCATCCTTCCCATGGTAAAGGAATATTTCTATAAGATGGCTCCGAAACAGCCTTCCTATGAGAGAGGTTTCTTTGAGGATATTGAGAAAGGGCTTAACGACCCCTCCTTCTCCATCTGGTTGACCTCCAACCCGATCTATAATGCCATGCTGAGAAACACCATCTCTCTCACGATCCTTCAGGGGGGAAGCAAAGCGAATGTCATCCCCTCGGATGCCACAGCTACCCTCGACTGTCGCCTCATCCCGGGGACAGACAAAAAAGAATTTTTAAAAGAGATCAAGAGAAGATTGGGAGATGAAATTGAGGTGGAGGTCATCGCAGAGAGCGATTCTCTCCCTCCCTCTTCTCTGGATACGGATCTCTATCGGGCCATTCAAAAATTCGCCTCGGAAAATGACCCGGGGTGTCCGGTCGTTCCTTCCCTGCTGCCCGGAGCCACCGACAGCCGCTTCCTCAGGGAGTGCGGAATCATCACCTATGACTTCTGCCCTTTCCGGGTGACCGAGAAGGAATCGATGAGAGTCCACGGAAACAATGAGCGGATCGACCTGGAGAACCTGAGATCTGGGACGAAAATGCTCGTGGAGATTATCAAGGAGGTAGCCGCTTAATTCTTCAGCACTTTTTAAAAAACAAGGCTTGCTTTCCCCTCTTTGGCAAAGAGGGGGCAGGGGAGATTTTATAAATCGTAAAAACTCCGCATTCCGAAATCCGCATTCCGCATTAGAAATGGGCCAACTTTTTTAGGGATGAGACCTAAGATTTACGCAAATACCGAATTACCGATGCCTGACCCTGCAACCTTCCTGACTCCGTAGCTTCTCCTTATCGGAAACATTTCATATCCGCGTCATCATTGACGAAAAGTCATGATCTACTCCCACCATATCGAGCAATACGGAGACCTGGCCCCTATGATGAGTTTGATGATTAAACCAGTGAAGAAGCGTCTTCCATATTTCTTTTTCTATGTCTTCTCCTTTATAATTCTTGTACCTAATGACCGAACCGAGTTTGCTTTCATCCAACTCATTCACAAATTGTATGATCACATCATCCATCTGTTTCCTATACTGAAAGAATTTCGTATAATCAGATTCAAATTCTTTCCTCAGGCCTTTATCTTCCAACGAAATGAGGTTGCTGTTGTTTAAACCTTTATTCTCTTTGAAGGCATCTCTATAACGTTTTAACCAGTTGAGATCAGCGATGAGGTTGTGTAACAAGGTCTCAAAGATGGAAGGATAATAAGCTTTTGTTTCCATCATGACCTGCTCTTTCTTCAAAGGCTCAACAATTTCCAGTATACTCCGATTGACGCTCCCGTTATACCTGGCGAATGCTTGAAATAGGGTCTTCATTTTTCCTCCTTGTTCTATCTCCGTTATTCGATTAACCCAGCCTCCTGAAGGCTGATGCGAAACTAACTTTCCTATCTTTTTAGATTCAGGGTCCGCCTTCCGCAATCTTCATTCCACATTAGAAATGGACCAACTTTTTTAGGGATGAAACCAAATGGTATGATATCCACCATTATCTTTTTGGAAATGTGTGGTTGCAAGACCTGACCCCGATTCTTTCAGTAGCTAACCTTAAAGATTCGACCCTCTATTCAATAACTATTCCTTTTCTAAACCTCATCTGCAGTCACTGCAACTGCAAACGGAACTCCTAACAGCTCAAAATGTTTCTGTCCACAACGAACCTTATCAGCCTCCATTGTGCGCAATTTTAGGAAGTCCCGAGTACCTTTAGTCTCGCGCACCAGGTAGAGCGTCTTATCGTCGTGTTTAAGGATAGCCCAGTCGGGATTGTATTTGCCCACTGGGGTGTCGATCTCAAACCAGCCAGGTAGCTTCACAAAGAGTTTGATGTCTTCTCGTTCATCCAATCGGCGGGCAAACTCCCTTTCTACCTCAGACTCGTAAACGACGTACTCATACACCGACTTTTTAACTTGAAGAGCTGTTAGGTAGTTGATGAGTTCTTCATTCTTGAAGAGCATCATTTCCCACTCTGCTTCCGACCCTGACCCTGGAATGCGCTCGTACTTGATCCCGTCCACGAGTAGACGATGCAGTTGATGTTTAAGGTTAGCCGCAACTGCATCCATGAAGCGTTGGGGATCAATGAAGAATTCGGCGAGCCGTCCCGATTCCTTGAGAATACGAACCAGGGTAGAACGAGTCAGTTCCGTCTCATTCTGCAAATAGGCCAAAACATCAGGCATAGGACGGCTACCGTAGGAAACCTGCTCTTCTGCAACGCTGATAGCAGTGGCACTCACCCCTCCCTTGGTCACACCGATCTGGCCAGCGCTCACGTAGATCCTGGTTGGATCGATTTTTTGCATTTGTTTCAGAGCATCTACCGCACGCCGCACTAATACCTCCGTCTCAAACTCCACGCGGTAGGTGGTCTTGGGCTTGATCCGTTCCCAGAGAGCCTGGAACTCTGGGCTGAGCTGGACTTCTTTGCGCAGACGGTTCGACCCTTCATCCCGGTCTTTGCGGATGTGACGTTCGATCTGATAAGCCGCCAGCAGGTCAACGACCGCAGGTGCAAGGTCGCGGTGCTCTTCCGGCAGTTCAATCTTGAAATCTTTCCGTTTTGGATCAAATGCAGGCTGGATGCGCCCCGCGGAGTCGAGCATTCTCTGTTCTACCAGCGCAGTGTGGATAGCCTCGGCAGCTTCCCGGCCAATGGGCCGCTCTTCTCCGTCCACCACCCGGGTGATTCTGGCCAGAGCGGTAAGCGGCACTTTGCCGAAGGTTACGCCACAGTCCTCTTCGTACTCGGTCTGAAGAGCGCGGGCAAAGTCCTCGTAGCTTTCATTTGCAACAACAAACAGTTTGTTGACCGATTCGTCGAAGACACGCAACCCATTCTGATCGACTGGAAGACGCAGACCGCGGCCGATCTCCTGGCGCTTCTTCACGACGCTCACGCTTTCGTTGAGTGTGCAGATTTGGAAAACATTGGGGCTGTCCCACCCTTCACGCAGGGCCGAGTGGCTGAAGATGAAACGCAAGGGTTCATCAAGCGATAACAAACGTTCCTTGTCCTTCATGATCAGGTTGTATACTTCATCATCTGCCTGTGTGCTGCGCGTTTCACTGGAGTCCTTGAATACGCCTTTTTTGTCCTGGGCGAAATAACCGTTGTGAAGCCGCTCAACGGGTAGTTTGAGCCAATCCAGTTCCCGGTAGCGCTCCTCCTGTGCCAACTCGTTGAGCACCTTTTCAAAAGCCTCGGCGAATTTACCCTTCACGGGCTGCCCTGATTCGTCATAATCCCGATAGTTGGCCACGCGGTCGATGAAGAACAGGCTCAACACCTTGATACCTCTCGCCCGTATCTGCAGTTCTTTGTTAAGATGTTTTTTTATGGTTTCCTTGATCTGCACCCGCCAAAGTTCCTCACGCAGACTGCCCGCCTCTTCACCCAGCCGAAGCACGCGTCCGTTGTTGAATCGCAGGTATTCGTTACCTGCTTCGGCATTGATCTCGGCCACCACAAATCCATCCTGGTAACAGGCCCGCTCAATGGACA
The DNA here is from genome assembly GCA_001798855.1 of Deltaproteobacteria bacterium RBG_16_49_23. Lineage (GTDB taxonomy): Bacteria > Desulfobacterota > BSN033 > BSN033 > UBA1163 > RBG-16-49-23. The sequence goes on along the minus strand of MGQQ01000077.1, from coordinate 7,127 downwards.
AAGTGTGAAGGTCCGAGCCGTTTTTGACCGTCACCGTTTTTTCTTTTGGTCCTTGGGGTGTCTGCACATGGATTCGCAGTTTGGCCTTGATGCCGTTTTTGTAGTCGATCTTCTCTACCCTAACAAAGGCATCGTTCATGCCACCATCTGCTCTTGCGCTGGCCACCACGATCTGCTTGACCAGCTTGAGCTCAAAGGCCCGCACCGGATCGAGCCGATAGACCAGGTTGTATGGGTTGCGATGGGTGGCGGAGTAACGCAGGGTGCAAAGCGGGTTGAGGGCCTTAATGGCCTCCTGCGCTTTTTCGGTGGAGTCCACGCTCTGCGGTTCATCGATGATCACAATGGGGCGTGCCGCCTGCACGAACTCGATGGGTTGCCGGCCGGAGAGCTTGTCGCTCTCCTTATAGATGACATTGCTCTTCTGCTCTTCCTCGGTCCCCATGAAGTTCTTTCGGAAGGCGTCAATGTTGATGACCAATATCTGAAGGGTGTTGCTCACCGCGAACTGACGAAGGCGGTTTACTTTCCTGGCATCGTAGACAAAGTGCTCGCAAGGCAGATTGTTGTAAAGCGCCCTGAAATGTTCGCCTGTGATCTCTATGTTCTTGAGCACGCCCTCACGAATGGCCACGCTGGGCACCACAATGACGAATTTCTGGAAGCCATAGCGCCGCGAAAGTTCAAAGATGGTGCGGAGATAAACGTAGGTCTTGCCTGTGCCGGTCTCCATCTCTACGGAAAAGTGCGGACAAAGGCGAGGCGCGTTTGCCGCTGTATCAAAGAGTTCCCAGGCTTCAAGTGGCGGACCCGAGTCCGCGACCTCAATGTCGTTACGTCCCTGGACCTCGCGCGTGTTATCGAATAGTCTCTCTTCGGCCAGAAGCAATCGGTTCCCAACTCCTAATTCAGTTCGGGTGTGGCCGGCAAAGAGCCCGTCCATGCCCTCAACGTGGATTACAGAATATTCGGGCACGCCCTGGGGCTGGCCCTCAAAAAGGCTCGTCACGGCGGCAACAGCGTCGAGCTGGTATTGCTGGTTGGGGTCAAATTGAAGCTTCATTGAAATTCGTTTGCCGCAACCTGTGCATTTTTTGCACAGGTTGCGCTGGGCGACAGTTCCCTTGTTTTATAAATATTCCGGATATGGCGCACAATCACTGATCGATCCCGTCCAAACAGCTTTGCCATTTGATGGGCGTCAAGCCATATTGTTTCTTGTTCGAGACGAACATCGAGTTGGGTATGCCCATCTTCTGTTCGATAGATAATGATTTCTCCGGAGGGTTTTTGATTCATATTTTCTTGGACTCCCCGCACATAGGTACTACACCGTTTTAAAACTTGTTACCCCTTTGTTTTTGAAGATCTGTACAGCATTCGCTTTGAGCTGGTCGTTCCCAGCAAACCCTTCGTCGAGGCAAACCACACGCTCAGGCTTCTGCTCTGCCATAGCGCGTATAAGTTCCAGGGTTAGATTGCGCTCAAGGCAGATGAAGAGCGCTCGGCCTGCCGCACTGAATACGGTCTTGCCTTCCATAATAATCTTCTCCACCGGCGTAGTCAGGGGAAAGCCACTTTTCAAAAGTATCTCGTAAAGGATGTCTTCGGCCGTTCGGCCATCTCGGATGTGATCGATGTGCAGCTCAAGCTGTTGCTTCAATACAGCCACATCACCGGTTGGAAGGTTGGCGTCCCAGGCCTTGAAATTGGATTCGGCCAGCTTGAAAATCCGGAAGCCGAGGTCAAGTTTCTTTTTGCCGTTCAAGGCAAGCTTTCCCTTATCCTCTGTGGTCAATTTCTTAATGACCCTCCGAACACGCTCCTTCGTGATGTCGGCGATGGTAGCGTAATCGTCGCGACCCGTAGGTTCGGGGAGTTGCACGAGGATAAACTTGCGGTTGCCCCCGTCCTGCTGGTTTAGTTCGAGGACGGCCTGCGCCGTCGTACCGGAGCCGGCAAAGAAGTCAAGGACAATCGAATCATCATCGCTACCCATACTTACGATATTCTCCAACAATGCAACAGGTTTGGGATAAGGCATTGCATCACTCTCGATAAGCACTTTGACTTCCTGTGTTCCATTTTGAGTGTTCAGTTCCTTGTCATCCCATATGGTCTTAAACTTCCTCTCCCTCTCTTTGCCTGCTCGTTCAAGGTAGTCACGAACGAAAACATCATACTCACTGCGCCGTTCAATGAGTTTGCCTTCAATGAGTTCTATGTCCCTTTGAGCCTTCTGGCGACCCCACATCCAGCGTCCATCTTCTCCTGTCGATTTTCTCGGCAGTACTTCTACAGAAAAGTCGTTTGATTTGGTAAGCGACACCTTAAGCGTTCTGGGACATACATAAATTGGAAAGAACATCTCCGGTCTGTCTTCTTTGCGTGAAGCAGAACCGCGTTGCCTAAGTCCAAGCAGGCGATATTTCATGCCCTTATCGTCTGTCAAACTAAACTCCGCTTTCTGATCTTCAGAGAGTAGAAAACCTCTGAGCAGGCATTCCTCTGTGTTTCTTGAGTAGATCAGCACGTAGTCATGAACTGACGCAAGAAATGTATCCGACTGCCTGCCTCGCGGATTGCTTTGCACAGTAACTTGAGAAATAAAGTTCTCCTCCCCAAACACTTCGTTGCATATCTTATTTAAGTTACCAACTTCATTGTTGTCGATGCTGATGAAGATGACCCCGTCCTCTGTCAATAGATTTCTCGCTAAATACAGTCTCGGGTACATCATGTTCAGCCACTTGGAATGAAACCTTCCATCCGCTTCAGTGTTGGTACTAAACTTCTTGCCCTGCGCATCTACCTGGCCGGTATATTCAAGGTAGGTCTGCAGGCTCTCCGTGTAATTGTCAGGATAGATGAAATCATTACCTGTGTTGTAAGGCGGGTCGATATAGATCATCTTGATCTTGCCGAGATATGACTTCTGCAGAAGCTTGAGCACCTCCAGATTGTCGCCCTCAATGATAAGATTTTCGTTGGTATCAAAATTGACGCTCTCCTCTGGGCAAGGGCGCAGGGTTCCAAGACTGGGAGATTGAATCGCCTTGAAACAGTCGGCCTTGCCGGGCCAGTTCATGCCGTAGCGTTCCTTGCCCACGTCCACTGTTTCGCCAAGGGCGAGTTTCAAGCACTCAAAATCAATCTTCCCGCCCTCGGTCTGGATTTCCGGAAAGAGCCGCAGCAATTCTTGTTTCTTGCCTTCGGCAATATCGTGAGATCGAAGGTCGAGTTTTTCGGGTTCATCCATAATGACTCCTCTTGGGGGTGCATTTACGCATCGAGCGTCGATAGCCAGCGCCCTGCGGCGACGACCGAGACACCCTTGATACTTTCCTCCTGCCTTAAGTTCTGCACGAGTTGAAAGGCGGCGGCATCAGGAATTCTTCCATTAAAGTACAAAAGACCGGGAGTGGGCCTATTCTCCGTCAGTTTAACTTCGATAAGTGTGGTAATCCGGTTCTCCTTGCGAAGGGCGAAATCGACTTCCCGACCATCCCTGGTTCTCACATAGCAGAGCGAAATATCCTCCCCAGCCGTATCCTGAAGATACTGTGCGTGTTTCAGCAGACAAACGGCGCAGGTATTTTCCAGCTTCAACCCTTCGTCGCCCTTCACATAGCCGCTGTCAAAGAAGTAAGCTTTAGGTTCTTTCAATATTGCCCGGGCAATGTTGGCGTGAAAAGGTCGCACCAGAAAGATGATGCAGAGGCTCTCCAGGATATCCACATATTTCCGCACCGTGTTAGGTGCGATCTGCAGGTCTCCGGCTATGGAGGTATAGGAAAGGGGTGACCCGACGCGTTCCCGCAACATTTCGACGAGAAGACGGATGGCCTTGATCTCGTGAATCCTGCTGAATTCAAGGATGTCCTCCCGTATCAGATCCGTATAATACTGGTTGCGCCAGCGTGCCGCTTCTGAATCAGACCCTGAAAGGAATGGTTCAGGAAAACCGCCAAGACGGTTCAATAGACTTAGGGCTTCCCGAGGGGAAACAGAATTCCTGACTTCCCTGACGGATAGGGGATGTAGACGGTATGGGAAATAGCGGCCAGCGAGAGATTCGCCGGTCTGTCGGAAGGTATCGAGCCTTGCGCTACCTGTGATCAGGATCGACTGCCCCGCTGGTCGGGTGTCGTAGATTCCCTTGACGAACCTTTTCCAGTCCTTCATCTTGTGGATTTCATCAAGAATAAGCAAATCCGCATCGAGGGACCACGTCTGATTGTGGATGATTCGGGCATCATCGTAATGATCGTAATTCAGGTACTGGGCATTCCGAAATTCTTTCATCAATTCCTTGGCCAGATAGGTCTTACCGACCTGCCGCGGCCCGGTTAATATAACCATCTTTTTGGAGAGATCCATCTTGATGGGATTATAAAGGTAGCGATCCATTATGGCTTTATATCAAGGATTTGCACAAAAGTCAAGGCAATAATGCAAAACTATGCTTTTTGGGATGATAATGTCCAACGTTGACTACCCATATTTACGATAAAGCCGCCATTATTATACCAGCCCCCACCGCAGAGTGAAGAGTGTTTCCTGTTCCGTTTTCTGCTCCAGACGTCTACTTACCTCGTCCAGAAGTGCATCTTTCTGTCGGTCGATTTCCCGGCTCGCCTCGTCGTAACTGCGCCAGGCTTCATCGCGCTTTATCTCAAGCTTTCGCAATTCCTTCTGGCGCTCCAATTTTTCCGGCAGGTTAGGCGCCAGACGTGCGGCCTTTTTGGTCTCCTTGATCTCCTGGTCCAGTTCTTCCAAGTCTGTCTTGAGGCCTGCTCGCCGGTCTTCGGCCCAACGGTCGAGCTTGTCCATCTCTGTATCGAACCAGTGGCCATTTTTGGCCTCAAGCTCGTCGAGAAGTCCCTGCCTACGCCGGGCGGCGGCCTCTTCGAGCACTGTTTTAATGGTGTCGGGAACATCGGTGCCGCTCTGTTCCTTGCCGGGTAGATCAAACAAGCGGCGGCACTGAGCTTCGTCCAACGTTTCACCAGTATCAGTTATGCCCGTGAAGATAAGGTGATCTTCCAATTCTAAGGCGCTAACGCTGAAATGGGAGCAGCAAAGCCACCCGCTTTGGTTCACCAGTGGCTCAAGAATGGCAATGTTCTTACTGCTGTTGGAATAGTCAAAAACGACTTCCCCAGGTGCAACCCTCAAGGCCATGCCCCGTTCCAGCACCCGGCGGGCAAGAGGGTGACCCACCCGGTAGGTATTGGCGTCCTCCACGTTCTTACCCATACGGTAAGGACCGGGATGAATAGTCTCTCCTGGGAAGGGATTCCGCTCAAGCATGAAGCTATAATTCCCATCCTCAAACCGCGCATAGGGCGCCAGTAGATACCGGGTTAGGAGCCAGAGCCGTTCGTTGAAGCGGTCGAGAAAATCATGGCTCTGAATGCGTACCTTCTCCACTACTTCCTGGTCGAAGTTATCGAGGAGCTTTTCGCGGGCGTCGCGCTGGCCCTCTGCGATTTTGATCTCCAGTTCCTGTTGGAGTTGGTCGAACTCGAACTGGATCTGCTCCGATGTGCGGCACTTCTGGTAAATCGTGGCAATCCGCTTTTCGAAGTCGACCCCGGACTCCATTGCGCCCAGTACCTCGTCACTGGCACCGAATACGCCACTAAAAAGACGGAACTTTTCGTCCAGAAGTTCGTAGACCCGCTGGTCGGCAGCATTGTTCTTGTTGAGAAAATTGACCACCACCACGTCGAATTTCTGACCGTAGCGATGGCAGCGCCCGATGCGTTGCTCGATGCGCTGGGGATTCCAAGGCAAGTCGTAGTTCACCACCAGATTGCAGAACTGCAGGTTCATACCCTCGGCGGCGGCCTCAGTGGCAATCATCAAGGCTGCTTCATCGCGGAAATGATCTACCAGGGCGGCCCGCATATCTGCGCTGGGCGATCCAGAGATTCGGTCAGTGCCCGCATGCTTTTCCAGCCAGTGACGATATATCTCCCTCGATTTTGGGTCATTGTTAGAGCCATTAAAAAGCATGACCCTTCCCGCAAACTCGGTCGTTTCAAGGATGCGGAAGAGATACTCCTGGGTACGGCGGGACTCGGTGAAGATGATGGCCTTCTGCTGGATGGTAGCTGCGCCTTCATTCTTCTGCGCTTCAACGGAAGCGGCAAATCCGCGACGCAAGGCGGCTAAGAGCACTTCTCCCTTGGAGTTTTTGACGATGGATTTGGCCAGCGCATGGAACTCCCGGAGCCTTGTCATTTCCTGCCGCATTTCATCGATCTCTCCGGGAGGAACAAGGGGGACGTAGGTTCTAAAACAACTTAAGTCCGAGGGACCAGGTTGAATTCTTCGACTTATTTTTCCTTTTAGAAATCTCATCCACCCTCACCCTTTAATTTTTCTGGAGCCCGCTCCTCAAGCCAAAGTTTGCCCCGGCAGAGAAATCCATTCGATGTTGGCCGGGATGTCGCCTCCCATTCGGCTTTTGAATATCTCGAACCTTTCCCATGGGGGCTCCACACACATTCTTCCAACCTATTCTGTTAAAAACGTGTCCGTGTCCCGTGTCGCGTGTCCATTCTCCCTGTCCATAAACTCACCGCTTTTTCGGTTTTTTAAACACCTTTGAAACTTCATAGGGCACATGCGGTTCCTCCAACAGGAACCCGATTCTTCTCTTCGGTGGTTCAGACTCTCGAGGTGCACTCAGCAATCGTCTTATTTGCCCCAAGATCTCGTTAATTGCAGTCTCGTGGATATCGAGCCTCGCAGTCAATTCTTTTTCTAAGTCCGTAAGCTTGCGAGCAAGATCCCGTTGTTCAGTCAACATCTGCCGCATACGAATGAACGCGCGCACTACAAACACGCTCATCTGAATTGCCCGCTTGCTGCGGAGGACATTAGCAGCCATAATGGCACCATGTTCAGTAAAGACCATTGGTAACTTTCGTCGCCCACCATGGGTCGAACCGGTCGCAAATTGCGACCGATTCAAACTTGCACTTGAAGTCGCAAATTGCGACTTCAAGTTTGTAACTTCTTGTTCTGTAAGAACAAAAGCGGAATGTGTCAAGCCAAATGAGACACTTCCATCAAGAATTTAGTGTAGGACCTCCTTGCTTTTTGAGAGCGGTTTG
>MGQQ01000076.1 GCA_001798855.1 Deltaproteobacteria bacterium RBG_16_49_23 | reverse complement strand
TGAGGCTGGGCCACTAAAGGCTCCAAATCAGACAAATTCAATTCAATAACTTCGTCGTAGTCAGATTCGCTGTCCGCTTTCAAGGGGGTGAAATCTTTTTCTCTTTTCTGGGCCTTTAAGAATCTTTTGGTCTGTTCGTCACTGGGAAAAACAGTCGAGGTCAATCCCAGTTCCGCTCCCATGTTGGCGATGGTCGACCTTTGAGGCACATTCAATTCGGCCAGTCCCGGTCCCCCATATTCAAATATCTTTCCAATTCCCCCGCTGACAGTGTATCTTCTCAGAAGCTCTAAAATCACATCTTTGGCCGAAACCCAGGGCCTCAATTTTCCGATCAATTTCACCAGAACAATCATGGGCATTTTCAAACGATAAGGCTCTCCGGCCATGGCAGCAGTGATTTCGAACCCTCCCGCTCCGATAGCCAGCATAGCCATGGCTCCGGCCTGGGGGGTGTGGCTGTCTGCCCCTAACATGGTCTGTCCGGGGACGTCCAATCTCTCCAGAGCGGCCTGATGAGAAATGCCGTTTCCCGGTCGTGAAAAATAGGCTCCATACTTGGCGGCCATGGTCTGCAAAAAGAGATGGTCATCCGGGTTCTCAAAGCCGGTCTGGAGCATGTTGTGGTCTACATAGACCGTGGCCCGCTTTACCTTGACCCGGGGAACTCCTAAAGATTCGAATTCCAGCATAGCCACCGTTCCGGTGGCATCCTGAAGCAAAGTCTGGTCGATGGTGACGGCGATTTCTTCCCCCGGCTTGATTTTCCCGTCCACTAAGTGAGAGGAGATGATTTTCTGAGTGGTGTTCACTTAACTTCCTTTCTTAGGCTGAGAGTAGTGACTCGTCAGCTCTCTTTGAGAACATAAATATACGCAAAATCAGCTTTAGAGGTAGTAGATACTATTACTTTTAAAGCTCGAAAAGCCTTCAATCTGAATGTAAATCTCAGGATAATGATAAAAAAATCTTGCTTAGAAGCTCCTCCGCATGTAATTTTTGGTCGAAATTTTGACCTCATAATAGAGAAGGAGAACTGATGAAGTCTAACCACAAATCCGAGGGGAAAAAACTGACCAAGTCGGTCGGATTAGGAGTCTTAGCGCTGGGGAGTCTGGGAATTTTAACGGCCTATTATATTGCTGGCTGTCAAAGTCAGCCGCCGGTCAAGCAGATGACTCAGGCAGAAATAGTTGAGAGGGGAAGTTATTTAGTTACGTCCGGACATTGCAATGATTGCCACACCCCCTGGATAATGGGGGCCAAGGGACCAGAGCCGGATATGTCCCGATTGCTTTCCGGTCATCCCCAGGACCTGAAGATGCCGACCATCAACCTTCCGCAAGAGCCCTGGCAAGTGGTGGTATCGGCAACGCTTACGGCCTGGCACGGCCCCTGGGGGACTTCCTTTACAGCGAACCTCACTCCAGATACAATGACTGGATTGGGGAGCTGGACCGCAGAAATGTTCATACAGGCTATGCGGATTGGCAAACATATGGGACAGCCGGGAAGCTGGGACATCAAGCCTCCCATGCCTTGGTATAACCTGGCCAAGATGACTGATGAAGACTTAAAAGCAATATTTGCCTATCTGCAGAGCATTCCGGCTATCAGGAATAAAGTCCCCGACCATATTCCCCCGGCTGCAGTCCAGAAGTAACCCTGCAAATGCAACGGACAGAAAAGAGGGAACCATTGGGTTCCCTCTTTCTTAATTTGGGATATTACAAAGACTTAAGCTTGAAAGGGGAGGGCTTTCTTGATTTCGGGCCAGAAAAGGGTGAGAAACCGGTTAGCTAACTCCTCTTGCTCTGAAGGATTGCTGCGGCGGGGGAGGGGAAAGATAACTCTGATGATGGCGGCGTCAGTCGGCCTTCTTAAGACTGAATTAAGGACCAGGTCGGCTTTGAGCATGAACTCATTGGTCAAAATCCCGCTTCTGGTCAGAAAGCAGTAGTACATCAACTGACTGTCCTTGCCGTCGGAGATCAACATCCGATTGAGCTTTAGCTTCTGTCCTTCCGGAAAGACAAACTCCTGTTTTTCCCTTCTGACTATATTCCAGCCTCCGCCAGGGAGGCAGTGCTTGGGGGAGTGAATCTGGGAGCCGTACTTTTGAGAGTCAAAATAGGCGATGTATAAAGAGGCCTCTTTGCCCTGGGGATCCTTGTAAACCCGGAGCAGGGTGGTGTCCGCTCCTAAGACCTGCAGGGCCGACTCGGTTATAAAGAGTTCCTGACCGCTCCAGCCGGAGACGAAGTAAGGGACAGTCTCCAAGTGGGGAGGCTCTTGCGGACGGACTTCGCTATAACGGATGAAGTTGGCCAGAACTCCGACCGCGGCAATTGCTGCCAGAATTATCCAGAATTTCGGCGACTTTGACGAGAGCATCCTGATGAATTTAGCAGCCAGCCTCTGGATTGTAAATACGAATCAAGACTTCACTTGATTACTGCCAGCTTGCCGCTGGTTGAACCGCCCGGATAGCTGGCGCTAAAGAGATAGACCCCACTTGCCAACTCCTGGCCGTCCTGATTCTTGACATCCCATACGAATTGAGTCTCGGCCGGGCCGAGTTTAACCTGATAGACCAGATCTCCGGAAACAGTAGCGATTTTCAAATGAGCATTAGGGGGTAAATCTGCAAAGGTGATAGTCGTGGCGCCTTCTGACGGCTTATATGGATTTGGATAGGCGTAGGGACTAAAGGCGGCCACTTCAAAGGAGACCACCTGACTCCAGTCCGAGTAGCCGTTGCCGCGATAGACCCGGCTTCTCCAGAAATAAACCCCATCGCTTAAGGAAGAGGTAGCCCATTCAACCAGAGTATCACCCGGATTGGGAGTAATTCCGGGCGAGGCTACGGCTCCGGCCATGGTGGTATCGGTCGCAAGTTCGAAAAAGTAGATCGAGCCGGGGTTGGCGTCAGGATAAACTTTGAGCTTAGCCTGTCCGGGAGCAATCTTCTCCCGGTTTTTGGGGCCTTTCAAGACCGGCGCGGTCGAATCCACTCCCACTGCACCGGATTGGACCAGAAAGGAGCGGGCGCTCATCCAGGAAGAATAAGCCTGGCCGTCATAGGAGCGCGCTCTCCACCAGTAGACAGTTGAATCCTGGAGATCGACATCCACTGTCCAAGAGGTGTAGACCACACCCTGGGGGACAGAGCCTGAGGATGTCACCAGATTGCTCAATAAACTGTCATAGAAAACCTGAAATTCATAGACCAAGACATCCCCGTCCGGGTCGGTCGAATTTGTCACCGTCAAAGCAGGCCGCGAGGTTGCTACCGTGTCCCGGTTGGCCGGTAGGTAAGCCGCAGGTGCAGAGGGGGGATTGTTGATTCCTCCTCCGATGGTCATCACCGTAAATGATTTGGCCGCCATCCAAGCCGAGAAGGCTTGGCCGTCATAGGCCCGGCATCTCCACCAATAAGTGGTGGAGTCCTGCAGGTCTATACTGACCGTCCAGGAAGTGGAATTGGTTCCTTCGTTTATGGCCGGTGAACCGATCACTAGGTTAGTCAGGCCGGCATCTGAATAAACCTCAAAGAAATAGGTAATATTATCAATCGCATCAGGGTCAAAGGAGTTGCTCACGCTGAGAATCGGGCGGAGACCTGTCACGGTAGCGCCATCAGCCGGTGAAGCCAGAGTTGGAGTGGCGGGGGGTGTGTTTCCTCCAGCAGAGGGTATTAGAATTGCACCCTGCCCGTTTCTCATGCCGATGGATGTGACTGAAGCTCCCAAAGTCCCGTTAGGAAGCAGGGGCCGATAAGATCCTCCCAGAGGAATGTTGGCAATGGTGGCATCATCAAAATCCTGATTCCAGTCTCCTCGGGGTCTAACTAGAATTAAAGCACCTTGATACTGCCTCGACAGAACCCTAAAAGAGTAACCCTTGCCATCCACCCCGGAAAAGAAATTAGGATTGTAGTCCCCCAAAGCGTCGCCAATGTCGTAGTCCATGCACCCCCGCCAGACTAGAGTATCCCAGCCGGTGGCATAGACCTGATAAGGCCCGGATTGAAAGAGCAGAGAAGAATCGGTCCGGACTAAATAATGGGTAGCTAAATTGTCCAGCAGAGCCTGAGCGTAGGAGATCTGCCCCTGGCGGCCGTTGACCACGGTAGTTATTCTGGCCTCGTAGAAAATCTTGGTCTTCTGGGCCCAGTTATTCTTGTTGATCTGAATGGCAGCTTCAATCCAGACTAGCCAGTTACGAGTAGGGCTTAAGTTGTACTCATCAATGGCCCAGTCAATTAGTCCGGCTGAGTTCAAGGAGCCATTAGCAGATAAATACTTCACTTTACCATCCGGAGCCCACTGCGGCCCTAAACGCAGGGTGTCCCTCAGGGCTCCAAAGAAAGTCTTCATGTTTGATCCATACCAGGAGTAGAAGGCATCGGTGGCAATCTTGGCATGAGTAGGATGTTCGGCAATCGCTCCCCCGCTTAAAATACCTCCGATGTTATACAATACCGCGTCGCTACTATTGTCCAAAAAGATGCAGTCAAAATAGTAGTTGGTGGAGGGGTCCTTTACCTTGAATTTAGAGACAATGTACTCTTTGTCATACTGCCGGGCCTGGGGACTGGCAAAATTGACCACATACCTCCCCTTCCAATAAACCGGCACGCGAGCCAAACTTTCAGCGGTGGCCGAGCCTCCTCCCCAGCCCGGGACTACAAATGTTTGTCCGCCCAAAGAAACCTGAGTGTCTTCGAAGTAATGTAGATAGTTGGTCTCTTTGTTGACTCCATTGGCCTGAGCCCGACCGACCACAAAAGTGTGCTCCTCTCCGGGGACGTCATTGTCGGTGCCGGAATTGTAAAAAGCCCAGATCACGTCCGGATTGATGCTCTTGATGGAATTCATGTCCTTGGAGCAGCCGCCGTCTAGGATGAAGTGGTATCTTTTGGCAATGGTGGTCTCCTGAGCCGGGGTGGCGCAGTCCATTTCCGAGTAGTGGACTAAAGCGTTAAAGAAATAATTGGGAGAGACACCCTGCCCCCTTGAAAGGCTTACCGAAATGAGCAAGACAAAAATGACAAAACCCAGGCTTACCGGTCTTCTAATCACCACACCCTCCTCGTCGCTTAGTTACTAATGTATATATCGAAGCCTGTAACTGCAAGCTTGATGCCGATTCGATAAGTATTGCTGAACGACCACAACTCCAGCCGCAACATTCGGTTAAAGGTGTCTCTGGAATAGCTAATCCGTACCGATTAAGCGGCCTTTGTTCAACCTTTGACCGTTTTGGCGCCACCATTCTCTCCTACCTAAACCAGGGTTGAGCTTACCAGACTGCTCAAATTCTGAACCAGCTGTCTTTCTTCAGCAGGTTCTTGAGACTCTTTTTCAATCCGGCTTTCTTCTCAGCTAGGGAGAGAGCCAGTCGTGCTTTAGAGGTTCGAGGCACCATCAGATTGAAAGTCTGGTTTTTACCGTTGGCCCATTTGAGCTTATACTCTTCATCACCCCGCAGAAAGTCAAACCTCTTAATTCCAGAATTGAAACCATCCTGGATGGCGTGATACAATACCACCTGACCGGGGCTTTGCTTTTGATAGCTCAAATCGAATCCGCTTTGATAAAAGTAATACGTATCCTGGTAGTAAAAACCGTAAAGAATTGAGATGATATTTCCCTCCAGCTCCAGATAATACAGACCCAGCTGTCCGTTTTCACACAACCTTTTGGATACCTCCAGATGAAATCTTTTCTTCTCCTCCAGAACAAAGCTCCCCTCCTTTCCCCGGGACTGCCAGCGCCGGGTGTGGAGTTCGAAGAGTCGATTTAGTACAGGTTTGAAGTCTCTCAGGGAGGCTTTCTTGAGGGTTCCCCCCCTTTCTTGGAGAAAAAATTTGAAAATGTGCTGAATATATTTGCGGGTACGGACGGATATGGACTGCCGGTAATCTTCCCAGCTGGAGGGAAAATTTATCAGCGGGCAGACTTCGGCGGGAACCGGTTTAAAGTTTCCAAGAAGCCTTCCATAGTTTGAGAGTAGACTGGAATCGGGCAATGAGTCAGTGAAACAATACAAGTCGAGATCTTTGTCATCCTCTAAATGTGCGAGGAAGGCGTGGGTGACCTGTTGGGATAATGAAGCGGATACAATGAGGTCCAGATATTCTGAAGAGATAGGGGCGGTCCCTAGAAATTTCACTTGACTCAATTTCTGCAATCCCAATCGCTCCCGGGCCTTGAAAAAGGGGGCGATTCCGACCAAATCGCCGTTCTGATTTCTAGCCAAAAGTATCTTTGACTCTTTTTGCTTCCCGAAGTGTTTCCACCAGGTGTAGAGCCACTCCCAGGTCAAAAAGATGTGGGGATGCTTGGTCTGCTTGACTAGTTTGTTCCAGGCTTCTTTTAACTCCAAGAATTTCGCGTCGCTGGGTACAACCTCAATTCTAATGGGCACGTGCAAGATCCAAGTAGAGCTTTTCCATTTCAGAGATCATTTTGGACTGACTGAAGTTATCCACAATCCGCTGACGGCCTTTTTCTCCCATTCTCTTTCTCATTTGGCCATCGTTCAATAACGTTTCCATCGCCCGGGCCAGCCTTTCTGAATCGCCTGCCGGGACTATGATTCCGCTTTGGCCGTCTATCACCGCCTCGGGATTTCCTCCCACGTCGGTGGCCACTACCGGCAGACCGCAGGCCATATACTCCAGAATGGAATTCGAGAACCCTTCGGTCAGAGAAGAATTCACTGCAAGATCAAAGGCGTTCAGATAATCTCTGACATCCGCCTTAATTCCCAGGAATTGCACAACTTCTTTCAAACCCAATTCAGCGCGCATTTTGTGATAATATTCTTCCTCATATTCGCCGCCGATGACAACAAAGATGACATCGCCTCTCTTCTGGCTAATGAGCTTAGCCGCCTGCATAAAGAAGTCGATTCCTTTAATCTTCTTTAAATTTGCGACCATCCCAATAACTAACTTATCCCCAGGAATTCCCAGTTGCGCTCTGGTTACCTTATTCCCAGGCCGGAAATAGGCCTGGTCAACCCCATTGTAGATTACCTTTATTTTGCGGGGATTAATATTCTCATTCTTGATAAAAAACTGACGGACTTTGTCGCAATTAGCAATGTAACAAGTGGTCAACTTTTTGAACGTCCGCAGAAACATAGTTCTGAAAGGAGTATAGCGATGCCCCAGATTTCTTCTGCTAGCGGTTTTGACCGGAACGCCGGCCAGCCGACCGGCTAACACACCGATTATATTCGATTCCAAAAAAAAAGTCTGGATAATTTTAATCCGCTCTCTTCTCAGGAATCGGGCTAATTTAATAAACTGAGAGAGAAAGTTAGGATGCCGGTAGCCCTTGAAATTCAGGATTAACTTCCAACAGGCAGGAGGATTTTCTTCCAGCCATTTGCTGGTGTAGAGTGAGCCAAAGTAGACCTGAAATCGGTCAGGATTCAAAAGCCTGATCAGCTGCAAAACATGTTTTTCGGTCCCCCCGTTGGGACCGGAAATGGTATCGATCAGAAGAAATAGCTTGATTTTATCCTGCACTAGTAAGCCCGCCTGCCTCTTATCAGATTGCGCATTTTTAAATATAGCCAGCAGGTCTCCAATTCAAACAGATGTTTGGAGAACCTGCCGTTCCGACCAGTTACTTTGCCTTCCTCTATTTCTATTCGGCTGAGTTGATAAATATCGGTATGGCGGGTATTGATATCTTCATGGATGGTCACGGCACTCAAATATCCAGCTTGCTTGACCAAATCTCTAATTTCTGAGTTGTGTCGGCCATTGGGATAGGCAAAATGTCGAATGGAGCAACCCAATTTCTTTTCCAACACCTCTTTAGATTTCTCAAGTTCTTTTTGGACTGTATGTTGGTCCTCCACGGTCAATATAATATGGCTGGAGGTATGAGATCCGAAAGAGAGGTTGTGCTTCTGCATTTCTTGGACCTGCTCCCAATTTAGAAAAAGAGGTAGGTGCGGATTTTTTTCTCCTCGGTCCAGCCTGGAGAGCATGGCGAAAATTTCGCGGCTGCTTTTCAGTTTCAGATGCACGGTGAGTTGGCTAAAATCGGCGGAATTCAAACCAGTTCTTAGGAGTCTTTGGATTCTCTCTTTTAGGTCCGGACTCTCCAGTGAGTCAAGGTCTTCCGGTTTAAGTCTTGAGAACAGAGAGAATAGCTTTACCTGCCACAGGGTCTCAGAAGTTCCTATTAAGTTTGTCACTAGGTATATGGTGGCCGGAAATTTGTATTTGTTCAAAACCGGAAAAGCATAAAGGTAATTATCTTCCCAGCCATCGTCGAAGGTCAGAACTACTCCGTCAATCATTCTGTCCTGTTTGACCCACTGGTCTAGGCCGATCACTTCACGAGTAGCGGCCAGATACCTGATTAGGCTTTCAAAAGTCGAGGCGGTCAGACAGGGTAAAGTGGGGGAGGTCTTGGCTTGCTCGGCGGAATTAACCACCCTGTGAAAACTCAGAATAAGAATAAATTTGCCTCCAGTAAATCGATTGAGCAAAAAGAACATGCCGGTATAGTATAAAACGGCAGCTAAGACAATTTTAAGCGATTTCACGGTTTTCCCCTCAGGCCTGTAAGCAGACTCTTCCACAAGCCCAAGCTGATTCCGAAGTGAATTATGGGGAAGACTGCCAAGAGATGAGGGAAAAGCCGCAGTTTATTCCGAAGGGCCAAGACCAAAGAGTATACCGATACTGGGAGGGCGCAGAGTAGCGCCCCCAGGTAAAAAAAAGCGATGAACTGAGAATTCAAGAACCCGACCATGAGCACCATCACCAATAACAAAAGATAGAGAGCGGGGAGGGCCGCCAAGATGGGAAAGTTACGGCCGTGTTTCCTAAATAGCTTGTACCTGCCGTACCCGTAGCGAAACATCTGGGTAAACAGACCCGACAGGCTTGCTCTAGGAAAATACTCAACCTTGAGATTGGGAGAGATGTAACACTTAAGTCCGGCTTTTCTAACTCTTAAGTTGAAATCTACGTCTTCACAGGCGTCGAAATTTTCGTCAAAGTAGCCCACCCTTTGGAAGACCTCTTGCTTATAGGCCGCTCCACAGCTGGTGGGGTCAATATATCCTTGGAAGTCAGAATAGATGAAGGAGGCTGGATTGTGGCCAAGGGCAGAGCTGCGGGCCAGAGCAATAGCCTGAGTCAGTGTCTTGTCTCCCGGAATCAGGGGTTGGGCGCGTCCCAGGCAGTCGGCATCAGATTTCTCAAACAGAGTCGCCACATTCACAAGCAGATTCCTGTCCAGAATTCGACAGTGCCCATCTAGGTAG
>MGQQ01000075.1 GCA_001798855.1 Deltaproteobacteria bacterium RBG_16_49_23 | reverse complement strand
GAAATGACCTGAGAAATATCGCAGCCACTGTCCGAAGAAAGAGATCTTTGCATTCAACATTTTCCATGGCCATACCCAATCTAATTTTACTATGTTTGTCTCAACAAAGGAAGGCTCATGAAGAAAGGACAGGGATTCGTCCATCACTTGACAGATCTATTCCTGTTTTAGTATCTTGATGCCGTTGTTGGCGTACGGACATCTTGAAGCTTACTGAGAGGAGGTCCGTGAAAAAGAAAGCCTTTTCTGCGCTGTTATCTATTTTTTTTCTACTATCACTTTCTACGTTGAGTTACAGTTGGCAGGGAAGAATGGCGGGGATGGGAGACCCTTTCGGACTCGTGGAAGACAAATCCGATTTCTTCATCCATCCCTCAAAAATAGCAATTGGAAGCGGAATCAAATACTACAGTCATTATCAGTTCACATACGTTGATGTGCCCGATTGGGATTTTACATCCGAACTGCTCTCTCTTCCAACAGGCTTCTTTATAAATCCACGGGTATTGCGATCATCAAACAGAATTTCAGGGCACAAGGCAGACCATGATGCACTACTTGGCACCTCCTGGCCTCAGGGAAAAGGAAGAGCTGGATTATTTCTACGTTATTCAGGTACAAGAGGAGACTTCAGGGGCAAAATGAATTCTTTTTCTGTAATATTCTTGCCAGATCCTGTGCTTTTTCCTGGCGGGACGTCTGGCCTAAACCGATATCACGAGGAGCTGGACTCATTTTCTCTATCCCTTTTTTACGGTCTCCCTGTTGACAACCTGCGGCTCGGAGGCGCGATCGAACTGGCACACCGGACTGAGGAAAAAAAGAATTTATCCGATGTAACCTCCTTCTTTTTTAGGTCAATAGACACGAATGATCCCTCTTTAGTTATGATTCCCTTTGATTCCAGATTTTGGGAGGCTCTTTTCAAAGGAACCCTGGAGGGGCCTTTAGGTGAGGGAAAGCTCGCTTTAACACTGAAGGGTGGTTTTATTTTCAATGGCGATAATGATCTTCGATCCACAGATATCTTTGGTGGAACTTTTCGATCTTCTCATTTGAAAGGGGATGTTAAAGGCTGGAAAGCCAGAGGCGATCTCTGGCTTAGATTTCCTTTCTTGAAAAACCTTGATCTGCCGTTTGTCCTGGCCATGGAATATGAACGTAAGTCAAGGGATGGAAAAGGACTCGAAAGAAGCCAGGCTCCGTTTGTTGTTAATGAGGATTTTTTAAGCTACGAAAACAAGGAGACAATATTCCATCTCACAGCAGGTGGAGGTATCGATAAAAAGTTTAATGAAGAGGACAGGTTTGCTGCCGGGATCTATTATAAATTTATACGCACCAACCAAAGCTTCTCTCAGGGCTTTTCTAATAACACTAATTTCCCTTACTATAAAGAGCACCAGGCCTTCTTGTGTCTAACAGGTGAAAAGAAACTGTCTCCCGGGATTACAGTGAGGGCAGGAGTGAATATTTTCTATGGATGGGTATCCGAGGAACTCAGGTTCAAATCCCCTGTTGTCCAGGAGGATAGAGCCTTGGACGGTCATCACTGGGGGATGGCTACTTCACTTGGAAGTACGATAAAGTTTCTGTCGTTCTCCCTGGAGCCATTTCTCGGGTTTGGCTACCGTAAGCTCCAATTAAGTGGAAACAGGGTGGATTCATTCCCCCAGATGATCCAGGTTGAAAGGTTCGACGAACTGAAAAGGGAGTGGGTGACGAACGCCGGGATTTCGATCACATTTTAAAACCTCAAAATAGTTGCTTATTACCTTTGAGTGCTTAGTGAATTGTTATTGACAAATAATTGTCACTACATTCCCCACCGGATTACCCCCCTTTAGCAAAGGGGGGCGAGGGGGGATTTGAGACTCAGGAAAATCCCCCTCAATCCCCCTTTTTCAAAGGGGGAGGGAATTGTTTAGAAAATGTCAAATATCTTTGGATAGGTTTATAAGTTGATGACAAAAATTCTTGTGGTTTCGGTGAAGGCGGGGGCGGGACACCTGAAGGCTGCTGAGGCTGTGGAAGCGGCCTTTGCGAAATATCAGCCGGGCGAAGATGTCAAAAACGTAGATCTCTTAGATTATTCCAACGAGCTCATCAAATATCTCTACGGGAAAATGTATCTGGATGTGGTGAAGGCCGTTCCAGAACTCTATGCTTATAGCTACAAGCATTATGGATCATCGAAGAGATTTGTTAAGCCCCGGTTCTTGATTGACAGGTTTAATTTCAGCGATTTTTTCAGACTCGTTGAGGATTTTGAGCCTGATATCGTGGTTGCAACCCATTTCATTTCCGAGGCGGTTTTGGAGAATTACCGGAGAAAGAGGAAGAAAGGGTTTAGAATTGCGGTTACCTTAACGGATTACGAATTTCATCCTGTCTGGCTTGTATCCAACGTCGATCGGTATTTCACGGCCACGGAAGAGGTGAAGAGCAGTTTAATGTTTTATGGGGTTCCTTCCGAGAAAATCGCTGCGAGCGGCATACCGGTTCACCCAAAATTTTCCGAGGAAAAAGACCGGAAAGAGTTGCTCGCCAAGTACGGGTTAAATAACCGATCGCCGGTCATCTTGATTTCGGCCGGGAGTTTCGGAGTAACACCTCTGGGAGAGGTGATCGCTGACTTTAGAGCCATCGAAGATGAGTTTCAGATCATGGTGGTCTGCGGAAATAATACTGAATTAAGAAAAGACCTGGAGATAAAACAGAAATCCGAGCCCAGGCTCAAGAGGGTATTCGGCTTTGTCGATTTTATGGATGAGTTAATGGCTTTGAGCGATTTATTGATCACGAAACCCGGGGGCATCACGGTGTCAGAGAGCATCGCCGTGGGGGTCCCGATGATTTTCATTGAGCCCATTCCAGGACAAGAGGAAGCCAATGCGGATTACTTGATTGAACAGGGTGCGGGAATGAAGGCCCGCAACCTGCCCGTCCTGCTTTATAAACTTGGCCAGCTCCTAAAAGATCCCCAAAGGCTTGCGGACATGTCCAGGAGAGCCAAAGCCATTTCCCGTCCGCATGCGGCCAGGGCGATTGCGGAAGAAGCAATGAAGTTATGAGCCTGGAAATCATATCAATCTTTAAGAAACTGCTGTTGAAGTGACAGACCTGAAGATGTATCTAAAAAAAGTTGACCTCATAACCGCTTAAATTTAGACTTTTCCTACCGACTTCTTTCTCTTTACCCCCAAGAATCTTCTAATTAGTGTCTGTTTATAAATGCCTTTTTTCCGTCATGCCGGACTTGATCCGGCATCCAGAAATTCTTGTAAGAACTGGATTCTGGCTTTCGCCGGAATGACGACTTTTTTTGAAAACCGTCCGTTTATGTACAGACTCTAATTAACCAGGCCCAATAAAAACTCGTAACAAAAATGGTCAACTGGTCCAAAAATGCCTATTTACCCATGAAGTGAAAAACTCAGAAATATAAGGCATTTAAAATAAGCTTATAATATCAAATGGATACAAATTTATCGAAATTCTACCTGTTGGGCAAGGAATTTGCTTTTATTATTCTATGTGACAGGGTTCTAATTCAGAAAAATGTGTTTAGGCTGGAAGAGGATATATAGCAGCTTACTTTCTTTGTTTCTCATCTCATTCTAATCTGTTGGTATGGGAAGTAAGGAGAAAAGATGAAGCCCAATGACATGACAAAACCTGATAATTTGAATTTACCAATCAATAAGGAAATCTGTTTTTCAAACCAAAAAGAAGAATTTAAAGAAAAGATTATGAAGGATCAGATTAAAATTCTCAAAAAATTCGTTCCGTTCCTGAAGTCATTATTAGAACCAGGGGAAGAAATTTTGCTGTGCGTGCAAGCAACGTCCCCCATGTCATTTCTCGAACAATGGACGACAGGATGGGTCATTTATTATTTAAAACGATGCGTTCTTATCTTTACAAACAAAAGAATTCTACACTTCCCCACAAAATATGATTTTACGCCAAAGCATTCCGTTTCACAGATTCGATATGGGGATATGGATGAATTCAAACTGAGCGGATTTTTAGGTCGGCTGCTGAAGATAGAATATAAAAGCGGGAGGAAAGAAAAATTTTATTACATCAAATCAAGGGAGTTTAGGAAACTTAAAACCTTGGAGCCTCGATTCATTAAAGGGCAGCCCTCTAACATCAGTGAAAGGCATTCCCTGTGCCCTAAGTGCATGACCCCGCTTCAAAAAGATGTATACTCCTGCTCCAATTGCCATCTTGAATTCAAAAATATGAAGACCGCAACATGGATGTCCATATTATTTCCGGGTGGCGGCTACTTCTATGCCGGGCATCCGATATTGGGCCTCATGGACGCAATCACAGAAGGATTCCTCTTAATCATTCTTATCATCAATGTAATGGGCGCTTTAGAAAGGATGGAATTGTGGGGTTTCGTTCTCTTTGTGGCCATACTTCTGTTTATCGAAAAGTTGATAACCATTTATCATGCGAAGCATTATATCCATGAATACATCCCTGTCGATAAACATGTCGGCGCCGTTTCCTTCGTCCCGGGTTCAAAAAAAGTTCAAAAAAGTTGACATATTTGGGATCTGGTAATTAACTGGAATAAGGATGGGTGATATCCTTTGATCACTACATAGAGAGGAGGTGGATATCATGGAGAATGTTAAAATGCCCCACTGGGGACATGAGGAACACCTGTGTCTGTTAGAAAACGTGGGCTATTTGAGGGTGAGCCTCGACGATTACAAGAAGCTGGTGAAGGGCGGAAAATTCATTTGCAAAGAGTGTGGCCGTGTCGCAGTTGAAGCAAGAAACCTCTGTGCCCCGGAGAAATTATAAGAAATCGAAGGCAAAGGCAAGGGCCGGCAGAATCAAAAGAACGAAGAACAACAGAGACCTCGAGAGTGGAACCTCCTTATTCCTTTGAGCCATATTTTTCGGCAAGGTAGTTGATGATGAGATTTGCATCCGCCTCATTGATTGGCGCTCCAAAAACTTTTATCATTTTATTCACAATGGCCGCCCACTGAGCCTTTGAAAATCCCGGCTGCATGGGGATGTAGTCAAGGCTGTGACAGATTACACAGAGAGACTCCGCTTTCTCCCTCCCTTCCCCCGGCTTCAAATCCGTGCGAATGTCGGGAAGGTGGATTGAACGCACCGTGGCGTTCGGGGTGCGATCCTGTGATAAGGCAAATAGAACGGATGAAAAAAGAACCGTGAAAATGAGAAGGATCTTCATGTTCATTCCTATTCGACCGTGATGCCAATCTTTTCAATCTTATTCCACATGTAGCCCGCCGGATTCCACAGACTTTCAAAGGGCTGTGACTCCCCGATGCCGTTCATGGCCCTTGCCATGAGCCCATATCTTCCAGGCTTGGAAGGAACCCAAGTATGGAACCATTGAATCCATGAATAGCGCCCCTCATCCCGGCCCAGTTTTGCTTCTCTCCAGTTTTTTCCTCCATCGACGGAGACGATCACATCCTTGATCTTGAACCCCCCGGAAAAGGCGATTCCCATCATCCTGACGGGCTTCTTCAGGCTCAGGCGGGCGCCATCCTCGGGCTCAAGGATAAGAGACCTCGTATTCATCCTGCGAATGGGGATTGTTTTTTGAGGTGTTGACCCCGGTGGCACACAGGCGCAGGGGTTATCCGGAATCCTGTAAGCGATGTCCATCCAGAACCCTTCAAATCTTTTCGGCCAGACTGAGATTTCATTCAGGGCTTTAATCCAATACGGCGCATACCATCCGGGGACGACAAGGCGGGCGGGATAGCCATTGAGCAATAAAAGAGGCTCTCCGTTCATCTCATAAGCGACCATGACGTCTTCTTCCATCGCTTTGTCGGCAGGGAGGCTCCTGATAAAATCATGGACCGTGGGAAGCGTGCCCGTATCAAGGCCGTTAAACGAGACATCGATGGCCCCTGATTTCATCCCGGCTCTGTTCAGAATATCCCTCAGGCGGGCGCCCGTCCAGGTGACATTTCCCATGGAGCCGTGTTCCCATTGCGCTCCAGGGATTTTTGGCTCAAAAAAACTCCTCCCGTTTCCAGCGCATTGGATCACGGCCGTATAGGTCACCCTTTCAAATTTTTTCAATTCATCCATCGATAAAAGAAGCTCCTTTTCGGTATGACCGCCTACCTTGAGCCTCCACTCTTTTAAGTCGATGGAGGTCGGGATATTGGCGATATGCCATCGCACGAAAAGGCTTTTGTTGGGAGTCACTCTTTTTTTAAAATGGTGGAGAGGGGTCTCAAGGTTTGGCGGCCTTGAAGTTAAGAGGATCAATTCGTCTTTTTCAGGAAATTGAAACATCCTCTTTTGAGCGGCGAAAACATCCGGCCCTAAATCACCGGAGACCGCCATTGCCGTTATTCCCCCGACCGCCCTTATAAAGTCCCGCCTTGTCAGATTTTTCGTCATGATCACCCCTCTAAGAAAGGAATAGACCTCCTTGCTTCCAGGATCTGGCGAACCACCATGTCTATGCTTGCAAGTATTTACGAATATTCGTCTCTCATTTTCTCTCATGTCGAGAAATGAACAATAGGGTAAAAAGGGTATTTTACTTTTTAAAAGACAGTATTTTGGGTTTCAGGGAGTAATGATCCGTTCCCCCTTCGAGAACCTCAGGGCGAACGGATCATTGTGACCCAGTCTCTCAGGGGAGGGGTTCATTTTGTTCTGAAATTGGCATCGATGTGAGTGACAAGGTCGAAAAAGGAATCCATGAAATTGTCACCCCGCACCTGGTCAATCTGGTTGACGAAAAAGTGCCCCCGTCCATTCTTGAAGTTTATGCCGTCGGGCATCACAATAACCAACTTCTGCATCTCGCCGCTCAGGATCAAGGCATCCAGAGCCGCCTTGATCCCCGGGCCGGCAAGGTTTGAAATGGACATGTTGTATCCGCCCAGAAGGTAGAGAACGGGGTAGAAGGTGGCTGGGCTGTCACGATAGCCAGGGGGAAGATAAATTCCGAAATTCATGATTCGATTTAATGAAGGGCTGAAGAAAGATGACACCCTCATGGCGCTGGGAGAGAAAAGCAGCTCAATCGGGTTTGTCCCGAATTCCCCGCCGGGAAACTTGTCCGATACAAAGGCAAAGAGGGTCGTGAACCGGTTCGCGACCAGAAGGCCACCCAGAGCTCCTGCAATCACCCCCTGGAAGCTCAAGCCGATATCCTCTTTATTGAATCCGACATGTCCCCCGATATACTTTACCAGGACCCTGTTTTGGACAAAATGAGAGACGTTCGGGAAGCTATTGGGGAAACCATTCAAGACCGCAATATCGAGCCCTCTGGCCTGAAGCGCCCGGGCAAAGTTATCCGCATGGATGTTGAACTGAAATTCATCCAGGGTCCCCGCATCAATATAGAGATTGAGCCCCTGAAGGAGATCGATGGGTAAATTTTGCAGATGGGACAGCGGATCTTCGGCTAAGAAATTTTCCCGGTGGGGATTGTAGGTGAAAACCCCATCCCTTTCTCCGAAGTCATTGGTGCCGAAAACCCCATCCAGTCCCGTATCGAAAAAGGGCTCGCCAAGGTCGAATATCCCGTTTCCGTTAATATCCGAAAAAGGCTCATGAAACTGTCTCAGAACGGGCTCTCCAAAATCCCTTATCATGTTGTTATTCAGATCTGCTGCCAACAAGACCTCCACCCAGTCGCCCGGGGCCGGGTCTTCATAGGTGATGACACGCAATCTCCCATCAGGATTAACCGCCCCGTCAATGAAGTTCAGTAGAGCGGTGGGGATTCTCGCATTTGCATCGGTGATTCCCGGAGGAAAATAAGTCGAAGCGGGGTTGAAAAAAACAGGGTTTCCAAAGCTGATCGAAAGATCCTGGAGCATCTTGACCCGGGTGTCCCGTCCCGGATAGGGAGGAAGGTTGTCGTAATTGCCGAGCTGGTCCACATCAATATATTTAAAAAGGTAGGCCATGTCCAGCGGTCCCCCGAGGCTTGCGATCGTTTTAAAAAGGTTGGGATGGCTCAAGCCGATATTCATGGCGCCATAACCGCCCATAGAGACCCCTGAAATGGCTCTAAATTGGGGAGTTCCCCTTCCAATCTGCCCCGATACCTCTCGTTGAGGGAGAATAAAAAGGCTAAAAATAAAGAAAAAAGTTAGAAAAGACTTTTTCATTTTTGCCCATCTCCTTTCCTTTTGGAAAAGATACAATTAATTTCTCTCTTTACTATTAAGGTAGGCATTCGAGCTACAGATTTCAAGGGATGGAATGAAATGAAGTCGCCTCTTTAATAGTCAATATCCTGAAATGGATTGAACAAATGCAGGAATAGGATTTACATGATTTAGGTTAAATGTTACAAGTATCGGCAATGACTTTACCCCGTTAGAAATAATGCCCCGCTGGAATTTCTAACGGGGTTCACTTCTCTCTCTACTCTTTCAGGATTGAATGGGTGCTCGTGGAAGCGAATCGCCGGCAGTTGATTTTTCTCTGTTTTTCTCAATTCGGAGTCGCTTTTTCCTTTAATTTCGTCAATATTTTCATCCCTTTCTTTATTCTCAAAATAAGCCCCCATCCCCCTGCACAGACGCTTCTGTGGGTCGGAGCCATCATTGGCGCAACCAGTATTGTGACCGCCCTCACTTCTACCTTCTGGGGCACACTCACCCATCATTTTCGCCCCCGGTCCCTCTATCTCAAGGGGATCCTCCTCCATTCCCTTCTCTTCTTTCTGATGGGGTTCACGACCGATCTCCATCTCCTGCTTCTGCTCAGGATTTTGCAAGGGTTTGTGGGAGGGACGTCCACCATCGGGTTAATCATCGTTTCCTCCTCTTCACCCAAAGAGAAGGTTTCCTCCTATCTGGGAGTTTACCAATCCTCCATGACCTTAGGCCAGCTTCTGGGTCCTCCTCTGGGCTCTCTTGCAGCCGCCCTGTTCGGTTTCAAAGGCGCTTTCATCAGCGCATCGCTTGTCCTGTTTGCTTCGATGATCTTCTGCATCTTCTATGTCACCGATGTTCCAATCCTCCCCAAAAAAGAAAAATCAGATATCCGTCTCTCCCTGAATAAACGTCTTCTCGTTGGATGGCTCCTCTGTTTTGCTTCCCAGCTTCAATTGATGTTTCTACCCAGTGTCCTGCCTAACGTTTTCGAAAAGTTTCAGATTGCACGGCCGGTGGCTCTAAAACTGGCAGGGACCGTCGTCATGATTTACACGACGACAGCGATGATCGGGACTTATCTATGGAGCTGGGTTGCCAGGAGATATGGACTCTACCGGATGATACTTTTTCTAATGTCCCTGGGGGTCCTCTTTCAAGCCTTGCTTGTATTCAGCAAGGGGATTGTCGATTTTACAGTCATCCGGATGGTACAGACAGGGTTGATCGCGGTCGTCCTTCCACTCGCGATCTCCCTCTTTGTGAGCGATTTAAGGGGAAGCACCATTGGCTTCCTTAATTCTGCGCGTTTCACGGGGAATGCCCTGGGCCCTCTGATGGCCACCTCCATCCTGGCTGTCTCGAATCTTTCAACACTCTTTCTTGTGATCAGCGGAATTACCTTTTTCGCCCTTCTGAGCTTCAAAATTGTTTTCAGGGAGGAATAGATTCCTGTCCGGTTAGGAATAATGTGTCACTGCTTTGTGGAGGGGTAAACCCCCTTTGTCCCCCCTTAATTTCAGGAGGGATGAAGATGAGTTATTCCTCCCCTTGAGATAAGGGGAGGTTAGGTGGGGTTATGAATCCTCTTGTCGATAACATCAATGTATGGACAATACTCCGTTCGGATTTTTAACGGGGTCTAAAACGTGGTGAGTTCGGGGGTGCTTTTCTGGAACCCGTAGCTTTTTACCACCCCATCCTTGTCAAAGAGGATGACAAGACCATCCTTTTTCTGCTGAATCCGGGTGTACTGAAATAGGGTGAGGTTGGTAATGTAGGGTTCTTCAATCGTGAACTTGGAGGAATTTTTCCGGAGATAGGCATAGACAAAGATATCTCCATCATACTGTTTCTGAATCCGGTCCGGCGGGCCGAAGACCTGGAGAATTTCACTCTTGGTTGTGACGCCTGTTTTGATCTTTTCGTCGGGGTCGTGTTTGAGTTCGGATCCCACGTAGATCCTTCCGATACTGCATCCCCATATCCACAGCAAAAGAAAAAGAGCGATGATGGTTCTACCGTAACTCATCCGTCCCCCTGTGGAATCCATAATATTTCACCCTATCCTGTTCATCGAGGAAGATGACCAGATGATCTGACTTCACTTTGGCTTCAACGAAGTTGAAGAGGACCAGGACGATAGCACGAATGTTGCCCCGGTTGTACTGGTAGGAGAGGATATTGGCAAAAGGATAGTTGGTGAGAGGCTCCCGGGTCACGTCCAGTTCACGAAGGATCTCGTTGAAAACCGTGGGGCTGATGTAGTTCTGGGGCGGCCCAAACCAGCTGATGATCTCTTCCTTCGTCGTGATGCCCGGTTTGATCTCTTTGACTTTTTCAGGGAGGACCTGCGACCCCTCGTAATACCGTCCGACCACACAGCTGGAAAGGAGAAGAATCAAGGCAAGGATTCCGATCAACGGGAGTGGAAACCTCCAGGACTGCTTCATACACCCTCCTCTTTATTAATCGGTCTATAATTGTATAGACATTGAGTTTCATCTTTGATCTTACCCTTGCGGTTTCCCCCACCCCCACCCTGCCCCTCCCCCTGAAGGGGAGGGAAATTACTACCTTCCTCCCCCTTGAAGGGGGAGGTTAGGAGGGGGATGGGGTCTTTAGGAAAAGTGTTCATTGCTTAATATATCTTCTCAATTATGGACTGAGTTTAAGTGGGAAATGGTTCTATCCTTTTCTCATTCCGTATTGATCTGCAATTTCTTTAAATCCCGGAAGGGCCCCCTCGATTGTCTTTTTTTCAACGGCATAGGCAATCCGGAAATGGCCGGGTTTTCCAAACCCTCTTCCCGGAACGGTGAGAATCCTCTTTGCCTGGAGTTGTTTTACGAAGAGAACGTCATCTTCGATCGGGGCCTTTGGAAAGAGATAGAAGGCTCCCTGGGGTTTCACCACCTGGTAACCGAATTCCCTCAATGCGTTGTAAAAGAGGTCTCTTTTTTCTCCGTATTCCCTGATATTGACCGAATTCCTCTGAAGGGGGGCAACCAGCCTCTGCATCAATGCCGGAGCATTGACGAACCCGAGGGTGCGGTTGGCAAAGACAATGGCCGCCATCATGTCATCGATCTCTTCGCAAACGGGATTGACCGCAATATAGCCGATCCGCTCGCCGGGAAGAGAAAGATCTTTTGAATGGGAAGTGACCCGGATCGTGTGAGGATAATATTTAAAGGCGATGGGAAGCTTAATGTTATCGTAAACGATCCGGCGATAGGCTTCATCGGTAATAAGATGGATGGTTTTCCCTATCTCCTGACTCTTTGCTTCCAGTAACTTTCCCAACTTATTGAGGGAGTCCTCATCGTAGATAACTCCCGTGGGATTGTTCGGAGAATTGATCAGAACGGCTTTGGTCTTGGCATGGATGGCCTTTTCGATGGCTTTCAGGTTAAGAGAAAAGTCCTCATGGGAATCCACAAGACGGATCACCCCGCCAGAATTCTCAATGTAGAATTTAAATTCCATAAAGTAAGGAGAAGGGACAACCACTTCATCCCCTTCATCCAGGATTGCTTTCAAAACGACATTGAGTCCTCCGGCCGCCCCGACCGTCATGACGACATGATTCTCGCCGAAAGTAAGCCCCGATTCTTCGTTGAGATATTCGGCAATGGCCTTTCTTGTCTCACTGTAACCGCTGTTGGACATATAGCGGTGCATCCCTGTAATGGGATTGTCAGCGAGTTCCTTCAAGGCTTTCTTCAGAGAGGCAGGCGGTTCGAGATTCGGATTTCCAATGGAGAAGTCGAAGACATTCTCATCACCATAACGTTTCTTCAATTCCTCCCCTTCCTCGAACATCCGCCTCACCCAGGAAGCGCCATTTAATGCGTTTTTCACTTTCCTTGAAATGGCCATGCCTTAAATCTCCTTTCTTCATCCCCCCAATCTTAAAAAATAAAAAAGCCATAAGGTTGCCCCTATGGCTTAAAAATGGAAAAGCCATGGGGCCGAACCGGTCACCCATGGCTCACTATCCCACTACCGGGAGAGCCTCTGTAGGTGACCTTTATAAAAATAAAAATAAAAGTAGTAAAAATTAATAATATTTCCCATAGCTTTTCCCTTTGACTTAATTTAAAACATATCGGGCGGGAATTGTCAAGCAAGATTTGAGAGAGTTCTGAAAAACTACTTTTCACTCTCTGATTACACAGATTTAAATGATTCCACAGATTTTCTTTTATTTACCAATGGATTTCTAATCCGTGTAATCAGAGATTTCTATGATTTTTCAGAAATCTCTTTTCTTAAATCTCTTTGACATTTCGTAAAAATCCCTTTAATATTACCGAGATATATCTCTTCTGAATGGTGGATGCGAAAGATGGCCGGAGAGAAGCGACTCGCTCGAACCAGAAATATCGGGTTTATGGCTCACATCGATGCCGGAAAGACAACCGTCACCGAAAGGGTCCTCTTCTATACAAGGAAGATCCACCGGATGGGCGAAGTGGATGAAGGGACAACGGTCATGGACTGGATGGTCCAGGAGCAGGAGAGGGGGATCACGATCACCTCTGCCGTGACGAAGGTGGAATGGAAAGGAAACACCATCCACATCATCGATACGCCGGGCCATGTCGATTTCACCATGGAAGTAGAGCGCTCCCTCCGGGTCCTCGACGGAGCCATCGCCATTTTCAGTGCGGTGGAGGGAGTGGAACCCCAGTCAGAGACAGTCTGGCACCAGGCGGACAAATATCATGTGCCCAAATTGGCCTTCATCAATAAGATGGACCGGCTCGGCGCAAATTTTTTTGGAACCGTCAGGATGATGGTTGACCGGCTGGGAGCCCATCCGCTGGTGACCCAGATCCCCATCGGCATGGAAGACCGGTTTATCGGAGTGGTCGATCTCATCCGCTCAAAAGGGATTGTCTGGGACGAGCACAGCCTGGGCATTGACTTCAAGGAGATCACCATCCCCGGAAACATGGAAGAGGAAGTTGCGCTCCACAGGTCGAAATTGATCGAATCCCTTGCCGAGCTGGATGACCATTTGATGGAAAAATACCTCAATGGGGAGGAAATCTCCGAACCGGAGATGAAAGGGGCTCTCAGAAAGGCGACCATCTCGATGAAGGCTGTTCCCGTTCTCTGCGGAGCGGCCTTGAAGAATCAGGGGATCCAGCCCCTGATCGATGCCATTGTGGACTATCTTCCTTCTCCCCTCGATATCCCTCCTGCCGAAGGAACCCATCCCATCACCGGCGAGAGGGAGGAAAGAACCCAGGAGGAGGAAGCCTCCTTCAGCGCCTTAGCCTTCAAGGTGCTGATGGATGAGGGGAGGAAGCTGGTCTATATCCGGATTTACTCCGGCGTTTTCAAAGTGGGCGGAGAGGTTTATAACCCGAGATTGAAAAAGGGCGAAAAGATTTCGAGAATCTTCCAGATGCACGCCAATCAGCGGACCCGGGTGGAAGAAGCAAAGACAGGCGAGATTGTGGCTGTGATGGGTTTGAAGGAGACCACCACCGGGGATACGCTTTGTGAGCGAGATCATCCCATTCTCCTTGAACCGATCGATTTTTATAAGCCGGTGATGTCCGTAGCTGTGGAGCCCAAGACAGGCCGTGATCAGGAGAAACTCGCTCAAGCCCTCGAAAAGTTGAGTGATGAAGATCCCACCTTTCAGGTCAAGTTAGACGAAGATACGGGGCAGACCATCATCTCTGGAATGGGGGAATTGCATCTCGATGTTCTGGTCAACCGTCTCCTGATCGAATACCATCTCGAAGTCAATGTGGGGAGGCCGCAGGTCGTCTACCGGGAGACGGTGGAGAAGGAGGCGGAGGCTTCCTTCAAATTTGCCAAGGAGTTGGAAGAGGCCAAGCTTTTCGGGGAAGTCTTCCTACGTATCTCGCCCAATGCCAGGGGGAGGGGGATCGAATTTCATTCCGAGGTTCCCGAGGGCGCCCTGCCGGCGGAATGCCTTCTCTCCATTGAAGAAGGAGTGAGAGAGGGTTCCACCGTCGGGGTGATCATGGGCTATCCTTTGACAGACCTTCGTATTACTCTGTTAAAAGCCAATGCCGACCCGAATCATCCCTCTCCTCTCGCCCTCAAGATCGCCTCATCGAATGCCTTAAGGGAAGGCTGCCGGAAGGCTCAACCGGTGTTAATGGAGCCGATGATGGAGGTGAACATCATCATCCCGGAAGAGTTCATGGGAGAGGTGGTGGGTGATTTGAAAGCGCGGAGAAGTTCGGTTGAGGCGATCACCCCGAAAGGAAAGATCACATTGATCAAAGCGCTCTCCTCCCTAACCCGGATGTTCGGTTACTCGACGGACCTAAGGTCCCTGACTCAGGGGCGGGGAACCTTTTCGATGCAATTCTCCCGATATGATAAGATGATTTCTTAAGAATGGGTCAGGGCTAAAGCCCTGAGTTACAGAGGCCCACGCACGGATGTAACTCAAGCCTTTAGGCTTGAAGGATAATGGGATGGATGAAGAGATTCTTCAACTCTTGAGAAAACACCCTTCTACTTTTCATTCGGGCGAGGAGATAAGCCGACGGTTGCAGGTCAGCCGGACAGCCATCTGGAAGAGAATCAGGCATCTGAGATCCCTTGGCTATGAGATTGAGGCTTC
This sequence comes from Deltaproteobacteria bacterium RBG_16_49_23, assembly GCA_001798855.1. Lineage (GTDB taxonomy): Bacteria > Desulfobacterota > BSN033 > BSN033 > UBA1163 > RBG-16-49-23. The sequence continues at coordinate 22,738 of MGQQ01000075.1, read as the reverse complement.
GACCCGCGCAGGTTACCGGTTGATTCAGTCTCCTGACCTTCTCACTCCCTCTGAAGTCAAATCCTCTCTGAAGACCGAATGGATGGGAAAAGTGATCCATTATTTCACCCGTCTCGATTCAACCAACTCCAAAGCCTATGAGCTGGCCACCCGGGGCGCAGAAGAAGGAGAGGTGGTCATTTCAGAGTCTCAGGAGAAGGGAAGGGGAAGGCTCGGGAGGAACTGGTTTTCGCCTCCTCATTTAAATCTCTACCTTTCGGTGATCCTCCGTCCAAAAATCCCTCCTCACCAGGCTCCGCTCATCACCCTGATGGCGGCTGTGGCGACAGCAGAGGCTATTGAAGAAAATACTGGCCTCCGGCCGTTGATCAAATGGCCGAACGATATTCTTCTGAGGGGCCGAAAGGTGGCAGGCCTTCTCAATGAGATCAAATCGGAAACGGATCGGATCCACTTTGTCATCCTTGGCATCGGTATGAATCTCAATATGGATGAAAAAATGTTTCCGCAGGGGATTCGATCTTTAGCCACTTCTTTAAAAAGAGAATTGGGAAGAACCATTTCGAGAAGAGATCTTCTTTCATCTCTTTTACAAAAGCTTGAAGAGTGGTATGCGGTTTTCTTAAAGGAGGGGGGCGAGGCCATTCTAAGGGCTTGGAGAAGCCGGGCCCAAATAAAAGGAAAGCGCCTCAAGGTCACTTCATTTGGGGAGTCGATTACCGGCACTGGCGTGGATGTGGATTCAGACGGGGCTTTGATCTTGGAAACGAGGTCAGGAGAACGGAAAAGAGTGGTTGCAGGAGATATCGAATATACAAGATAAATCCCAAATGTCAAAAACCAAAGTTCAAATATTAAATATTTCGATTTTGGTATCAATTTAGCTGTTTGAAAAAGAGGTCTGATCACGATATCGGAATCCAAATCCCCCTCAATCCCCCTTTTGCAAAGGGGGAAGTATTTCTCCTCCCTTTGGCAAAGGGAGGTGGGGAGGGATTTTATGAAGCCCTTTTCAAACCGCTAAAGTGTTACCGATCTTGGAATTTGGCATTCCTTTGGAATTTGAACTTTGACATTTGGATTTCCCCCAGCTGTGCTGGGGGTAGGAGGTCTTATGCTGCTGGTCATTGATGTGGGGAATACGAATACGGTGTTGGGAGTTTATGACGGAAAGGTCCTGGTCGACCACTGGAGGATCGCCACGGAGAGGGGAAAGACGGCCGATGAATGGGGCATCCTGTTCCGGGACCTTTTTCTGTTCGATCATATCGACATGAAAGATTTCGACGGAATGATCATCTCCTCCGTTGTCCCGCCGGTTCTGGACATGTTGCAGGCAATGGCAGAAAAATATTTTCATGTCAAACCGCTGATCGTAGGGGCAGATATTGAGACGGGAATGGTCATCTCCTATGACCATCCCGCAGAGGTGGGGGCAGACCGGATCGTCAATGCGGTGGCGGCCTATGATAGGTACCGAAGGAGTTGTATCGTGGTTGATTTCGGAACAGCCACCACTTTTGATTATGTCTCATCCAGAGGGGAATATATGGGAGGCGCCATTGCTCCGGGAATTGGGATATCGGCAGAAGCCCTCTTTCAACGGACCTCAAAACTGCCCAGGATTGAGATCACCAAACCCGGGAAGGTTGTCGGAAAAAATACCATTCAAAGCATGCAGTCGGGCATCTTTTTCGGATACGTGGGACTGGTCGATGAGATTGTGAGACGGATGAAGAAAGAGACGAAATCCAATCCCAAGGTGATCGCCACCGGAGGATTGGCATGCCTGATCGCCGGAGAGTCAGAGACCATTGAAGAGGTCAACGAATTTTTAACGCTCGATGGGTTGAGAATCATCTATGAGAGGAATCAAAAAAGAAAGAAGGCAGGAGGCAGAAGGCGGTAAGAAGGAGGCAGTAATCAGTAAGCAGTAAGCAGAAGATAGATGCTCTCTTGTTTTATTTTGGATGGATTTGCCTGTCTACCGCAGGCAGGGATCGAAAAATCTTAAATCAGACGTAAAAGTTGATGCTTTACCTGACAGACAATGTCAAATATGGTATTAAGTACTTCCTGTAATGTTGTTTTAGGGATTTCGCATAAGAATGCTGCATTTCACATGGAAATGAACAACCCGGCTTGAAAAATGAAACAATAATCCCCTTGACTTTCCACGAAATTGGAAGTATTTTCTAACCGTCGTTTCTCACCTGGTTCTTATTAACCACACAACCTGACCCGTAGCCTTGCGGAGCGAAGTATGAGAAGGATTTTCCGGAAGGTCTTAATGTGGAGCCTCCAATGGAATAGTGTTCTCACCATTTGGAGGCTTTTTCCAATGCGTCTCTTATTTATAAAAAAATGGGGGTGATTTTATGAAAAAGACTTTTAAAAAGGTATTGGTTATTCTTGTTCCAATCATTGTGATGGCTTTTTTCGAAATTTGTGCTTTTGGACAAGAATGGACAGCAGTTCAAAAGGAAATTTGGGAACTTGAGGAAGCAAGATGGAAGGCTTTGACTCAACGAGATTTAGAAGGGTTTGTAAAATATCATCATGAGGATGGGGCCTTCTGGCCTTACTGGTCTGAAGAACCTTTGAACCTGGCAAAATTTAAAGAGTTCCTTAGTCCGATTGAGTTTTATTCTGCTGAATTGAAACCCATTTCAATTAAGGTTTTTGGAAATGTTGCCATCGTGCAGTATACTTGTAAATACAGTACGATGGGTGGCAATGTATATAGTAGATTCACAGAGGTCCGAATGAAACAAAATGGGGTCTGGCAGGTCATTGGTAAGATGTTACACAAAATTAATTAATGTGCATTGCGTTTCTATATGGAAGAAACGCAGGGACACTCCGCTTTTTTGAGTAATAAACCTATGGTAAATTCAATATTGAAGCATCTCAACCCCCTCTTGGTCTTTTGACAATACGCATAGCCTGCTTTGAGTCGCCCCGAGTATCAATTGACATCGCATTAAAGTTGACGTATAAAGTTAAAAAAACAGGAAAAAATCTCAGATGGCGGTTTGGGCAATTGAAATAGTTCGCAAGATCAGGGACAAGCACTATGAGGAGACAAAGAATCTTTCAGTAGAAGAACAGATAAAATTTGTTAGGGACAAAGCAAAAAAATTACAAGGAACACTCATTGAGAGACAGCCATCACCCATTAATGACAGAGCACGAAAATCCACGTAACCATAAAATCAATAATTCAATGGTGGTAAATTAGACCTGAAAGGGGCGAATTTATGTATGGAATGAAAGAAATAATAGAAGAGGCCGAATCCCTTCCCGTTGAGGAAAGGGCAATAGTTATCGATTCTTTACTCCGATCACTTAATCCAATCTCCGTGGAAATCGACAGAGAATGGGTTGATGTTGCCAAACGTCGGCTTGCGGAGTTACGATCTGGCGCAGTGAAGCCTATACCAGGAAGTGAAGTGCTTACCAAGATCCGGGAGCGCTTCGAAAAATGACCTTCTTATTTCATCCGGATTAAGCAAGACAAAATCTTCATCCTTGCAGTCATGCATCTGCGCCGGCATCCCGATTATTGGAAAAGCAGATATTAAAATGGTTGCGAAGTGTGGGTGCTTTCTCCCTTTAAGAGTAGCAACATCTATTATTCCCACTTACCGCTTCCGGGCGCTGCCGAATATTGAGCCGAGCACACCACGGATGATCTGGCGGCCGATTTGACTGCCCACTGCGTGGGCTGCGCTTTTCGCCATCGCCTGGATAAGCCGGGTTGTCTCGGATTTAGGCTCAGCGGTTCGACGTGTTTGGGGAAGTTTTCCTTGAGGTTCCACTCCTGACGATTCCGCTTTTTCCCTTAATTTTTCGTAAGCAGACTCCCGGTCCACTGCCTTCTCATAATGTCCGTATAGCACGGAGCCCCGAATCAATTGGCCCCGTTCTTCCGGAGTGAGGGGACTGAGACGGCTATGAGGGGGACAGACCAGAGCGCGTTCCACAATGGTTGGAGATCCCTGGTCATCGAGCAGAGAGACCAGGGCTTCGCCAACAGCCAGTTCGGTAAGCGCTTTTGCCACCTTTAATTTAGGATTGGAACGAAAGGTTTCAGCAGCCGCTTTAATATTCTTCTGGTCCTTTGGGGTAAACGCCCTGAGGGCATGCTGGACACGATTGCCCAACTGCCCTAACACGGTCTCGGGAAGATCGAGCGGATTCTGTGTCACAAAGTAAATCCCCACCCCTTTTGAGCGGATGAGACGAACGACCTGTTCAATCTTCTCTTCAAGAACCTTTGGAACATCGTCAAAAAGCAGGTGGGCTTCATCAAAAAAGAAAACGAGTTTAGGTTTTGGAGGATCGCCTACCTCCGGGAGTTGCTCAAAAAGTTCTGAGAGGAGCCAGAGGAGTAGGGTGGCATAAACCCCTGGCGACTGCATCAGTTTATCTGCCGTCAGGATGTTTATCATTCCCTTGCCGCCCGAGTCGGACTGCATGAAATCCTGGATGTTCAGGGCAGGTTCGCCAAAAAATTTATCGCCTCCCTGTTCTTCAAGGGTCACCAAGCTGCGCTGAATGGCGCCGATGCTGGCTGCGGAGATGTTCCCGTATTGGGTCCTGAACTGTTCTGCCTGGTCGCCCACAAATTGGACCATAGCCCTTAAATCCTTTAAGTCAAGGAGTAAGAGGCCATGATCGTCCGCTATTTTGAAGACGAGGGTGAGCACACTGCCCTGGATCTCGTTCAGATGAAGAATACGACTCAACAGCAGGGGACCCATCTCCGAGACAGTGGTGCGAACAGGATGACCCTGCTCCCCCCAAACATCCCAGAAGGTCACCGGATATTTCTCGAAGCTGAAATCTTTAAGGCCGAGCTTGCTCACCCTTTCGACCACTTTTGGATTTTCGCCCCCTGGCAGAGGCAAGCCAGAAAGATCGCCCTTGATATCGGCCATAAAAACGGGGACGCCGGTTCTGCTAAACTGCTCGGCCAGCACTCGCAGGGTGACGGTCTTTCCTGTGCCCGTAGCGCCTGCGATGAGTCCGTGGCGGTTGGCCATTTTGGGCAATAATAAAACATCATATTTTCCCTTTGCGATCAAAATGGGCGGCACCGTTGCTGTCATGCTTTCCTCCCCAAAATAATTTCTCACCTTCGACGGGATATCACCCGCTGCTGTAAGAAGTGATTAATAGTCTCAAAATAGTAACAACATCGATTTGTAAAATCCCTCCCGACTTCCCTTTTTCTAAGGGAGGGGGGCACCCCTTCAATCTGAACGTTCCCGGGAAGGGTACCTGTTCTCTTTATACCATTCAACGAATCGTCTAATGCCTTCGTCCATGCTGACTTTGGGTTGATAGTTCAGCAATCGTTTGGCCTTGGTGATGTCCGCATAGGTAATCGAAACATCGCCAGGCTGGGGTTCCATTACTTTAATCTTTGCTTTTTTCCCAAGCGCTGACTCAATCAAGCCGATAAGTTCTTTCAAGGAAGTGGTTTGGGATTCTCCGAGATTGTAAATCTCAAAGCCTTTATGACGCTGAAGGACAGCCATCATCCCGTCGATCAGGTCGTCGATATAGGTATAGTCCCTTTTTGAAGAGCCATCTCCGTACATCTGAATCTCTTTTTCCTGGTCCATCAACGAAGTAAATTTGTGAATGGCCATCTCCGGCCTCTGCCGGGGCCCATAGGCCGTGAAGATCCGGAGGCAGGCGATATTCATTTCATAAAGATGATGATAGGTATAACAGAGAAGTTCGCCCGCCCGCTTGGTGGCCCCATAGGGTGAGATGGGTTGAATATCGAGATCCGTTTCTGAAAAAGGAACCCTCTGATTTTCTCCATAGACCGAGGACGATGAGGCAAAGATGAAGTCTTTTATCCCAAATTCCTTGCAGGCCTCGAGGAGTGTGGTCGTTCCCTTTAAATTTACATCCTCATAAAGGAGGGGATCAGCAATGGAAGGCCTTACCCCGGCTCTTGCAGCAAGATGGAAGACAGCATCAATCCGGTTCTTTTCGAAAAGCCCACGAAGATGCTGTCCATTGCGAATATCCCCTGTAATGATCTCAAACCGGTCCGGATATTTCCGGCCCAGGTTCTGCACATTTCTGATTTTCAGGTTGGGATCGTAATAACTGTCGAAGTTGTCGAGGCAGATCACAGAATGGCCTTCCCTAAGGAGCCTTTCGCAAAGGTGGGAACCGATGAAGCCCGCTCCACCCGTGACCAGGACCGTTTTCATCGCTCTCCTTTCAACTTTAAAGGATACTTCACCATCAGGGAGATGCCAAAGGCGATCAGGGGCAGGATCAAGATCGTCTTCATCGCCATGGGCACACCCCAGGCATCCGCAATGACTCCCAGTATGGTGACGCCAATTCCCCCTGCGCTCATGGTAAATCCGACCATCATTCCCGAAGCGATCCCCAGGTGCTGGGGGAGGGTAGCCTGGCCCATCACCGTTGTGAGGGCAAAGGATGAGATTAAGACCATTCCTGCGATTCCGAGGAGAATGAAAGAGATGAAGCCGCTGCTGTAATAGAAGAGGAGGAGAAAAGGAAATGAAAGGAGCAAAGTGATATGCAAAAATTTCTTGTGGCCCCACCGGTCCGCCAGCGGCGCTCCGATCAGCGTTCCTGCAGCTCCTGAGATGAGAAAGGTGGAAACAAGTTTCCCTGCATAGAGGGGGTTCCCTTTTAGGTAATTGATATAGTAGAAAGGGATGTAGGTCGCCATGCCGAATTGTATCCATGCTCGAACCGTGGCAACGGTTACAAGGAGGAAGAAAGTCCACTTTTGATCTTTTGTAAGAGGTTTCCTCTCTTCCTTTTTAGCCTCCTTGTGGGCTGTCTCCACAGGAGAAGTGATCTCTGAAAGGTTGAAAAGCAAAACGCCCCCGATGAGAATCCCGGGCACGATCATACCGAGAGTTCCCCGAAGACCCAGAGAAGTGACAAGAATAAGCGCCCAGATTGGACCAAGGGCAATGCCCAGGTTTCCGCCGACAGCGAAGATGGACATGCCCGTTGCTTTTTTCTCACCCGTAAAAAAATAGGCTGTTTTGAACCCTTCCGGATGGAAAATCGCAATCCCGATGCCGCTCGCGATGATGCAGGCCAGAAGAAGGAAGTAGTGAGGGATAAAGCCTGAGGCAGAGATACCCAGGCAGGCAATAAGGGGAGCCAGAGGGAGGAGCCATCCGATGGGCTTTCTATCCGAGAGATGCCCGAATACGGGTTGAATAATGGATGAGGTCAGGTTTGCAGAGAGAAGAATGGCGCCTGCCGTCGTATAGGAGAGGTTGAGCGCCTCTTTGAAAAAGGGAAGCAGGGCAGGGAGGGCTCCCTGGTTTAAGTCGGTGACGAAATGGGCGGCGCTGAGGAGGCCCAGCGCCTTCTTGTTCATCTTCACCATAACGTCCTTATCATTATTGATTGGAATTCGATTTGTCAAATGGTATTTCAAGGAACCGTGCCCCTATCTCGGGGGGCTGAACACAAGGAAGGAACATACGACTGTTGCAATTGAGGCTTTGGCTTACCCCACCCCCACCCCGTCCCTCCCCCCTGCCTTCGCCGAAGCGGCTTCGCGCAGGCAGGCTGAAGGGGAGGGGAATCGTCACGTGCTTCGCGTAACTCCTCCCCCTTCAAGGGGGAGGTCAGGAGGGGGATGGGGGATAGGGAAGGATCAGTTTAGCAAAGGGGGAGGAAGTTCAGTTGGTAAACTTCAAATAGGTTCGGTTAGACATTTTAAGAAATTTTAGCTATGATTGTCTAACTCTTTGAGGAGGATGGTCCGATGAAGATTGCGATTTCAGGAAAGGGTGGCGTAGGGAAGACAACGCTTGCAGGAGTGATGGCACGCATCTTAGCCGAGAAGGGGAAAAAGGTTCTCGCCATCGATGCCGACCCGGATTCGAACCTGGCCTCTGCCATTGGGCTGCCCAGAGAAGCTCTGGCAAAACTCTCTCCCATTGCTTCGATGACTTCGCTGATCGAAGAGAGAACAGGGTCGAAAAAAGGGAGTTATGGCTCGATGTTTAAACTCAATCCCAAAGTAGACGATATACCGGATGAGCTGGGAGTCACCTACCACGGGGTGAAACTTCTTCTCCTGGGATGTATCCCCCAGGGAGGCGGAGGGTGTTTCTGCCCTGAAAATGTGCTTCTGAAGAACCTGGTTCGCCATGTTCTCGTTCTGAGAGACGAGGCGCTTATCATTGATATGGAAGCAGGCCTGGAGCATCTGGGAAGGGGAAGCACGAGTTATGTGGATGCCCTGGTCATCGTCGTCGAACCCGGGCAGAGGGCCATCAATACCGCCAGACAGATTAAGAAGCTGGGAGAGGATCTGAAGATTAAGAATACGATGATTGTCGGCAACAAGGTCAATTCCGAAGAAGACCGGAAGGTGATCGAGGAGAGCCTTTCCGATTTTCCGGTCCTGGGCCATATGAGTTTTAATCCGAAGGTCCTCCAGGCAGACAGGGAAGGGAAGTCTCCCTATGACATAGACGATCGGATCAAAGAAGAGGTAAAGGCTATCCTCCAGGAGCTGGAAAAGAGAATCTAAAAGCCGGAATAATGGAATAATGGAATAATGGAATAATGGAAGAAATCCTTTGGAACACTGGAAAACTGGAATGATGGAATGTTGAAAAACCTCTTTTGGCTTTAACTCAATATTCCAATATTCCATTTCTTATCCAATATTCCAATGTTCCAATGTTCCACTATTCCATTATTCCAGGGTTCAGTTTATGGTTCGAACCATTTTTGTTTGGTCTTGTATTGTGATCGCTACATTGGTCCTGGGGATCTTGACCCTGCTTACCTACCCGTTTGACCGAAAAGGGAGGATAGGCCACCATTGTGCGCGACTCTGGGGAAGGAGCGCCTTGCTTGCTAATGGGGTAAAGGTGAAAGTCGAGGGGCTCGAGCAAATTGAAGGGAAAGGCCCTTTCGTCTTTATGTCGAACCACCAGGGAAGCTACGATATCTTTGCCCTCCTCGGCCATCTTCCTTTTCAATTCAAATGGCTGGTGAAAAAAGAGCTTTTCTCCATCCCTTTCTTCGGGTGGACAATGGCCGCCGCGGGCTATATCAGCATCGACCGCCAGGGGACGCGGGAGACCGTGGAGGCGATGAATCAAGCCGCCCAACGGATCAGGGAGGGGATGTCGGTCGTCATCTTTCCGGAAGGGTCGAGGAGCCCGGACGGTTCGATTCAACCTTTCAAAAAGGGAGGGTTTACCCTGGCCATGAAATCGAAAGTTCCCATCATCCCCATTTCGGTTGCCGGAAGCCGGGAGATCATGGCAAAGGACAGGTTAACAGCCTCCTCCGGAGAGATCCGGATAAAGATTGGGAACCCCATTGAGACAGAGCCTTATTCATTAAAAGACAGACCCGCCTTGATGGAGAGGGTGAGCGAAACGATTTCAAGAAATTTTGACTTGATCACCAAGAGCGGGGGATGATGTGATTGAAGATTCCATCAAAGAAAAGTTGAAACGGGAAATCATCGGGATTGCACTGATCGCCGTCGCCATCTTCCTCTTTCTCAGCCTGATCTCATACGATCCGTCAGATCCATCCCTTTTCTCTTACTCCTCCCAAAAGGGAAAAGAGATCCATAACTGGATGGGGATTGTCGGAGCCTATGTTTCAGGTTTTCTCTTCCAGGGGTTCGGATTTCCTTCCTTTCTCATCTCGTTCGTCCTCGGCTTCTATGCCTTCAGCTTCATCCTTCACTGGGAATGGAAGTATCCGCTGATCAAATTAGGAGGCTGGGCGGTCATCCTCCTGACCACCTCCTCCCTCTTCTCCCTCTTCAGTTTATGGATCAAGCCCCTCCGGATTTACACACAGGACCTCCTGGTGGGAGGATTTATAGGGGAAATTCTATCCAGAAATCTGGTCCGATATTTTAACCTTCCCGGAGCCACGATCCTCTGTGCCGCGCTTTTGATCCTCGGTTTCGTTTTAGGCACAGGGATCTCCTTTATTGCCGTCCTCCGCCGCCTGGGCAGTGGAATGGCCAGACTCGTGGAGAAGTTGAGCACGATGAAGATGGTCAGAAGGGAGCAGACGGAGAGGGCAAAAAAGTTAGGGAAGCGGAAGCAGGAGAAGGCCGAGGTTAAAGGGGAGGTCAATGGGGAAGCAAGAGGGGAACCGAGGGAGGCTCCTCCGGTTGTGGTCGTTGACAGAGCAACGCCCTCGAAGAAACGGGATGAGATCGTCGAACAGGGAGCCTTTGAATTTGCAGAGTCCGGAAAGGAGTTCCAACTCCCGCCCATCTCCCTTCTCGATGTTGAGACAGAGAAGAGACAGAAGATCGACCGGGACAGCCTGGTGATGAACTCCCGCATCCTGGAGAAAAAGCTTCTGGATTATGGGGTTGAGGGGCGGGTCGTGGAGGTGAGACCCGGCCCCGTCATCACGGTCTATGAGTTCGAGCCCGCTCCCGGGGTGAAGGTCAGCCGGATCGTCAATCTCGCTGATGATCTGGCTCTGGCTCTAAGCGCGGTGACCATACGGATCGTCGCCCCCATACCGGGGAAATCGGTGGTTGGCATCGAAGTCCCCAATGCAGTCAGGGAGACGGTCTATCTCAAAGAGATCATCGATTCCGACTCGTTCCGGAATTCGAAATCGAAACTCTCCTTCGGAATCGGCAAAGATATTGCAGGGGAACCCTTTGTCTTCGACCTGGCCAGAATGCCCCATCTTCTGGTGGCCGGATCAACCGGTTCCGGGAAGAGCGTCTCTGTTAATTCAATGATCAGCAGTATCCTCTTCAAGGCCACTCCGGAAGAGGTCCGGTTCCTCATGATCGATCCGAAGATGCTGGAGCTCTCTGATTATGAAGGCATCCCCCATCTCCTCCTCCCTGTCGTCACCAACCCCAAGAAGGCGGCCATTGCCCTCAAGTGGCTGGTTGAAGAGATGGAGCGGAGATATACGGTGCTGGCAGAAAAAGCGGTCAGAAATATTGAGCATTATCATCAGAAGATGGATAAGGACCTGAAAGAGAAAGGAAGGGTCTACAAGCGAAAAGGGGATACCCTGGAGGGAGATGAAAATAAGACAGAAGAAAGGATGGAAAGGATCCCCTATATTGTCGTAGTGATCGATGAGCTGGCTGACCTGATGATGATTTCATCGAAGGAGGTGGAAGAGTCGATCACCCGGCTTGCCCAGATGGCAAGGGCAGTGGGCATCCATCTTATCCTGGCCACCCAGAGACCCTCGGTCGATGTGCTCACCGGCCTCATCAAGGCCAATTTCCCTGCACGGATCTCTTTCCAGGTTACTTCGAAAGTCGATTCGAGGACAATTCTGGACACCATTGGCGCGGAACATCTCCTCGGATCAGGGGATATGCTCTTTCTCCCCCCGGGCAGCTCGAAATTGATACGCATCCATGGCGCCTTTATCTCCAGTGGGGAGACCAAGCGCGTCGTCGAATTTCTGAAAAAGCAGGGGAAACCTTCTTATGAAACCTCGATCCTCATGGAGGTGAAGAAGGAGAAAGGGGCAACGGGGGAAGAGGATGAATATGACGAGAAATATGATGAAGCTCTTGCCTTTGTGGCAGAGACAGGCCTGGCCTCGATCTCCCTCATCCAGAGACGGTTTCGAATCGGTTATAACCGGGCGGCCCGCATCATCGAAAAGATGGAAAAGGAAGGGGTGGTGGGCCCCTCTGACGGGGTTAAGCCAAGGGAGGTCTTGGTTAAAAAGATTGAAGCCTAAGGAGGATGGTGTGAAAAAAAAATCTTTTCTGATCTCCTTTTCTTTTTTTCTATCCGGGCTGTTTTTTTATGGGGCAGCCTCCGGGGCGACGACTCAAGCCGTTTTGACCGAGATCCAGGACCAATATGAAAAGACAAGTGACTTTGAAGCCAATTTTTCCCAGGAATATATCGGCAAGGTGATGCGGCAGTCGCAGAAAGGGGAGGGGAAGGTCTATTTTAAGAAGAAGGGGATGATGCGCTGGGACTATAAAACCCCTAATCAGAAGCTCATCTCGGACGGCCAGACCCTCTGGTTTTACCAGCCCGAGGAAAACCAGGTTCTCGTCTCCCACGCTGAAAAGATGATCAAAGAATTTGGATTTCTGGTCGGGGAGGGGGATCTGAGACGGGATTTCAAGCTTTTGAATATAAATGAGTTCGCTTCCCAGAAGGAAGACCCTATCGTGATGGAAATCACCCCAAAGGAATCCCATTCGGCTGTATCGAAGTTGTCATTGACCGTTGATAAGAAGACCCATTTCGTGATTCAAGTGGATGTTTTTGACGGTCTGGGAAATGTGACGCGGACCCGCTTTACCGATATCAAAACGAATATGAATCTCTCCAGTTCCTTCTTCCAGTTTAAAGTCCCGCCCGGCACAGAGATCATCAGGATGCAGGAATCGTCACCAACAGGCGGAAAGAAACCCAAGTAGTTAGATCAGAATATGGAGTCCTTTAAACTCGCTCTTAAAAAGTTATCTAATCCCCCTTCATCCCCCTTTGTCAAAAGGGGGAAAGAATTTCTCCTCCCTTTGGCAAAGGGAGGTGGGGAGGGATTTTAAAGGATTATTTCAAACCACTAAATTGATACGAATTTTGAAATTGATTCGGATTTCGAAGTTCGAATTTCGGATTTGGTTCTCTTATGCCACTTTTCACGACCCACGCCATTGTAACTCGCACTCTCAATTACGGAGAGTCCGATAAGATCCTCACTTTCTTCACCAGGGATTTCGGAAAACTGAAGGGGATTGCTAAGGGGGCGAGGAGGAGCAAAAAGCGGTTTCAGAATGTCCTTGGCCTCTTCTCCCATCTTCGTCTCATCTTTTTCGATCGGGAAGGAATGGGGCTGGTGAGGGCGGAGAGTGGCGACCTCCTTAACGCTTTTCCGAACATAAGGGAGGACCTGAAAAAGATCTACTACGGGAGCTACTATCTGGAATTGGCGAATGAGATGACAGGAGAGAGGGAGGCGAACCCGGAGGCTTTTGATCTTCTTCTCTCCTTCCTGGTCGATCTTGATGCGGCGGATACGGAAGAAGAGCGATTGAGGATGTTTGAGATACGGATGCTCTCTCTCTTCGGTTACCGTCCCCATCTGATCCGGTGCGGTTTATGCAGACGGGGCTGGGAGGAGATGAGGGAGGCTCCCTCCGTCTTCTTCTCCCTTGAAAAAGGAACGCTGGTTTGTGGCAGGTGTTCAAGGAATGGAGAGAGGCTCATTCCCCTCTCAGTGGGAACAGCCAGGCTCATCGATCAGGTCTCACAGATGGAACTGGCGAAACTCCACAGGCTCAAATTTACTCCTCAAGCCCTGTCGGAAAGCCGGGAGATTCTTCCCAGATTTATCACTCACCAATTGGGAAAAGAGTTGAAGTCGCTCAAAGTGCTAAGGGAAATTAAGAGATGATTTCGAAATTGGTATCACTTTAGCGCTTTGAAAAAAATATCTAATCCCCCTTTGTCATAACCCCCCCCCATCCCCCCCTTATTTTAAGGGGGGAGAAAGGGGGGTTACTCCCCCCTTTGGTCTCCGACCCAGAGCGCCTGCCTGCCGGTAGGCGGTGTCTCTGACCCGGAGGGCAAAGCCTGCCTGCCGCCTGTCTGCGTGCACCGCACAGGCAGGGTAGGCAGGGGAGGTGGGGAGGGATTTTACAAGTTTTTAAAACATCTAAATTGTTACCGAAATTCCAAATTTTGATTTGTTTCGATATTCGGATTTCGGATTTGCGAATTTCTCAGGGGTTGACATCCAAACGTTGAAAGTGATACATCCTACTCCGTTACGAGGATTAAAGGAGAAAGAATGGATTTTCAGGAATTGATCTTCTCTCTGCAGAGGTTCTGGGCGGGTCAGGGATGTGTGATTCAACAGCCCTATGATATCGAAGTGGGGGCAGGGACTTTTAACCCTGCCACCTTTCTCAGGGTCCTGGGTCCTGAACCCTGGAGGGTTGCTTATGTGGAGCCTTCCCGTCGTCCCACCGATGGCCGGTACGGGGAGAATCCCAATCGCCTCCAGCACTATTATCAATATCAGGTCATCATCAAACCCTCTCCCATCGATATTCAGGAGATCTATCTCAAGAGCCTGAGGTCTTTCGGCATCGATCCCATCAGCCATGACATCCGTTTCGTGGAGGACGACTGGGAGTCTCCCACTCTGGGAGCATGGGGATTGGGCTGGGAAGTCTGGCTCGACGGAATGGAGATCACCCAGTTCACCTATTTCCAGCAGGCGGGCGGAATCGAACTCAGCCCCATCCCCGTAGAGATCACCTACGGCATTGAGCGGATCGCCATGTATCTTCAGGCTGTGGATAATGTCTACGACCTCGAATGGACCAGAGGAATCAAATATGGCGATGTCCATCATCGGGGTGAGGTGGAATTTTCAACATACAATTTCGAGGAAGCGGATGTGGAGATGCTCTTTCGCCTCTTTGAGATGTATGAGAAAGAGGCAAAGAGATTGATTGAGAAGGGGATCGTCTTTCCGGCCTACGATTATTGTTTGAAGACCTCTCACACCTTCAACCTTCTTGATGCCCGGGGCGCCATCAGTGTCACCGAAAGGATGGGCTATATCCTGAGGGTGAGGACCCTGGCGGGATTATGCGCAGAAGGGTATCTCAAGCAGAGAGAAGAGATGGGGTTTCCGTTGTTAAAGAAGAGTTCGGAGTTCGGAGTTCGGAGTTCGGAGTAAAAAACGAATATATGCGTTCCCTGCACGGACACGTCATTTTATTTATGAGGAGTGGGTAGCCGCGGGCTTTAGCCTGCGTACTTTTTGAAAGGTGTTCACGGACACGATATTTTAAAGGAGACTTTCTGAGCATGAAAGAACTGCTTTTGGAGATCGGGACAGAGGAGATACCAGCCGGATTTATCCCGAAGGCTTTGTCCGATCTGAAAGAACTTGTGCAGAAAGAGTTTGAGGCCAACCGGATCGATTTTAAGGGAATCCAAACCCTGGGAACACCCAGGCGGATCGTCCTCTATGTCGAATCCGTTTCAGAGAAACAGAGAGATGAAGAGATTAAGAAGATAGGGCCTTCGAAAGCGGCTTCCTTCGATTCCAGTGGCAAGCCCACAAAGGCGGCGATCGGTTTTGCAAAAGGTAAATCGGTTCCCGTTGAATCTCTTGAGGTGATTCAGACAGAGAAGGGGGAATACCTTTGCGCTGTAAAAAAGGAGACTGGAAAAGCCACGATTGAAATTCTTTCTTCCCTGCTTCCCGGCGTCATTCTTTCCATTCCCTTTCAGAAGTCGATGAGATGGGCAGAGGTGTCGATCCGGTTCGCCCGACCCATTCACTGGATCCTCGGCCTCTTCGGGGGAGAGGTCATTCCTTTCGAAATCGGAGATGTCCGGAGTGGAAATATCACGTATGGTCATCGGTTCATGCATCCTGATCCCATTGCAGTGAAGGATTTTAGAACCTATTTACAGAAGTTGGGCGAGGCTTCTGTCATTGTCGATCCAGCCGAAAGGAAGAAAAGAATAGAAAAGGGGATGATCCGGGAAGGGGCCAGGGTTTCCGGGAAGGTCTTAAAGGATGAGGAACTTCTCAACGAGGTCAACTTTCTGGTCGAGTATCCTCTTCCCCTCTGCGGAAGTTTCGACGAAAAATTTCTCCACCTGCCACGGGAGGTCGTCATCCATTCGATGAAGGAGCATCAGAGATACTTTCCTCTGATGGACGATCATGGAAGATTGCTGCCCCATTTCATCTTCATCAGCAATATTGTCCCGAGAGATGAGAAGGTGGTGGTGAAGGGGAATGAGCGTGTGCTCAAGGCGAGGCTTTCCGATGCGGCTTTCTTCTTTAAAGATGATATGAAAATTACCCTCGAAAAAAGGGTGGAACTATTGAAGAAGGTGGTTTTCCAGGCAAAGTTGGGAACGTCTTATGAGAAGGTGATGCGGTTTAAAAACCTGGCCTCCTGGATTGTGGAACGCATCGATCCGAAACTCCTGATGTCAGTGGAGAGGGCGGCCCTTCTGTGCAAGGCCGACCTGGTGACCGGAATGGTTGGGGAGTTTCCAAAACTTCAGGGGATTGTAGGCAGGGAATACGCCCATCTGTCCGGAGAAAAACCAGAGGTTTCCCAGGCGATCTACGAACACTACCTGCCCGGTTTTTCAGGGGACCGACTGCCTTCCGGCCCTGTCGGGGATGTTGTTAGCATCGCTGACAAGATGGATACGATCGTGGGCTGCTTCAGCGTCGGCCTTCTTCCAACCGGGACCACCGACCCATTTGGCCTGAGGCGTCAGGCGCTGGGAATCCTGCGGATCATTCTCGAAAAAGAATATTCCCTCTCCCTTGGCGAGTTGCTCGAAGAAAGCGGGCGTCAGTTGCAGGGAAAGATGGAGCGGCCTTTAAACGAAGTTAAAAATGAGGTTCTGGATTTTTTCCGCATCCGCTACCAGAACTTTCTTCTTGACAAGGGATATCCTTTTGATGTGATTGAGGCTGTCCTGTCAACTTCCTTTGATCAATTGTTGGATGTCCAGCGCCGGATCGACGCATTAAGGGAGGCAAAAGAATGGAAGGACTTCGAATCGATTGTGATCGGCTTTAAGCGGGCGATGAATATCCTGAAAGGAGCGCCTTCAGGGAAGGGAATCGATCCGTCCCTCTTCTCCGAATCTGCCGAGAAGAATCTCTATCAATCGTTTCTTAAGGCCGGGGAAAGGATTGGTCTTCATCTCAGAAAAAGAGATTATCCTTCCGCGCTTCTGGAGATGACCCAAATGAAGAAGCCAATAGACGACTTTTTCGATGGCGTAATGGTCATGGTCGAAGATGAAGCAATCCGGAATAACCGCCTCGCCCTCTTAGATGAAATTGGCCAGCTCTTCCTCAGGTTCGCCGACTTCTCCAAACTCACCTGACCATCCATGCAGGAGATTCAGACCTCCTTGCCTTAAAGGGGTTCCACTCTGTCAAAATCATTACTCTAAGAAATTATTGGGAGATATCAAAAAGGGGAAGAAAATGAGTAATAAATTTAGCGAGACGCCGTGATCGATCTAACCCTATGTCGTCTGATTCGTGATAGTAGGGGAGGCTTTAGCCTCCCCTTTTTATGCCCCATGGTATGTAACATGAATGTCATTCTGATCATTCTGAAATAAGAGAGCAAGAAACAAAAAGGCTGCCTCAATTTGAGAATGGTCCGAGGTTAATTTTTATAGTATTATTTTGATCGCCTTCATGGTATACTGTAAAATATATAACAAACAAAAGTTAATCATAAAATTTTTTTCGACTCAGGGTCGCCCACAGTTTTTTAAACCATTCGTACGATTTTTGAAGTTGAGTGGAGGCGAAATATTAGGGAGAGGAGAACACGAATATGAAACTCTTCAACATCAAGTTGATTCCGTGCAGTTCAGGGAGTGACTTTACCTTAGAATCCAAAAAAAAGATGAGGATCCCTGCCATCTTCGAAGTCACCAAACTCATTTTCATCATTGCCATCGCTGTCTTTTTATTCCTGGAATATTTTTCGCCTTTTTCCCAAAGGCGTCCGGGAATGGACTTCCCGGTGAGCATGAGGGAATTGCTCGTCTCCACAAAACCTACCCGTGACCCCAGCGTTAAAGAAGTTTTACATCTCGCCAATGTGATCCGATTCATCACCGATGCTCAGCTTTCTGAAGGTAAGGTGTTGAGGTATGCCGGATTGATCACCCATGCTTCTCAAAAATATGGAATCAATCCTCTGGAAATCATTGCATTGATCATGGCTGAAAGTAATTTCAAAGAGAACAGCATCAATCAAGAAACCGGTGATTATGGTTTAGGGCAGATCAATTGGGAACATTGGGGAAAAGACTATGGATATACGCCCCAGCAACTCTTGGATCCATCGGTCAACATTTTTTTGACCTGCCATGTCTACAAATTTTTTGAAAAAGATTTTGGCAAATACCATCGGGGGAGCGGCATCCAATGCAGGGCTTACCTTGTCAATGTGAAAAGTATTCTTTCCACTTTGAATGCTTTTTTCGAATTGAACAAAGAGAATATTTCTTAGGGGGCAGTATCTTTCGAGTGGGCTAATAGAGTAAATATTTTGACCGGAGCCTGCAGAACTGTTCCAAGGGCCCCTGCCATTTCTGCACAATGGAGGCGGGGTCCTGGGCATCCTTTATGGCTTCCAAAACCTCACGGGAACCGATCAACCCCAAGGTCTTGTCAAGCTGGAAACTCCGGGGATAGAGCCGGTAAAGTGCGCTGGCGATTTCTATTCCAAGGGCAGGGGAGTCCAGGACTTGTCGATCAAGAAGGACAATCTGGACGCCATAACACAATTGATCTTTAAAACGACTGCTGTTTGGTGTAAATTCTGCCGGCATGAACCGGAGACCCTGAATTTTACGATGATTCAGGTATGACGCAAGTTCTTCTCCATTCATCCAAGGAGCGCCTAATAGTTCAAAAGGTGTCATCGTCCCTCGGCCCACACTCACGTTTGAACCTTCAACCAATGCCACTCCTGGATAAAGGATAGCTTCTATTAAGGTGCGCAAGTTCGGTGATGGGCTTACCCACAGCAAACCGGTTTCATCATACCAGTGGGTGCGCTCGTAACCACGCATCTTGACGACGTGCAATTTGGCGCCAATCTTCTTCTCACCATTAAACATATTAGCCAGCTCGCCAACAGTCATACCATGCCGGATAGGGAGAGGAAAATATCCGGTGAATGATCTCAAGTTACTGTCCAGGAGTGATCCCTGGACAAATGAAGCATTGATCGGATTTGGCCTATCAAGAACATAAAAAGGAATTCCCTTCTTAGCGCACCCCTCCATCGCATAACCCATGGTGGTGATATAAGTGTAGAAACGAGCGCCTGCGTCCTGGATGTCGAAGACAAGAGCGTCCAGACCGATGAGCATCTTTTGTGTCGGTCGCAAAACATCTCCATAAAGACTATATATAGGCAGACCCGTGAAAGGCTCTTTCATCGAGGGGACCTTTCCCTCTGCATTACCGGAAAAGCCATGCTCCGGGCTTAAAATCGATACCAGTTTTACACCTGGAGCTTGATGGAGAAGGTCCACCGTGCGCCTTCCCATTGAATCGATGCCTGAATGGTTGGTGATAAGCCCTATACGCAATCCAGCCAGAGGGCTGAACTTCTCCTCCACTAGAATGTCGATTCCTGTTTGTACCTTTTCACTGTTGCTTTTTCCTGATTCACTATAGCTACTCAGTAAAGGTCGATGAGTCATTGCCATCGTCTCATTGATGAGGGATAAAACCTTCGTTCGTAGGGGTTCGGCATTCCCTTTGCCATTCGGGTGAACCCGATTGGTCAGGATAATGAGGTAGGTATTGGAAGCCGGATCCATCCAGATTCCAGTTCCGGTATAGCCTTTGTGTCCAAAGGAGCGATCAGAGGCAAGAGGGGAATCAATATTCCAACCCAATCCCCTCAGGGGTATTTTGTCGGGAGGGGATTGAGGGACGATCATCTTCTCGACCATGAGAGGGCTAAGAATCTGCAGATTTTTTCCACTCCCCCCATCGAGGAGCATCTGGGCAAAGATTGCAAGATCATCGGCAGTAGAGAAAAGCCCGGCGTGACCGGCTACCCCACCCATACGGTAGGCCGTCGGGTCATGGACTTCTCCCCAGAGCATCTTTCCCCTGGCACCCTGCAGGTACTGGGTGGGGGCGATGCGAGATCGGAGGTTAGAGGAGGGCTTGAAGGCAGTGTCCTTCATTCCCAAAGGCTTAAAAATATGTTCAGTGCAGTAACTGTCAAGAGGCACCCCGGAGATGCGCGAGACAAGCTCACCCAGAATGATAAAATTGATGTCGCTATAGATGAAGTGTGTCCTAAGAGGGCGAACAGCTTTCTCCTCCTCAATCATTCTTAGAGCTGTGCCGTAACTTGACCACCCTGGCTGTGAATCCAAAGCTGCTCGCAGGCCGGAATAGTGCGTGAGGAGATCGCGTACCGTAATTTCTTCTTTCCCGTTTGTTCTGAACTCAGGCCAATATTTGCCCACTGGGTCTTCGAGATTCAATTTCCCTTTCTCCACCAGCTGCATCACTGCAGTGGATGTTGCGATCACTTTAGTCAGGGAGGCAATATCAAAGATGGTGTCTGTTGCCATGAGCATCTTCTTCGGCTCTCGTGAGCCAAGGCCAAAAGCCTGGCGGTAAACAACCTTCCCCTGGTTCCCGATGAGAATAACCGCTCCTGGAATATTACCCGCTTGGATTGCTTTGTTCGCCAACTCTGAGATAGACGTCATTTGCTCTCTACGAAACCCCTGAGAGGATGCTGAGGCGGCCATCATAACAGAGAGCATCAATGGAAGGAGAATCTTACAGGGCTTCACCGTCGTCTGCCCCTTTCATGCCATTATCTTTGAATTCTAGATGAATGAATCGAACGAATCTCAGCTCAACGGTTTTTCTTTTTTCAGACCTACCGAGGAATAGAGGAATAATTGTTCCTTGGATTCCAGAGCATCCAACCATGAGAACCAAATCCTTCAGCGGCCTTGACCTCACCCAATATCTCTTTATCATTGAAATATCTTCTGTCAAAGGCATAATCTCTGAATGCCTGTAGCCATGGTCTGAAACGATAGGATGGGAGACCGGTCCGTTCTTGGGCTCGTTTAAGGGAAAGATAGATGATTTCATAAGCGTTTGCAACTGGATTTCTGTAACCTGGTATGCCGTATTGAAATCCAGATGGGTAAAGCATGGGGCAGATATAGTCAAGATGAGGGGCAAGGTCTTCGAGCCTTTGTCCAATATCGGTATCATTGCGATTCCAGCAGACATAACCAAAGATGTCCGCAGAAAGATAGACATTATGTGGGATGAGCCTCCTTCTCGCCTCCATAAGAAATCCGGTAATGGCTTTTACTCGGTTCTCCTCCGTATTAGGCGTTGAAAATCGAAGGCCCAAGGCATCAGGAAACCGGATATAATCGAACTGTATCTCATCAAATCCATATTTTGCTGCTTCGATGGCAATATTGATATTATAATCCCATACCTCTTTATTAAATGGATCCACCCAAGACAGGTTTTCTCTATCGCGCCATATCTCACCATTCTGTGTTTTCACCGCCCAATCAGGCCGCGCCAAGGCCAGGGGATTATCTTTAAATACAACGATCCGGGCAATGGTATAGATCCCCTTTTCCTTCAGAGATCCCATGAGATCGGCCATCTCTCTTACGGTGGTAATTCGCTGGGCGCCCACTTCAGCGGCGAGGGGGATGGAGCTCTTGTATGGGATCATGCCTTTATCTCCCTTTACATCAATCACCAAGGTATTAAGCTCGGTCTCCTGGATAAGGTTGATTGCGGACCCTCGCAAACCTCTATCCCCTATTCCATAAAAGGAGAGATAAAGACCTTTCGGCGTAAAGGGGATGAGTTTTATCACATGAGATAGGCTATTTAAAGGGGCGCGGATGATCTGCTCATCTCTCCTGTATCCAGGCGCTCTCACCGCTAATTTATTCAGCTCGGTATTCACTGTGAAGCTTCCATTTTCACCCGTCAAGACTCCGTATTGGTTTACGGTGATAAAGGCCCCTGTTACCGGTTTCTTCGTAAAAAAATCAACCACTTTCCCAGCCGTATAGGCCATGGTGTGGACTGGAATCAATAGGAAGAGAATAACAAACAATCCAATGCATGCCCTGTGTCTTTTTTTGATAAGCATATTTCTACCCCCTTGGTGAGTCTGACAGAATTATCACAAACGCCTTGCCGGTTTCTCCGTTCGTCATCAGGTAACGGGGAAGGGCCCTAACGTTATGAGAAGAGGTTGCCGGATTCCGCTCCATAGTGAAAGTGGCCATATATCCTGCCTTTCCCGCCTTGTGGATGAGGTCGTCATCATAAATACCAAAGGGCCACGCCAGCATATCCACTCTGTCCTTCAGCTCCGCCTCCAGCTTCTCCTTCGATTTTTTTAATTGCATGCCTACAAAACTTTCGTATTCAGCCGGTTTTAACTTCGTTTTCTCTTTCTTGAAGTTAGGATGCCAGAAGGTATGAGACTGGAAGTCAAAAAGGCCAGTTTCTTTCATTTCTCTGAGCTGGCCCCATGTCATGGCGTAGGATGCGTTCGATATGGCAGAAGGGTAGATAAACATGGTAACTGGAATGTGATATTTTTTGATGAGAGGGAACATGTCTGTGTGGACGGATTTGTGACCATCATCAACCGTGATCACGACGGACTTAGGATGAGGAGGCGGTCTTTTTCCGAGATAATAGTCTATAAGCTCTCTGACGGGTATCACCCTGTATCCGTTGGTCATGAGATATTTTAAATGAGCCTCGAAAGTATGTGTTGTCACAGTCATGCTGTCGGTGGCTGCAGGCCCAAAGCGATGATAAAGAAGAATGGGAACATGGGGTGATCCCCCGGCGGATAAGAACCCTGCCGGAAAAAAAGTGAATAATAAAGTCGTAAATAAAATTGTTATTAGAACCTTAACCATCTCATTTAAGTCCCAATGATGGTGAAATTAAAATTACTCCCACCTTAATTTAAAACGTTATCTATTTATCCTCTTCTTGGTTTTTTTCCCTTTCAGGTACAACCTCAAAGCTTCATCTATCATTTCCTTTATCTTCTTTCTTTCCCAATATGCAGATGCTTTGAGTTTTTCTAAATAATCCTTCCTCAGGATAAAGGTGGCCCTTGTCCATC
>MGQQ01000074.1 GCA_001798855.1 Deltaproteobacteria bacterium RBG_16_49_23 | reverse complement strand
GCCACTTCATTAATCTCGTCGAGCGTCGGCATGCGGCGCTCTGCAAATTGAAACTCCGACCATCCACCCACAACGCGTACCCACTGGGGAGGCGGTGTTCGCCGAGCCTGCTCTCGCAACATTCTGAGAGCATCGGCCAACGATGGAACTCCATCCCAACGGAGTTCCAGGTTATAATTGAGTCCCCCGCGTATGATATGAATGTGCGAGTCGTTAAGGCCGGGGATAACCGCCCGGCCTTTTACGTCGATGAGCTGCGTCTCCCCGGTCCGATAGGCCATGATTTCAGCCTCCTTGCCCACAGCAATAAAGCGGCCATCCCTTATAGCGAAGGCTGAAGCAACAGAAGCTTTTCGGTTGAGTGTGGCGATACGGCCGTTCGTGAGAATCGTGTCGGCAGAGATTCCCCTTTCCGGCATTTTATCGGCGACCATATGAAATCCTCCCAGAGATAAAGCCAAACCCGCAATTCCGTTCAACTTCAAGAAATCTCTTCTTGTATAGTTTCCCATTATGTTCATTGCATCATTCGTCAGCAGGTGATGGCCTTCTTATCCTCCATGCCCGCCTAACATGGTTTCTGCATACACGACCCCCTGACCATAGGCCCCCCCATATTCTTTGACGATCCCCAGGACAGCCGCGTAGGTTTCTTGGCGAGCCCAGTCGCGTTGCAACTCTAAAAGAAATTGCAGCCACATCACTGGCACCGCGCCGGCCTGAATCATGCGCTGGATTGCCATATCGTGAGCTGTCTTACTCACGCCACCGCATGCATCCGTCACCACATACACTTCATACCCGGCTTCGAGAGCTTGAATTGCAGGAAGCACGATACATACTTCTGTCCAAAGACCACCCATGACCAGCTTTTTGCGACCCGTCTTTTCAACCGCTTTGACAACACGCTGATCTTCCCAGGTGTTCATCGTTGTCCGGTCGATAGGCTCCTGGCCAGGGAAGACGGATTGAAGCTGCGGAAACATGGGACCGCTAAAAGTGCTTTTCGCCACTGTTGTTAAGATCGTGGGAATCTTGAAAATCTTAGCCGTTTTGGCAAGACCGACGGCATTGTTGACCAAAGTTTGCCGATCCATTGATTCAACGCCAAAGGCCATCTGAGGCTGATAATCAATCAGGATCACTGCGCAGTTATCAGGGGTAAGTAAACTATGAATTTTTGTGGATACTTCCATGCTTTTTCCTCCTTTCTTAGTTAGTGATATGCGGATTACCTGTTATTTCCCTCTTTTCCTTGAGTAAGGGTGTCGAACCTCCTCACTCACAATAGTCTGTAGGGCTGTGCCCGCTTTGCCCATTCGCTCGAAGGATATTCACTCTGAAGCCTCTTGTAAGCTTCCTTAAGGGGCTCAGCGCTATGTGTGCTCTTGTACAAGGCTACTCCCTGCATGTAAACCGCTTCAGGTGCCGCATCACTCTTTGGATAATCCTTCAAGGTCTCCTCGATCATTGCTATCGCTTCGCTAAATCTCTCCCGATCAAAATGACATTTTGCGACCCCAAGCATTAGCGAAGGAATAAATTCCTCGGGCGATAGAAACCCGATGGTGCGGTGATGCTCTTTGCCTTCTTCATCCAGGGTAATCACAGTCGGTGTCCACTGGATATTGAAATTCGTAGCAAGGGGCTGAGAGTCAAACAACACTTGAATTGGAACCATATGCCTTTTGATGAATTCAACCACCCTTTCATTGGGGTACGTAACTGCACCCATCTGCTGACAGCCAATTCAGAGGGGGTTAAAAAAATCCAGCAAGACCATTTTTTTCTCTGCCCGTGCTAGGGTCAAAACCCGGTCAAAATCCTTCTCCCACTTGATTGTTTTTTCCATATATCTCCTTTCTGTGAACTGAAATCGTTTTTCCAACACGTAATCGCATGAACGGCGGGGAGCAGCACGTCAATACAGGGAGTGGCGGCTCTTTCTGGCCAGAGATGAAAAATTCCCCATTTCATCTTCTTTTTAAACCTACCAGTGGCATTTGAACAGGTAAATGGGGTGAATCCTGTATTATTGCAAAAATAATATAGTATTTCTTAGCCAAGGGCGATTGATTACGACGAAAGCTTCTATTGCGGGGTGAGATCCAATAATCACAACTTAAGGGGGCAACAAATGAGGTGGTGATAAATTGAATTCCAACCGGTGCGGATAGCTTGCTAAAATATACTCCTCCTAAAAGGCTTCGGTATTGAAAACAAACCAAAACCCTCGATTTGTTCCGTTTATTATCAGTCGAAATGTTGCTTAGAAGGGAAAAAATTGAAAAACAATATTTCAAGGAAGAAAGTTTAAGGAAAGGGCGAGGAGTGGATAAGTCATTTGTAGATGAGGAGCTTTGTTCAAAATTGTCCTGGGATGGGGGAAAACCTCATTTTTGAACCCATTCAACTCAATTTCAATCAATTCCGGTGAAATGAGAGAAAAATAAGGACTCAACCTATTGGCATTTAGATTGCACATTATTCATTGATAAAAAGTAACCATCATTCATAACGTCGAAAAAGCCAAACCACGAGTAATCGTGGGGCGGAAAACCACGGGTCCCAAAAGAAACCAAAATTTTGTTTCTTACCTTTAGCCAGTGGCTATGGGTGATCTTAAGTGGATTTGCTAATGCAAATCCCTGGGATAGCCGAGTTGCCGAAGCGGAGGAAATTTTTCGGAACCCGTGGTCTACATTTGCCATGGGTTTTTTATTGCCAAAATTTCGGATCGGAGATTTGAAGAACCTTTCGGAAATCTCTGATGAAAAGGAGGGATGAAGATGTCTTTAGAGAGATTGTGTAAATATTATGATCATTCCAAATGTCTCCTCAATGATAATTTTTGCGACCTGGATTGTAGCCGATTATCCGATGAAAAAGGGTTCGGACTGGGTGAGACGGGGAATAAGATCAAAAAGTGGCGCAATGAAGAATTAGACAAAGAATTGAGAAAGGCCGAATGGAGATTGAGATAAGGATGCCCGGGAATTAACTCTCCTGTTTTGATTTCTTTCGCGATTGTTCCAATGCTGCGCTCTTGATCAAGAGTTCTTTAAATCCCTTCCTTACTTCCGCATCGGTGATATTCTCAACGAGTCGTTCGATCCGGTTCATCGTCTGCCTGTCAAGCCTCTCTTCTTTCCTCTCCGGGAGCGGAGCCACCGCTGGAGGGATTTTCCCTACCTTGAATCGAATATCCTCAATCAGGGGTTCGCCCAGGAAGGCGTTGATCTTTTCTAAAAGGGTGGGTTTGAGGAACTGAAGTTGCTGCATCCAGGTCGAATGGGAGACATCAATGAAGAGAATATGATTCCGGATGGCACGGGGTTGTGTCTGAAGGGCCACAGGTGCACCCACAATCTTTTGCCAGGCGCCCCAGATGGAGTAGGTCTTCATCGGGGCATCGAGTTCCAGACCCTTCAGGGTCTGTTCCAGAATCGTATGAATGGACTGGGGTTTTTTCATAGCTACTATAGTGTCTCTAACGCTTCTTTGCATACCCCGTTCGCCCTGAGCTTGTCGAAGGGTGAACTATATCGAGGGATTCCGTTCATGGTTCGACATGCTCACCACGAACGGATTGTAAAGTGATTATTGAGGCACCGCACTACTATTAGGCTATCAGGTCATCAGGGGATCAGGATGCAGGATAACAGGGAACCAGATTATTAGGAAAACGTAAAAAAATCTTACCTGATCTTCTAACAACCTGATAGCCACCTCCTGGTAACCTGATCATCGGATAACCTTCTATTCGATGCCGATCTTTGAGGGATCAATCCTTGGAAAAAGGGGAGTGGGTTTCATAACCTTCCTGCCGGGTTTCAACCCTCCCCATTTTCCGTTCTCTTCCAGGTTCTGTTCCCGGAGGCTGCTTTCCAGGCCAAGCTGAGTCCACATCTTTTCAGAAGTGGAAGGCATAAAGGGGGCAAGGAGCAGGGCAATGATACGGAGAGATTCCAGCGTCTGATAGAGAACCGTGGAGAGACGGGGCCGGTCCTTCTCTTCTTTCGCAAGAGACCAGGGAGCGGTCTCATCGACATACTTATTCGAAGCGCTCACGATCTCCCAGAGTGTGGCCAGAGCTTTGTTAAAGGCGAGGTCGTTCATCCGTTGAGGGAGTTGAGCGAGAACCTTTACGGAGACCTCCTGTAGCCGCTGGTCGATCTCTTTCAGAGAGGATGGGGTCGGGATGGCGCCGTCAAAATACTGGATGACCATGCTGAGAGTCCGGCTGAAGAGATTGCCCAGATCGTTTGCCAGATCACTGTTGATCCGGTGGACCATCGCGGAATGAGAGAAATCCCCGTCCATCCCGAAAGGAACCTCCCGCATGAGAAAATACCTTACCGCATCGACTCCATAGGTGTCGATCAAGCGATTCGGTTCCACCACATTCTGGAGCGATTTGGACATCTTCTTTCCCTCTACCGTCCACCATCCATGGGCAAAAACCATTTTAGGAGGGGTCAGGCCGATGCCATGGAGCATGGTGGGCCAGTAAACGGTGTGGGTCGTGAGAATGTCCTTGCCGATGAGGTGGATCGCCTGGGGCCAGAAATCGGAGAAGGCGCTTTCCCCGGAGCCATAGCCAATCCCGCTCACATAGTTGATCAGGGCATCGAACCAGACATAGGTCACATAGTCCGTATCGAAGGGAATTTCAATTCCCCATCTCAGACGCTTCTTGGGCCTTGAGATGCAGAGGTCTTCAAGGGGGTTCTGGAGGAATCCCAGAATCTCATTTCTTCTCGATGAGGGAAGGATGAACCGCTCATTCTTTTCGATATGTTCGATGAGCCAGGATTGATATTTGCTCATCCGGAAAAAGTAGTTCTTCTCCGAGATTTCGACGACCTCCCGGAGACAATCCGGACATTTTCTCTCGAGGAGGTCCTTTTCGGTCCAGAACCTTTCGCAGGGGACACAGTACCACCCATCGTAGCTGTCCTGGTAGATCTCGCCGCGATTGTAGAGATCCCGGAGGATCTTCTGGACGACGTTCTTGTGGCGGACCTCTGTGGTGCGGATGAAGTCGTTATTGGAGATGTTGAGCCTCTGCCAGAGGGACTGAAACCGCTTGACCATTTCGTCGCAGTGGGCCTTCGGATCGACTCCCCGTTCCTGTGCGGCCTTCTCCACCTTCTGACCATGTTCATCCGTGCCGGTGAGAAAGAAGGCCTGATAACCTTCGAGTCGTTTAAACCGGGTGAGGATATCGGCGGCGACGGTCGTGTAGGCGTGGCCGATATGAGGGACATCGTTGACATAGTAGATGGGAGTGGTGATGTAAAAAGCCCCTTTAGATTTCGGAAGCATGGATCGTGACCTCTCCCCCTTCTTCCAGTTGAACGGTGACGGTCTGGTTGAGCACATTCTGGCGGATCACTTTTCCCTTGCCCGATCGGGTGACGATGTGCTTCCCCACCCTGGGAAGATCCTTCTTGAGTTCCATATAGGTTGGATATTCGTAAGCCAGACAGCACATCAGACGGCCGCAGATGCCTGAGATCTTTGTCGGGTTGAGAGCGATGTTCTGCTCTTTGGCCATTTTGACCGAAACCAGTTCGAATCGGTCCATAAACCTGGCACAGCAGAGTTCCCTTCCGCAGCTTCCCATGCCGCAGATCATTTTGGCCTCATCCCTCACTCCGATCTGCCTCATCTCGATCCGCATCCTGAACTGGGCAGCCAGATCCTTGACCAGTTCCCGGAAATCGACCCGCTTTTCCGCCGTAAAGTAGAAGAGAATTTTGGAGCGGTCCAGGAGGACCTCTGTTTTGACCAGCTTCATGTGAAGATTCTTCTCCTTGATTTTCTGGAGGCAGAATTGAAAGGCATCCTTCTCCAGTTGCTGGTTTTTTTTGAATTGCTCCAGATCTTCGGGAGTGGCTTTGCGCACCACCTTTCTCGGAGATTTCAGGATGAACCGTTTCTCTTTTTCCTGCGGTGCGGAGAGGACCGTTCCCAGAACCAATCCCTTATCCGTTTCCACGATCACCGGCTCTTTCGCCCCCAAGGAAAACTCTCCGGCATCGAACTCCTCCGCTTTACTATTGGCCATTTTGACGTAAACCATTCGAATCATCTTCTCTATCCTTCATGGTGCACCACAAAAATATCGCCAAGCTTTAACTTTGCCGAAGCAGTTTAACCCATCCTACTCAATATCAATATAAATGGTATTAAAAGGGTACACCACTAAGCCCAGGAGAGCATCATTGCCTCCAGGGACAGTCTCGTATTGGCATTGCCTTTAATCGCCTGCGAGGTTTGATGGAGGATCTCCATCCGCTTTAAGAGGGAGGAGAGATCCCATTTTCCGGCCATTTCTTCCATCTCTTCCACCAGATCGGAATGAATCAATCTTGAGGTTTCCTTCAATATTTTAACCACGATGAGATCCCTCAAAAGCGTTTTGGACATCTCAAGGATCAAATGGAGATTCTCTCTCTGGGAGGGGTGGGAGGGGAGGGATTCGATCCATCCCTCCTTCTCTTCGATGGAGAGCGATTTCGCCCCCATCCATCCCTTGAGAAGTTGTTTCCTCGGAATCCCGGCAATCTCCTCTTTAATCTCCAGAGCCTTTCCAGGGCTTCCCTCTGAAAGCGAGGCCAGAAGATGGGCTTCGCTTTTCTCCAGCCCCTTCTCCCGGGTCAACCAGTCAGAGAAGAGATGGGAAGGCAGCGGGTTAAAGCGAATCGATTGACACCGGGAGAGGATCGTGGGCAGGATCCATCTGGGATGGTTGGCCAGAAGAATGATCACCGTATGAAGTGGAGGTTCCTCAAGAGTCTTGAGAAGCGTATTCGACATATTGGGCGCCATTCGATCTGCCGCGGTCAGGATGAAAACCCGGCGTCTTCCTTCGTAAGGCCGGTAAGCGAGAGCTTTCTGCATCTCTCTCACCTGATCCACCTTGAGGGTCTGGCCCTGCGGTTCGATGAGCGAAACATCGGGGTGGAGATGGTGATCGATCTTTTTGCAGGAAGAACATCGATCACAGGCATCCACTCTATTCTCTCCTTCGAGGCAGTTGAGGGCCTTGGCAAACTGAAGGGCCACCCGGCTCTTTCCAATTCCCTCGCTGCCTATAAAGAGGTAACTGTGGACGACCTTCTCCTGAGTGATTGCCCGCTGAAGTAAATTAATCGGCCTTTCATGGCCCATGATGTCTTTGAAGGACATAATTGAATCAATTGCGAAATGCGGAGTGCGGAGTGTGGAATTAAAACCCGAAATCCGAATTCCGAAAGCTGAAATTATAATAACTCATCGACAATCTTCCGGATCTTTTCGAAAACCTTTTCTTGGCCTGCGCGGGTGTCGATGACTTTAACCCTCCGGGGTTCTTTTCTGGCAATCGCAAGATAGCCCCTTCTCACCCGATGATGAAACTGGATCTTCTCCTTTTCAAAACGCGCCTCTCTCTCGTTTTTCAATGTTCGATTCCTCTGAAGGGCCCTCTTCAGTCCAAGATCAGAGGGACAATCCAGCAGAAAGGTCATATCCGGTCTGATTCCCTGAGAGGAGAGGCGGTTCAGTTTCTCGATCAGGCTTCGGTCTAACTTTCGGCCGTAACCCTGATAGGCGAGGGTGGCATCATTGAATCGGTCGCAGAGAACGATGGTCCCCTTTTTGAGAAGAGGCTTGATCACCTCATGGATATGCTGAACCCTTGCTGCCTCGTAAAGAAGGAGTTCACTCAGGGGGGCGAGCTTCCGGTGGTTTGGGTCGAGGAGGATTTTTCTGATTTTCTCACTAATTGGGGGTCCTCCCGGCTCCCGCGTCACCTTACAGGCGATCCCCTTGCGGGTCAGATATTTTTTTAATCGTTCAATCTGAGTGGTCTTTCCGCTTCCCTCCACTCCCTCGAAGGTGATAAAAAGAGACAAGTTCGCTCCTCTTGGCGTCAAATAAATATTTGAAATCTAAGCCAAAATATAAATCAGAGCCTTATCTATTGTCAAGGTTTCCGGAGGAAGGGAAGGATAAGAAGGCGGAATAGAGCGAGTCGATTGGGATTCTGGAACTGAGCAAGACCGATGGTCATTGCCTCGTGTCCAGCTTCGGGTTGGGCTCGATAGGTGCCCAGGAGCCTGTCCCACCAGGGGAGGTTGAAGCCGAAGTTGCTGTTATATTCTTTGATCAGTACTGAGTGGTGAACGCGGTGCATCTCAGGCGTGACGACAAAGAGTCTTAACACCCTGTCTATTGGAATGGGCAGTCGGACATTGCCGTGATTGAACAGACTTGTGGCATTAAGGAGGGCTTCGAAGAGGACAACAGCCAAGGCGGAAGGACCGAGGATGATGATTGCCATCATCTTGATCCCCATCGAAAGGAGGATCTCGATGGGATGAAATCGAATCCCTGTGGTGACATCGAAGTCGAAGTCGGTATGGTGGACGCGGTGAAGGCGCCAGAACAGAGGGATGAAATGGAACATGGCGTGCTGAAGGTAGATGACGAAATCGAGAACCATAACGCCGATGATTACCTCTAGCCCGTAAGAAAGTGAGACATTGTTTAATAAGCCCCAGCCGCGACTTTGAGCAAAGAGAGCCATCCCCACAGCCTGGACCGGAAGGAGTATTCGAAGAGCGAGGGTGTCGATGAAGACCAGCCCCAGATTGCTATACCAGCGCAGGGTCTTGGAAGTGGTCCATGGCCGACGGGGAGAAAGGATCTCCCAGACAGCCATAGCAATCAGGATGACAAAGAAGAAAGAGAGTCGAACAACGCCTTCATGAGCTAAAATAGAATCAGTCATTCTTCATTCCAATCTTTCTGATATCGATTAAGTCAACTTCTCCTCTCTTCCCCAATGCCTCGACCTCCTTAGTAAATCCTGATCGTGAGAAGAGTCCTAAACGGAGGTCAGCCACTCTTCCTCCCGGTGTAATGAGGGAGACCTTCCTCTGGAGATCTCTCAGGACATCTATTCCTACCGGCTTTTTTGACCATTTACATTCAGCCGCAAATATAGGATGATCGCCTTCCACTGCGACCAGGTCGATTTCTTCATTCCCACTCCACCATCGGCCGACTGACTCATAGGTCAGTTTGATCTTTCCCTCTTTGACCCTATGCTGGAAGATCTCTACACAAATTTTGTCGAACACCTGGCCTATGAAGTTGTCGAGGTGAGGAAGAATTTCTTTCTCTAAAATTTTTCGGCCACCGTCTTCTGCGAGCCGGCTTTTATAAGGGAGGATAAAGCGAAACCAGAACCGAAAGAAGTGATCCGAAAGACGATAGATGCCCTTCCTGCTTTTTTCCGGATGCTTCTCCGTAACAGGGACCTCTCTTTCTATCAGTCTCAAATCCTGAAGGACGGAGAGATACTTACTGACAGGACCCCTTTCAATTCCGGTCCGTTGGACAATATCATTCATCCGGGTATTTCCAAAAGCAATGGACTGGAGAACGGAAAGATAATGTTTCGGATCCCGGAGCTCTTCCATCAGAATGAAGCGAACCTCATCGTGTAAAAATGCAGTGGGGTTCAGAATCTGCTTTTCTATGTTTTGATTCAGCGATAATTTATCAGAGAATTGAATCAGATAGGCGGGCACTCCACCAAGGATGGCATAAGCTGAGATTCTGTCTTCTGGAGAGTATCCCGGGAAAAATTCT
This sequence comes from Deltaproteobacteria bacterium RBG_16_49_23, assembly GCA_001798855.1. GTDB lineage: Bacteria > Desulfobacterota > BSN033 > BSN033 > UBA1163 > RBG-16-49-23. The sequence goes on along the minus strand of MGQQ01000074.1, from coordinate 5,060 downwards.
TTCAAAGCATAGAGGGGTAAGGGATTTAACAAGAGTTGCCCGGTTCTTCGACCATAGAGAGGGCTTTTATGACCTAAGATCTCCCGCTCCATAAAACTGACCAGGGAACCAGAGAGAATCAAATAGAGTTTCGAATCTTTCCCTACATCATCCCATATTCGCTGGAGAATGGAGGGAAGCGCCGGATGGCTTGAACAGAGGTAAGGAAATTCATCCATCATCAGGATGACCCTCTCCTTTCCTCCTAACTCAATGATATATCGTAAGAGGGATTCCCATTGAGGAGGTATTTCTGTTTGGAGGAGGGGGTTCGGATATAGGAGGTTAAGAGTCTCTGAAAATCTACGACGCTGGTCTTGATCTGCGCCAAGATCGGCCACAAAATAAACAGCCTTCTCTTTCTTGAAAGCTTTCCTTAACAGTTCTGTCTTTCCGATTCTCCGTCGTCCATAGACGATCACAAGCTCTGCCTTATTGGATTCCATCCGATCCAGCAGAGATTGGATTTCCGATTCCCGGTTGACGAATGTCACGTTTTGTCTCCTTTAAAGTAGTCTACTTTAAAGTAGACTATTAATAAATCATTGTCAACAGGTTTAGGATAAAAGCAAGAAGTTCCTTTGTAATCAAGTTATTCTTGAATGCGGACATTTTTTTTTAAAACGATGTCTCCGTAATAGGCTGTGGCTTGTTCGCCGGTGTTGTCCGAATCGGTCATGATGGCCACACCCGAGATCATCGGCGGCTCATAACCGAATGCCTTCTTGAAATCCTCAAAGAGATTTCTCTCTTCATTCACCCACTGGTTCAGTCTGGATAAGCCGCTTTCGATCACAATCATCATCACCCTGTCCGTATAAGGATTGGGGACGAAGGCGCCCACGGGAGCTTTGCTCTCCCAGATGTAATTGATGGCGGCAATGGGCGGATATTGACCATAAAAAAGTTTTACCGCTTCAAACTTCACCTTCTCAAGGAAGTTCAATTTAGAGGAGTCATATTCAAAGGTGATATAGAGCCGTACCGGATAATCATCCCCTTTCTTCATATGGACATTTCCCTTTTTCAGGACATTCTCCACTTTCCAACGCCACTGAACGATTGGATATTCCTTCGGATCGATTTTGATCTCCCGGACCAGTCCTGATGCTGAAGATTCGGAGACAGCCTTCACCACAATGGTCCCCTCGTCTTTTACAAGGGAATAAGTCGTATGGCGTTCGATCTTCTTAAAGGTCAGAGGCTTCCAATCGGATGGAATTTTGCTTTCTATTTTTTCGATTGAGAATTTTCCCACCTCGATGAAGGATTGGGGTTGACTGGATGCATATAAAGGGAAAATCAGGAGTAGGATGATGAGAAAAATTGTTTTTATGATCGTCACGGAGGGTTGTCCATAGAGTTTCTTATTAACTTCAACCTTTGTCTTCGTGTTACAAGTCAGTCCATCATTGTCCAGACATCGGCTCTCTAATCCCTCCTTTCCTCCCCTGCCTTCGCCGGAGCGCTTCGCGCAGGCAGGCTTTGCGAAAGGGAGGAACTTCCCCTCTTTGGTAATCTTTTCCCTGTCCTTAGACAGGCAAAGAGGGGCCAGGGGAGATTTTCTGGAAAATATCTTTTTAGTAATGGGATGGACCCATTAGTATCATGGAATGAGATGTCCATAGCCTTCTCTTTTTAACCGTTCAACATCTTCGGGACGGTCAACATCCCATCGCTGGGGGAGTTCCTGCCAGTTCCATTTCAATTGGCGAAGCCGCTCCCTCGTTTGATCCAGGACAGAATCGGTTCCCCAGGCGATCCCTTTGAAGAGTTCGGGTCTATATTGACGGAGACCGATGAGGACATACCCCCCATCTTCGGTTGGAGAGATCACCGCATGGACATCTTGTTGTAAAGCGGCCCTTGCTTCTTTTAAATCTGCACTACTGAGAGAAGGACAATCCGTCCCCATGAGCAGGGTGCAATCTGATCTTTTCAATGGTTGGTCGAAAGCATTAGACATTTTTTTGCCAAGATCGCCATCTGTTTGTTGATGGAGTTCTACTTTGAATTTTTCGGCACATCGAAGGAAAAAGGGATGTTCTTTCGAAGGGGAACCCCAGAGCTCAACAGGACCCACCTTTGCCTCCAATGCCGTATTCAGTGAATGCAATACGAGTTGTTCATGAAGGGCGGCAACGGCTTGTCCATCCATGTATGACAACAGCCGGGTCTTCACCTCCCCGGGAATAGGCGCTTTTGCAAAGACAATGAGTCGGCAATTCGTTTTCATAGTGATTGATTAAAAATAAACTCCAAATCCCCCCACGCCCCCCTTTGCTAAAGGGGGGGAAAGGAAGGATTAAGAATAATAGAGCTTTACAAGTCGTTTCGGGTCTGCTTTATAGAAATAGATCAGCCTTAAAAACCACATCAGCAGGATAGTACGGGGGAAGCCTTTCTCCTTCCAGCGACGGCTGGAGGTAAGAACACGCTGCCAGAGGCAGAGAGGCCGATCATGCCTTTTCAAAATTTTGCTTAAGGCAATATCTTCCATCAGATCAATTTCAGGGAAGCCATGGATCGCCTCAAAGAGTTCCCTTGTCACAAAGATAGCCTGGTCGCCTGTGGCAATACAAGAGAGCCGGGAGCGCCAGTTCATCAGAAACTCAATGATACGAAACAGGGGCTGTTCCCCTGAGAGCTTCACATCGAAACGACCCCATCTTCTTCTCTTCCCTCTCATCCCTTCGATGATCAACCGGTCCGCTTTTCCGGGCAGGAGAGTATCGGCGTGTAAAAAGAGAAGAATCTCGCCACTCGCCATTTTTGCTCCGGCATTCATCTGACGGCTCCGGCCCCGGGAGCTACGGATGACCCTGTCCGCATATGGTTTTGATAATAAGAGGGTATCATCATCACTTCCGCCATCGACGATGATCACCTCATGACCTGCCTCTCTTAGGGATTGAAGCGAAAGAAGGGTCCGGGCGATCACTGGATCTTCGTTCAACACCGGCATGATGATGGAGATCTTCATGGTTCAAATTCCAAACTTCAAATTCTAAAATCCAGATAAATCCCAAGCATCCTACATTTTGGTCATTGGATTCCTACATGTCTAAATTTACGTATCATTTTAGCTCTTTGAAAAAGGCTATCTAATCCCCCTTCATCCCCCTTTGTCAAAAGGGGGAAATATTTTCTCCTCCCTTTGGCAAAGGGAGGTGGGGAGGGATTTTCAAAGATTTATTTGGGATTTGGAATTTGGCGCTTTACTTAAAACTCCTGTGCAACTGCTTCCCTGGCCAGCAGTGCAGGCATAACAGTGCTCCAGGAGTGGAACCGGGTTTCCCTTCAGATCGATTCCCGTTAATTCGGAGAGATGGACGCGGGGCCTTCCTTCCATCTGGAGGTGAAGGCCCAGGGCCTGGTTGAAATCACAGTCATAGACATATCCCCGATAGTCCGCGCTGATGAGCTTTCGGCACATCACTGCATTGAGATTCTCTTCCCGGTGTGCCTCTTGCAGGAGCTTCATATAAATTAAACGCTCGCCTCTGGAGGTCAATACTGTTTCAAAGCGATGGATGGGCATATTGGTGAACGTGTAGAGGCGGTTGAAGACAATGGAGTAGCGTTCCCCCATCTCTCTCCTGTAGGCCTCTTCTAAAAGTATTTGCAGGGGAGGCAGAAAAGGGCCAAGCGGATTGTAAACCAGATTGAGTAAGAGTCCCGAGTCTTTTTGACCATACCCCAATTGATTGAGCTTCCTTAAAACACGGATACTGGCTTCGAAGACCCCATTGCCCCGTTGGTAGTCGACATTCTCCTTCAAGTAGCAGGGAAGGGAGGCGACGATCTCCACTCCCTGGTCGGCCAGAAACTCTTCTGTTCCCTCCATCCCGGGCTCTTCGAGGACCGTGAGATTGCAGCGGTCGATCACATGGAGGCCCATCTCCCGGGCGGAACGGACAAGGTGTTTGAAGTGAGGGTTCATTTCCGGGGCGCCGCCGGTCAGATCGAGTTGACGAAGATCGGATGAGTCCAGAAAGGCAATCACCTGATCGATGGTGGCTCGATCCATCATCTCCGTTCTTTCAGGGCCGGCATTGACATGGCAATGGATGCACCTCTGATTGCACCTGTAGCCCAGGTTCGCCTGCAAGATCTCCAGACGGGTCCGTCTGATGATAGAGAAACCGGTCATTTCACTTCTCCCTTTTCCGCCTTGATCGATCGAAACTTCTTAAAAAAGACAGGAATGAGCGAAAAAATACCGAGTAGTATCAGGGCGCTGATTGTATTGAACGAGAGAAGTTGATCAGGTGAATCGATCCGGCCGAGAGACTGTCCCAGATTGGTAAAGACAAAGGCCCCCGGGATAATGCCGATTGCCGTGGCCGTCACATAAGTTTGAACTTTGATGGGCGTGAAGGCGGTGGCCAGGTTAATGAGCCAGAACGGAAAGAGGGGAACCAGCCTCAAAAAGAGAAGGTAGTTAAAATCGTTCCTGTTAAACTCTGAAATTAATTTCTTAGAAATCGTTCCCATTCGCCGCGAAACTGACTCGGCGAATACATAACGGGCGGCAAGAAAGACGAGGGTGGCTCCCAGGGTTGCGGAGAAAAAAATGATGGCTGTTCCAACCCATAAGCCAAAGAGAAAACCTGTTGTGAGAGAAAGGGGGGTTGCAACAGGAAGGCTCAATGCCGTTGAGACCGTATAGATGATCATGATTCCTATCAGGATAGACCAATAATGATTGAGAGTATAAGTCAACAACCTGTCTCGATTGGCCTTGAGCGTCGAGAAATTAACATATCGATCCCCGCCCAGGATGAAGAAGGCAGAGAACCCCCCGATAAAGATCAGGAGGATGAGGACTTTCTTCCATGGGACGGAAGACCCAGTTTGATTTTGAAGGTCTTGGGTCATATGACTAAATTCTAATGGGATAAGGGTTCGGATTCAAGCCTTTCTTTTTCACTGGGTGTGAGACAATTTTATGGGTAAATCTTTACCCGGAAGCCCGGTATTCCCAGAAGTCTTCCCACCGCGCGCTAAGGATGCAACAT
>MGQQ01000073.1 GCA_001798855.1 Deltaproteobacteria bacterium RBG_16_49_23 | reverse complement strand
CTCTCATCTCTCTCTTCCAGAATAAGTAACTTCAGACTCCAAAGTGTAACTTAACTTTGTCAAATTATTGTCTTGACAATTGGGTCCACCTTAATCCAACATCTGATAATGTTGTTGAAAGGACTGCTGACTGGCCTTACTCCTCCTATCATGAATATATGGGGAATAGCAGAAAAAAAATATGCAAATTTTCCTCCTACCTGTGCATTGAGCCAAAACAATACAAGATATTTGTGGAGGAGCGGCGGGATTACCAGAGGAAACTCAGCGAGATCAAGCATCTATTATTTGAATAAAGGCAAGGAAGGTTCCACTTTTCCACTTCGTAAGTGGAAGAAGTAATCAAAGGTCGGAGGTCAGATCCCCAGGAAAGATCCGGGAGTTCAGCGCTGTTGAACAACTGACTCGATTATGGTTATAATGACAATACCAGATGACGCCTGGACATGGTGGGGGCGGGGACGCAATGGCAAACCTGTAATTTAGGAAAATGAGACTAAAGATACTTGGGACCTAAAGAGCTTAGAAGGGGAGGGATAGACAGATGCCGATCATAAGAGCTATATTCGATGGGAATGTTATTAAGCCCGTCGAACCTATAAAAACAAAAAAGAAAACTGAAGTCCGTGTAATCTTCCCGGATGAGGGAGGAAGAATGGCTCCGGAGGTAGCAAGAAAGCTTTTGAGAGGGGCTGGAAGAGGGGAAGGTCTGACGGAGAAATTGTTAAGGTCAAGGGCTGAGGATATTCGATTTGAAAGAAGATACTGTAGATGATGTGAGGTTCAACTTCATAACCTCTTAAGTTCGTATTTTATAGATTTCGGACGGTACAACTTCGTAATTTCCCACACCTTCATTGATTATTGGGTGGTCAACCTGTCCATCGCTTAACTTATTATTGAAAAACTTTCTTCTCCGCTACTGTTCTTGATTTCTAAATCCTGATCTGATATGGTTATAAAACATTAGTGGTTTGAAAAAGCTTCATAAAATCCCTCCCCGCCTCCCTTTTCCAAAGGGAGGAGAAATAATTTTTCCTACGGAAACCTTTTCCTCGCAGACAATGGGACAAAGGGGGATGGAGGAAGCTGAATAATTTCCTACAAGGGGGGCAAGGTTAAAATCCTCTTATTGGGTATGGCGGAGCGATTAAAGATTCTGGTGACCAATGACGATGGCATCCATTCGAAAGGCATCCTTGTGCTGGCAAAGGCTCTCCGTGAGGTCGGCGATGTTTTCGTCGTCGCTCCTGACCGGGAGGAAAGCGCCATCGCTCACTCCCTTACCCTCCATCGGCCCCTTCGTGTAGAAAAGATCAAGAAGAATTATTACGCTGTGGATGGAACTCCTGCGGATTGCGTTCACCTGGGGGTTAACGTCCTCCTTCCCGGCCGGCCCGGGCTGATCGTCGCAGGGATTAACAAAGGAGGAAACCTGGGGGATGATGTCACCTATTCCGGAACCGTCTCGGCAGCTTTTGAAGGGACCCTGCTGGGCATCCCTTCTTTTGCCATCTCCCTGGTCTCGCGGAGTCATTTTAAATTTAATGCGGCGACACGGTTTGCGGTGAGGATGGCCAAACATGTGATCAAACATGGACTCCCGAAGGATACGCTCCTCAATATCAATGTTCCCAACCTGAATGAGAAAGAGATCAAGTCCTATAAGATCACCCTTCAGGGAAGGTGGGTCCACAATGGAAGCGGCGTTATCGAGAAGACCGATCCGCGGGGAAAGAAATATTACTGGATTGGAAGCGGGCAGTTTGTTTTTGATCAGAAGAAGGATACTGATTTTGAGGCGGTATCCAAGGGCCATATCTCGGTTACGCCCCTCCATCTCGACCTGACCAATTATGGTTCGATTAACCTCTTAAGAAGATGGAAAATTTGAGGCCAAAGGACGGGTGGAGGAAGAGGAGGAGCCTATAAAGACAACGCTCAGCATCATCAAAGCGGACATCGGGAGCATTGGCGGCCATGCTGCCCCACTATGAGCTTGAATATGGCGGCATCGTTGAGAAGATGGGAATCCTGGATAAGAAGTTCAAGGTAAGGTAACACTTTAGTTTTATAAAAAAGAGGTCTGATCAAGATATCGTAATATCCCAAATCCCCCTCAATCCCCCTTTTACAAAGGGGGAAGTATTTCTCCTCCCTTTGGCCCGCTGCGCCAGCGCTTTCGCGGCGAGCAAAGGGAGGTGGCCTGCCTGCGCGAAGCCGCTTCGGCGAAGGCAGGGGAGGGAGTTTATGAAGCCTTCTTCAAAGCGCTAAAGTGTTACAAAGTTAGAAAGAGAGGCCCCTATGATTCGATTCGAGCAAACTTTTATGAATTTTCTTCTCCAGCATCAGGAGAAGCATAATCGCACCTATCACTTTCTGGTCCTCATGGACGCCATCATCAGTGCGGGAAAGTATATCCAGCACTACTATCTCACCGGTGCCTTGAAGGGAAATCTCGGTTCAGCAGGTGACGTCAATGTGCAGGGTGAGGATGTCATGCGTATGGATCAGATCGCCCAGGAGATCACCCTTCATTATCTGAAGACCTCGGGCCGGGTCATTCATGCGGTCAGCGAGGAATCGGAGGAGATCATCCAGATCAATCCCGAGGGGGGGCGTTATTTTGTCTATTTCGACCCCATGGACGGCTCCTCCAATATCCCCCATGGACTGCCGATTGGTTTTCTATTCGGCATTGCGAAGCGTAATCTGGAAGGGCCTGAGGACGGCCACCTGAGGGCCGGAAAAGATTATATCGCCGCCGGCATGTTTGTCATTCCGACAGGAACCTTCACTCTTGGGCTGAAGGATGCGGGCACCTGGCAGTTCCATATCGACGAAACCATGAATTTTGTCAGGCCTACCCGAATGGTCCTTCCCGAAGACCCCAAAAGTTGGGAGTTGTCATTCAATGCCGCAAATCGTTGCACTTATGCTGAGCGCGTTCAGAAGTGGATCATGGCTAATGAAAGCAAGTATGCGTTCAGGTACCTGGGCGCATTAGCCGGAGATTTTCACAGGCTCCTGACAAATGGCGGTATGTTCATGTATCCGGCCATCGTCAATCATCCCAATCCAAAAAAGAATCGTCCCGAAGGGAAATTGCGCCTCATGTATGAAGCGTCGGTAGTGGCCTTCATGTGCCGCGAAGCAGGCGGAATGGCCGTCAATGAGGCGGGAATCCCGATTCTTGAGATTCAGCCGGGCAAACATCACCAGCGCACAGCGCTCTACGTGGGTTCAAAGAAGGTGGTGGAAGATATTGCCGGGGTCTTAAGAGAAAAAGGCTAAGGTTAAGGCTAAGGTTGAGGTTAAGAAGGGAAGTAAAACTTAACCCAATGAAAGGAGAGAAGGCCATGGCAAAAAGAAAGGTTTCAAAAGCTGATTTCAAAAAAGCCCTTGAGATTGGACGGCCGCCCAATATCAAAAAGCTTTTCCCCAATTCAAAGGCCTTAATCGTGAGCGGGAAAGTGGTGGATCGGGCCATGATCGCCAAAGGGAGGGCGATCGCAATGGCTGCAAACGGCCGGAATCAATTTGTCATCCGGGGAGTCCTTCAGGCCGCCCAGCGAGCCAACACGCCTGTCATCATCGAGATCGCAAAATCGGAAGGGGGCGCAAAAGCCTATTGTGCAGTGACCTACTGGAATATGGCGATGCTGGTCGATACCATCTGCAACGAACTTGGAATTACCATCCCGGTGGCGATCCATGCCGACCATTATGGAATTAAGAACGAGAAGGACCTCGCCGCGGCTAAGATGGAGATTCCCACCTTCTTTGAAGCAGGAATGACCTCGATAGCTATTGATGCGTCTCATCTTCCTGATGACCAGAACCTATTAGCCAATATTTCCATCAATCCCTATATCCCTAAATGGGCGGGGCTTGAAACAGAAGTGGGGGAAATCAAAGGTGACGAAGGGCTTTCCACGGTGGAAGAGGCGCTCTTTCTCATCCGGGGGCTGAATGCGCATGACATCTTCCCGGATTGGATCGCGTTGAACAATGGAACGACCCATGGCATCGAAGAGAAGGACTCAGGGATTCAGGTGCAATTGACCGCAGATATTCACAAGGCGATAGAAAAATATATAGTCTCCGGCGCCCAGCATGGCACTTCCGGAAACAGCTCCGAGAGACTTCGTCAAATCCTTGCTAAAACCCATACCACCAAAGCGAATGTCGCCACAGCCCTCCAGATGATCTCATGGGGTGTTCAGGTCAATGATTATGGAAATGCCATTCTGGATGCGAATGGAAATTTCAACAAAGTCAAAGAGGAGGGTGTTTCCGAGGAGCTCTGGACAGAGATGGCGGCCTATGCCCAATCGAAAAACTGGAAAAAGGGAGACTATAAAAATCTTAACCTTCCGTTTGAAAATAAACTGCTCGCCCAACCCAAAGAGATCCGGGATCGGATCGTCAAGCAGGTAGAGGCCTTCGCTTATAAAATGATGACAGAAGTCTTCAATTCCAAGGATACGGCCCCTTTTGCCATCGAGGCTATTTTGAAGGCAGACTCCTACGATCTTGGACCAAAAGTGAGCCGGATGGAAGACCCGGCGCAATGGACGGAAGCAAGATCATCGAACGGGCCGCCCGCCTTGCGAGCGATAAGGGACCCGCCGGAAAATTCGACGACTGAATAAGGAAGCCAGGAATCCAGGAAAAAAGAAGCCAGGCACATTCGACGACTGAAGCAGGTTGCACTCCCCGAAATAAGGAAGCCAGGAATCCAGGAAAAAAGAAACCAGGCAAATTCGACGATTGAAGTAAGTTGTACTCCCAGAATGCGTTCAACGAATGGATCAATGCAAAAGCGTGTCTACATCGAAACCTATGGCTGCCAGATGAATGAGCATGACTCAGAGCAGATCCTTCGGCTCCTCGAGAGGTCTCATTATCTTGAGACAAAGGATGCGCAGCAGGCCGACCTCATCCTCGTCAACACCTGCAGCGTCAGGGAAAAGCCGGAGCAGAAGGTCTACAGCGCCCTTGGAAGATTTAAGGGATTGAAAGAGGAGAGAGGAACGATCATCGGGGTGGCCGGCTGTGTGGCCCAACAGGAAGGCCAAAGATTGTTGAACCGGATTCCCTACCTCGATATGGTGATCGGAACCCACGCCATTGCCCTGATTCCGCAAATGCTGGAGAGGGTGGAAGTTATAGGAGAGAAGGTCTGTGAAACGGGTTTTGATAGGGGAGGAAAGCGCCTCGACGCCTTTCTCCCTCAGGGCCCGGTATCCGTGGTCAAATCCTATGTCACGATCATGCAGGGGTGCAATCACTTCTGCTCCTACTGCATTGTCCCCTATGTGCGGGGAAGGGAGAGAAGTCGGCTGAGTCAGGAGATTGTGGATGAGGTCAACCATTTAACACAAAGGGGTGTGAAAGAGATCTGCCTCCTTGGCCAGAATGTCAATTCTTACGGAAAGGGACTGAAAGAAGAGATCAAATTTCCGGAGCTTCTCTCAAGGCTTGATGAAATCGAGGGGGTCAAGCGAATTCGTTTCACCACCTCTCATCCGAAGGACTTATCCGAGGAACTGATCCAGGCGCATGGGGGCCTGAAGAAACTCTGCGAGCATATTCATCTTCCATTCCAATCCGGTTCAAATAGAATCCTGAAGGCGATGAATCGGGGCTACACCAGAGAGTCATACTTTGAAAAGATCGATCGGTTGAGAGAGGTTTGCCCCTCCATTGCGATTACCTCGGATGTGATTGTTGGTTTTCCGGGTGAGGAGGAAAAGGACTTTGAAGAGACCCTCGACTTGATGGAGAAGGTCCGGTTCGATGACCTCTTCTCCTTTAAATACTCTATAAGAAAAGGAACAAGGGCTTCCGAGATCAGTGATCAGGTGGAAGAGCAGGTGAAACAGGAAGGACTTGTGCTTCTACAGGGAATCCAGAGAGAAATCACTCTTCAAAAAAATCAGGGATTAGAAGGTCGGGTGGAAGAGGTATTGGTTGAAGGCCATAGCAAACAGAGGGATCAAGATGTCGCCGGCAGAACCCGAACAAACAAGATCGTCAATTTCGAAGGGGATTTGGAATTAACAGGAAAGCTTGTCCCCGTTCGCATCGTCAAAGCCTACCCTCACTCATTGAGGGGAGAAATACTTACAGATTGAATTTGGAACAGAGTCATTCCAGATTGAATTTCAGAAATCATCTCCCTTCAAAATCTGGTTGACATTGGGTGACAATTGTGTACATAATATAATACACAGTTGGAGGACTAAAAGCATGAAATTTTTGACGGTTCGAGATTTAAGGGGCAAATCTGGACAAATCTGGAAAGAACTCCCCAAAGAAAGAGAGATGGTTGTTACCAGTAATGGACGGCCCATAGCCATTCTTGCAGCGATCAATGATGCAAACCTTGAGGAATCTTTATCAGCATTCCGTCAAGCCCGTGCGGTTGATGCGGTGGCGTCCCTTCAACGCCGGTCCATTGAACAGGGGACTGACAGAATCTCGATGGATGAAATCAACGCTGAAATAAGAGCTGTTCGTAAGAAACGCGCGCAATGAACATTGTCCTCGATACCAATGTTCTCGTTGCAGGCCTTTTGACGCCCTTCGGGACATGCGGGGAGATTGCCCGCATGGTTTCATCCGGAGAGCTAATCCTTTCTTTTGATGCCCGTATTCTTTCGGAATATGATGAAGTCCTGAACCGACCGAAGTTTAAGTTTGCAAAAGAAAAGGTAGATGCACTGCTTGACTATATTGTGTATCGCGGGCAGACAATAGCGCCTTCTCCTTTGAACAATTCGCTTCCTGACTCTAAAGATGAACCATTTCTCGAAGTTGCCCTCGCAGTTAAAGCTGTTTGTCTTGTCACTGGAAATCAGGACCATTTCCCCATCGAATTATGCCAGGGAATAAAAGTATTTTCTCCTAAAAAGTTTTAACCTTTTACAAAAAGCAGAAAATAAAGAGGAAGCTCACATCAAGGCGCTAAACCCAGCCAGAGCGGCTCCCTGCTGGTTGGACAGACTTTCCGAGTTGTTTGTTCCGAGGACCATACGATGCATTGGAACAGCGTTTATTATGCGATGATGGTTCTTGTGATGGTGTTAGTCTTTCCGATCATGAGTAAAGCTGAGGGGGATGAGTGGTTTTTAATGGCGAGACATGGTGAGTGCGCAAAGATTAAGTCACTGGAGAGGAAAATACCGAATTTGGATGGAATTGATACGCCTGCGTCTTTTGAAAGGCTGATGAGGGATAGAGGACTTCAAGTTCAAATACGGGAAATGCCGGACACTCAAGAGCGGGCATTCGAGGTTCTTGTTCCTGAAAAGGGCCTGTTTTTGTTATTTGTCAAACGACCATTATGTCAGGGATTTATAGAAAAGTGATTGAGGTGACATACAACCCCTTTCCCATCCCCGAACTCCGCAATCTCTCCGAGCCAGAGGGCTCTCTGAGCCGGAGGCCGAATTCCGCCCCTCACCCTTCCCCTCTCCCCACGGGGGAGAGGGACGGGGTGAGGTGGGTTAAGTGTGTTTCATGACGATGCTGGAGATGATGTTGGCGGCTTCATCTCCCCGGTCGGCCGCATTGCTGAGGTGGCGGTAGATCTCCCGCATCTTCAGCATATAGACTGTGTCTGTTCCTTTAAAGAGGTCAGCCAACGCCATGTGATAGGCCTTTTCTATTTGGTTTTCATACGCTTTGGTTTTGACCGCATGCTCTGAGGCGATTTTGGGATAATCTTTCAGGATTTTGACCGCATCATATAATTCCCGGGTGGCCTTACGGAGGATGTTGACCATCTCTTTGATATGATGGTCTCCCTTAACCTCATAAATCTCCATTTCATCCACGGTCGTATTCGCATAGTCCACCACATCGTCAATAGCACGGGAGAGGTCAAAGATATCCTCCCGGTCTATGGGCGTGATAAAAGTCTGATCCAACTCCTGGATCAAAATCCGTCTCAGCTCATCCGCTTCCCGTTCAATATTCCGGACGAGATTGGCATTCTCCATGCTCCCGTTTTCAGCGAAGTTCCAGAGGGCGTCCAGCCCCTCGATGCTCTTTAAGGATTGACGGGAGAGCAGATCGAAGAAACGATTCTCACTGCCTGAAAAGGACTTCTTTCTTCTGAGGAAATCGAATACCATGATTTTGCTCCTTTACCCCGTTAGAAATAATGGGCCGCTGTTCCCTTCGGGCCAGCCACCGGCTCAGAGAGCCTCCTGGCTCGGAGAGAAGCCCTCCCTCCGGGGCAGAAGCCCCTCTGGGGCGGAGCCTGGGCCGGAGGCTGCACCGGGGTTGAATTATAAAATAATTCCGGCGGGTTTTAAAGCCCCGCTGGAATTTCTAACGGGGTTTACTTTAAAAATTTGGATGGGCCATCCGTATCAGAAGGAAACTGAGCCCTGCCATTATGGCAGAGGCAGGGATGGTGATGAACCAGGCCAGGATGATATTCTTTGCAACCCCCCACCGGACAGCGGAGACCCTCTGCCCCGCCCCCACGCCCATGATGCTGGAGGAAACAACATGGGTCGTTGAAACAGGCCCTCCGAGGAGCGCCGCACCGAGGATAACCGTGGCAGAAGCGGTCTGGGCGCAAAAGGCGTGAACCGACCTCAGACGGTAGATCTTCGAGCCCAGGGTCTTAATGATTCGCCATCCTCCGCTTGCCGTCCCAAGCGCGATCGCGGTCGCACAACTGGCAACCACCCAGAACGGAATATGAAAATCCGGAAAGACACCGAGGATGACCAGGGACATGGTGATAATGCCCATGGTTTTTTGGGCATCATTGGCCCCATGGCTAAGGGAGAGGGCCACGGAGGAGAGGATCTGCACCCGGTTGAAAAAATGGGAGATCTGGGGCGGCGCCTTCCTTGAGAGACGGAAAGTAACCTTCAGAACGAGGTTGCCGAAGATCAAACTCAGCACAGGGGTGAGAATCAGAAACGAGATCACATAGAGAAGCCCCTTCCAGAGGACCTTATCAGATCCGTAAGCGATTAAAACTGCGCCAATCATTCCGCCTACCAGGGCATGGGACGAGCTGGACGGGAGCCCCCATGCCCAGGTGATGAGATTCCAGGCGATGGCGCCAATCAGGGCAGCAATGACCAGAGAGACGGAGAGCCCGGTTTGGCTTGGATCAAAAGCGGAGATATCAACAATCCCTTTTCCGATGGTTTGAGCCACTGCCGTGCCGAAGAGGAAAGGGCCTACGAAATGGGCAATGGCGGCAAGGCCCAGAGCGCTTCGAGGGCTCATGGCTCCCGTGGCGATAATGGTCGCCACTACATTGGCCGCATCGTGGAAGCCGTTGGAGTAATCAAAGAAGAGGGCCAACCCGACGACGAAGATGGCGAGTAAAAGAATCAAGCCTTCGATGAGCATCCCTCCGATTTAAGCTAACTACCTGTGTAGACAGGTTATAAAGGAAATAATGAGGCTTGTCAATATTTAATCTTCAGCCGGCAAGCTGGAGTAACTCCTTCGGGTTTTTAATGATGCAGTCTGCCCCGGCTCGGAGCAACGCTTCCATCATCACGGGTTCTGTTTTTCCTGATCGGAGAAAGCCGATCGCCAGCATGGGGAATTTTTTTTTTGCGGCTTGTGCAGCCTTCATATCGTCCACTACATCACCAATATATCCGCATCGGGGATTGGGAATGCCTATTTCTTCGATGACCTTAAGAATGGAAAAGGGGTGGGGTTTGGTGAGTTTCATCTCTTTTTTTGAAACCTTAAGAAGGCTAGCCTCTTCTGTTTCGCATTCATCGAGGGTGACCACACTATCGAAATAGTGAAGGATCCGGAACCGCTTCAGGGCCAGTTCCGCTTCGAATCTTGGACGGCCGCTGGCAATCCCCAATCTCACCTTTTTCCGAAGGGACGCAAGGATTTCTCTTTCAATCAAAAGCTTTTCCCTGAGGTATAACCCCTTTCCCCTATAAAAGAGAGGCTGAAGATGATAGTGAGGCGAAAACTTCTCGCCCAAATAAATCTCCTGGAAGATCCTTTTTACGAGGTTCTCTTTTTCGAGGTCTCCGGACCGATATATCCAATTAGCCCACGAGCCTCCAAGAACAGACCGAACCCCCCTCAATCCTCCTCCCGAGGCTTTGACCTGTTCTAAGAATGAGGAGAAGAGATTCCTTTTGAGGCCAAGGGGCCTTCTCTGATAAAAATTGGATAAATGTTGCCGGAGATAAAGTACAATTTCATCAAGAGAAGAAAGTTTCTTCTGCTTTGGAAGGGGAGGGATTTTTGAAACGGAGAGAAGATAGAGAAGGAACCCCGCGGTCAGATCCCAATCGTTATTGAACCCCCCTACCGATTTAAAGAGAGAGATCTCCTCAGAGGATACTAAAGTTGACTTCATCCCCAAGCAGTCCTGGAGATAGATATGAATGGTCTGCTGAATGGTCTTGCGATAGGACCGCGAAACATCGATGAGGACACCATCCATATCGAAGATGAGAAGATCCATCATGGGCACCATTTCACTGCAAAATGCAAAATGTAAACTGGAAAATGATCAATTTGTTCTTGACCTAATTTTGAATTTTTCAATTTTCAATTTACAATTTGAAATTATATTCCATTAACCTCATCCATCACTGTTTTCACAAGGCTATCCACATCGAGCTCCTGCATACGGTAGAGGTCGTCGGGTTTCCCGGAGCTGCCATACCGGGTGATCCCCATCTTCCGGAAACGAATGGGCAAGCCATGCTCTGCCAGAACATTCCCGACAAGACTTCCCAGGCCGGTTTGGACATGATGATCTTCATAGGTAATGATCGTCCCTGTCCTGGCGGATCTCATGATGGCTTCGGTATCGAGATCACTGAAGCATGAGAGATTCAGTATCTGAACTTCAATCCCTTTTTCCTTCAATATCTCCCAGGCCCGGATGGCCCGATAGACCATGCCTCCGGCGGTGATGACGGTCGCATCCTTCCCCTTCCGGAGAAGGTCGGCCTGACCATATCGAAACTCATAAGAAGCACCGAAGTAAGGGCTCCCCTCTTCGGAGAGAATGATCGGGATCGGGGAGCGTCCCATGGCCACAAGAAAATTCCCCGGGGTCCTGGCCACATATCGAATCACACGATCAGTCTGATTCGGATCTGCAGGAATGATGACTTTATATCCGAAGAGGTTTCGGATCACACCGACATAGTCGATGCATTGGTGAGTATTTCCATCCTCCCCGACATCCAGGCCTACGTGGGTGCAGATGAGTTTGAGGTTGGTTCCATTGATATCATTCAGACGGTGCTGATTATAAGTCTCATCGATCCCGAACACTCCGAAATCGGCAAAGAAGGAAAGGAGGTTGACGGTCGAAACGGCTCCTGCGATCGTTGCCGTGTTATGCTCCTGGATTCCGCCCTGGAAAAAATAGTCTGGAAATTGCCTGGCGAAGGCCGTGGTCTTCGTTGAAGGAGCCAAATCACAATCAAAGACAGCGATCGGAAGAGAGCCGTCGTTCCTTAGGTTGGCTTTGCCAAGATCAACCAGGGCATTTCCAAAGGCGGACCGGTTATCCAGCTTCTGGTCCTTTTCATACGTTCTTGGATTTCCTGTTTGAACAGAAGGGATCTCAACCGGATATTTTGGGGGTGAGTAGGGAGATTCACTTTTTTGACGCATCTGGCGATAACTGTCCAGATTCTCTTCGACGCCCAATTCCAGAACGGCCTTTTTATACTCTTCGAGATTAAGGCCCCTTCCGTGAAACTCCTCTTTCCCTTCCATAAAAGAGACTCCTTTTCCCATGATGGTGTGGGCAAGGATCATGGTGGGATGCGGGGAGAGGGCAGCCTTGCGAAGGGCTCCATAGATCTCCTGAAATTCGTGGCCATTCACCTCAAGGACATGCCATCCATCCGATTCAAAATTTTTGATAATATTCTGCGGCATGATCTCCTGGGTCACTCCGCTAATCTGTCTGCAATTGTAGTCGATGATGACAGTCAGATTATTGAGATCATATTTGATTGCAAATCTCCTGGCCTCTGAAATCTGTCCTTTCTGCTGTTCCCCGCAGCCCATTGTGACAAAAACACGGGATTCCCTTTTCAATAACTTCCCTGCGAGAGCGAACCCGCATCCGGCTGAAAGGCCCTGTCCTAAGTTGCCGGTGTTCCATTCGACTCCCGGCACTCCTTTCTCCACGTGTCCCTCAAAGGCAGACCCTGCCTTTCTGAAATTGGCAATGGCCGCATCGATCGGAAAAAAACCGATTCTGCCCAGAGCGGCGTAAACACCGGGAGAAGTGTGGCCATGGCTGATCACAATCCTGTCCCGGTTTGGATCATGAGGAGACCGGGGGGAAACATTGGCAAAGGAGTAGAGGACAAGATAGAAGTCAATGGATGACATCGATCCTCCGGGATGTCCGGAGCCGGCCAGAGTCGTCATCTTCAAGATATCGCCTCTCGCCAGTTTTGAGAGTTCGGTCAATCTTAAAAGAGTAGATTCGTCGAGTCTTTCAGCCCCAAATCTTTTTCCGTCCATTTTCACCTCCATAATATTGTTAATCCTTTTCACCCCCACCCTCACCCTCCCCCGTCAAAGGGGGAGGGGTTATCAAAAAGGCTCCTTAAATAATCTCCCTCTCCCCGGGCGGGAGAGGGTTAGGGTGAGGGGCGTATTTTACCGGTTTATGTCTGCCTGCGACAGGCAGCAGGTGACGAAACTATTATGGCAGATTACTTTATAATATGAATTGAATTCATTGCAAGCCTCTTTTAAGATATGTTTCATTGATGGAGGATATTATAAATGACAGGGATTGAATATCAAGGGAAACGCATCCCCTGCCGTTTGATCATCTTTGACAAGGACGGAACACTGATCGACTTTTCAGCAACATGGGTCCCTTTGATTCGAAAGCGGGTTTCCTTCCTTTTAAAACGATTGGGGAAGAATGGAGAATTGGAGGCCTTCCTTTTGAGATCCTGGGGAATCGATCCTGTTAGCGGAAAAGTCGATCCGAGAGGGCCCTGTCCTGTCTCACCCCGGTCCGATGAGATCATCATCGGCACGATGGCGCTTTACCAGAATGGATATCATTGGGATGAATCGAAGCAGTGGGTAGCCCAGGCTTTTGACGAGGCTGACTCAGATGGTGATTGGCGACAGAATGTTGTCCCAATCAAAGGCGTTCAGTCTTTCCTCTCCCATCTGAAAGGGAGCGGGTTCTATACGGCTCTGGCAACGAATGACGAGCGAAAAGACACGGAAGCCATTCTCCATCATCTTGGCATGGATAAATTATTTGATTTAATCCTCTGTTCAGGAGAAGTAACCCCGGCCAAACCTCACCCCGAAACCATTCTTACTATTTGCCGGAAGCTCTCTGTCCCTCCCCAAGAGGCTGTGATGGTGGGAGATTCAATAACGGACATGACGATGGGAAAGAGCGCCGGCGTGGCGCTGACCATCGGGATTCTCGAGGGAGGGGTAACTCCAAGGGAGGAATTGGAAAAGGTGGCAGACCTCGTCGTCAAATCGATCCGGGAACTGAAATTTTACTAAATACAGGATTTTCTGGGGGCTCCGTAGGGGCAATTCATGAATTGCCCCTACATGGACTTAACCTCTTACCTTCAGATTTTCCGGGTCGTAGAGCGGTTCTTTTTCGACGGTGGCTTCGTACCGTTTGGCAGCCACTTCGATTTGCAACCGGATTCCGGGTTTTGAATAATCGATGGGCAGATATCCATAAGCTATGGGTTTCTTAATTGTATGTCCATATCCTCCGCTGGTGACAATGCCAACCACTTTATCTCCTTCGAGGATGGCCTCCTTACCCACGGGCATCAATGGGCCTGAATCGACGGTCAGACAGCAGAGCTTTCTGGTTAAGCCTTTTTCTTTCTGAGTTAATAAAACTTTGCGGCCGATAAAATCTCCCTTATCTAACCGCACGCAGAAATCGAGGCCTGCTTCAAAAGGGGTATATTCAGGAGAGATATCTCCACTCCAGTATCTGTATCCTTTCTCCAGTCGGAGGGAATCGACGCAACGGTAACCTGCATTGATTAAGCCGAAAGGGTTTCCTGCCTCCCACAGGGCTTCATATACATAAAGAGCATATTCGATGGGTATATGGAGTTCATATCCGAGTTCACCCACATAGGTGATACGGAGGGCAAGGGCAGGAGCGCACCCCAGGGTAATCTCCTTGCAGGCCATATAGGGGAATCCCTGATTGGAGAGATCCTCTCCGATCAGCCGGTTGAGGATATTACGGGATTCAGGGCCGCAAAGGGTGATGCAGGCATTAGAAGAGGTGACATCCGCGACCGAGATAGAGCCATCCGTGGGAAGATGTTTCCGGATCCAGCTCAGATCGTGTTTAATAAATGCTGTTCCTGTTACCAGATAGAACTGTTCTTCAGCTAACCGGGTCACCGTGAGATCACACTCAATTCCTCCTTTTTCGTTCAGCATTTGGGTATAGGTGGTTGAGCCGATGGGCTTGTCCATCTGATTGTCGGTCATTTTTTGAAGAAGCGATAATGACCCTTTCCCCTTGATCTCGATCTTTCCGAACGAGGTCTGGTCAATCAGGGCTGCCTTTGTCCTCACGGCTTCATGTTCTTTTGCAACATACTCGAACCAGTTTGGGAGCCCCCATGTCAACTTATCTTTCGGCGCCACCCCTTTTGGGGCAAACCAGTTTGGCCGTTCCCAGCCATATTTCTCTCCGAAGACCGCGCCCCTCTTTTTTAAAAGGGAGTAAAGGGGGCTTGTTCGAAGAGGTCTTGCCGAAGCCATTTCTTCATAGGGCCAGCTCATGGAATAGTGATGGGCATAGACTTCGGTCGCTCTTTTGATGGTATAGGGCTGACTTCTATGATGTGCTCCGAGACGCCGAATATCGAGACGCCACAGGTCAAGGCTGGGTTCTCCCTCGATGATCCACTCGGCCATCATTTTGCCCACTCCTCCTGCGGCAGCAATTCCATGGGCGCAGAAACCTGCCGCAATGAAGAAGTTTTTCACCTCTGCGGCCTCGCCCATGATGAAATCCCCATCCGAAGTGAAAGCCTCGGGGCCATTGAGGAGGGTGACAATTTCAGCGTTGCCAATGGAAGGGACTCTCTTCATTGCCAGAACAGAGAGAGGTTCGAAATGTTCATAGTTGGATTTTAGCAGTGTTTTGGTGAAGTCTCGCGGAATTCCGTCAAGCGCCCAGGGAATCGGATTATGTTCATAGCCTCCCATCATAAGTCCGCCCACCTCCTCGCGGAAATAGACAAGAAGGTCGGGGTCCCGCATCGTGGGCATTCCTTTCTTTACCCCCTTGATGGGCTTGGTGATGATATATTGGTGCTCCATGGGGATGAGAGGAATAGCGACGCCTACCATTTCTCCTATCTTGGGCGCCCAGATTCCAGCGGCGTTCACTACGATTTCCGTTTTTATATTTCCCTTTTCTGTTAAGACTTCCTCAACGGCTCCATTCTTCAGCTTGATCCCTGTGACACGGGTATCGGTATAGATTGTCGCCCCTCTATTCCGGGCTCCTTGAGCAAGGGCATACGTGACGCCACTGGGGTCGATCTGGCCATCCGTAGGGAGAAAAGCGGCTCCAACAATGCCTTTCTTCTCCATCACTGGGAAGAGGTCCCATGCCTCTTTCGGACTGATCAGCTCCATGGGCAATCCGAAGGTTTTGGCCATAGCGGCGGAGCGACGCAACTCCTCCATGCGATCTTTTGACAAGGCGATCCGGAGGCCCCCAACGGCACTCCATGCCGTATGTTGTCCTGTCTCTTCTTCCAGGCGCGAGTAAAGCTCAACGCTGTATTTCAACATCCTGGTGATGTTGACGGATGCCCGGAGTTGGCCGACCAGGCCTGCGGCATGGAAGGTGGCGCCACTGGTGAGCTCCCCTTTATCAATAACAATCACATCCTCGCATCCCATTTGAGTAAGGTGGTATGCTATGCTGCATCCTGTAATACCGCCTCCAATAATGACCACCCGAGCCTGATCTTTCATGTTTCATCTCCTCTGCAGTTCAGTGTCAGTGTAAGTGTCAGTGTCAGAAAGACATAACCCCCCTTTATCCCCCCTTAATTTAAGGGGGGACAGAGGGGGGTTACCTACCTATGTAGACAGGACTAATTGAAAAAGGGAGTTTTGTCAATCCTTTTCGGGAAGGAAAAAGATTGACAAAAATATTCGGTTTCGATATAAAGTTATATTCAAAGATATTTGAAATTTCTCCAGTTTAATTCCCTCCCCCTTGACGGGGGAGGGTGAGGGTGGGGGTGAGTAAATTTAGTTCCCCCTCCCCTTCATCCCCTCCCTCCAGGGGAGGGGAGAGATCTGGAGGGTATCTCTAAAATGTTAAAGATAAATTCTCAGAATTCAATATGTAAGTATCTATATATTTAATGAGTCGTTAAAAAGTAAAACCAATAGAAGAGGGGAGGTGAAATATCTAAATCTTAAGGGTACCTCAAAAAATGTCATTCCTTCTGCGAAAGCAGGAATTCGCAAGTTTTTGACATTACTGGACTCCCGCTTTCGCGGGAGTGACAAATTGGGAATTATTAGAGGTTCCCCTAAATGATTGATGGAGGTTATTAAACGAAATGATGCAAATAAAGAAGGAGGTTAAGCGTATGAAGAGAAAATGGTGGGCATTGATAGTCGGTTTTTTAATGGTGGCCTTTCTTTCAGGAAGCGCGTTGGCCAAGGACAAAGTGGTGGTCTATACCTCGTTAGAGACGGATGAAATTGATAAGTACCGGGAAGCCTATCTCAAGGATCTTCCGGATCTTGAAATCCATATCATCCGGCTTTCCACAGGAGAACTCGGCGCCAGAATGTTGGCGGAGAGGGCCAACCCCCAGGCCGATCTCATCTGGGGATGGGCCGTGACCAATTTGGAAGACTTCGTCACAAAAGGAATGGTGGAACCCTATAAGCCGAAGGGGGTTGAGAAATTAGACAAGAAATTCGTCCATCCCGGATTTAGTTATGTCGGCATCGATATGTATATTGCCGCCTTCTGTGTCAACACCAAGGTCATGAAGGAAAAAGGACTCCCGATGCCCAAGGGGTGGAACGACCTGCTCGATCCGAAATTTAAAGGGTTGATCGCCATGCCAAATCCAGCTGCCTCGGGAACGGGGTTTCTGCAGATTTCAAGCATCCTCCAGATGTATGGGGCCAAAGAAGGGAAGGAGGACGGCTGGGAATTTTTGAAAAAACTGGATAAAAATATGGGCCAATATATCAAGAGCGGATCAAGGCCTGCCAAGATGACGGCATCCGGAGAGTTTGCGGTGGGCGCTTCTTTCGACTTTGTGGTTGCAGAACAGAAAAAACAGGGATTCCCGGTTGAATTCGTTTTCCCGATCGAAGGGGCGGGCTACGAGGTGGAGGCCAATGCCCTCCTTAAAGGAGCAAAGAATGCGGGAGCAGCCAAGAAATTCCTGGATTGGGCCATCAGCGAAGGCGCAATGAAGGAATATTCCAAATTTAAATATGGAGTGACCCTACCCGGCATTCCAACACGCCCTGACCTGCCCAAATTATCTGAGATTAAACTTTATCCCATGGACTTTGCCTGGCAGGCAAAGAACCGGGATGAGATCCTGAAAAAATGGGAGACCCTCTTCATGAAATGAAAGGGCAGTTCCTCGAAGGGCATCCTGCAAATGCGGGATGCCCTTTTTTGTTGCTTCTTCCGGCTTTTGTGTGGGTATATCCCCCTCTTGTACCCCCCCTCTATTCCCCCCTTAATAACTCCCCCTTCCCCCTCTTATTTAAGAGGGGGAGAGAGGAGGGGGCGTTAGATTGGGGGGGATGAAGGGGGGTTAGGCCCTTAGGGAATCAATATCGACAAAAGATTGTCGATGATTTGTTAAAATCAACTGGTAGCCGCAGTCCCGCCAAGGGCGGAATTAGCCTGCGTATCGGCCTCCAATGTAATACCGACCCTGAAACGCAACCTAAAGGTTGCGGCTACCAGGGAATAACTGCCCCGAAGGGGCAACCTCCCGTGGTCGGGTTTTACCGACTTCCGGGCGAAGTCCCGGACGGGGTGTAAATTCTTACTGTCCGACGATAAAGGTAACCCATAACCCCTCCTTACCTCCCCTTTAGCAAAGGGGAGAGATAAAGGCAGGACCCATTAAAAAACCGGATGCCCTTTTTTGTTGACCCTGTGGAGTAATCCATTCATAGCCTAATGTGGGGGAGGATCATAAGAACGGAATTGGATACATGGTGTTTGTTATGTTTTATACTCCACAGGGTTGACATATTTTTTAAATTTGATTAAAAACCTTTATAGACAGGTAATCAGGTTTTAGTTAGAAAATAGCTTCTTAAAATCCCTCCCCTGCCTTCGCCGAAGCGCCTGCCCTCCGCAAGGCTTCTGGAGGCGGGGCTTCGCGCAGGCAGGCCGCCTCCCTTTGCCCTCCGGGTCAGAGACCGCTCTCTCCGAGCCAGAGGCTCTTCTGAGCCGGAGGCTGGGTCGGAGACCAAAGGGAGGTGTAATTATCCCCCTTTGAAAAAGGGGGACTGAGGGGGATTTTTATGGTTTGTGAGTGGCCTACCGGCCATGGGCAATTACCTTAAAATTAAAATCACTCCCCCCTCTCGCCAGCTTGCTTTCGGTTTCCCCTTGGCGAGGCCAGGGGGGGGAATAAAGGAAAAGAATTTTTCTAAAGGCAGGATGAAAAGATGAGCAGAAACCTCAGACTGGAGAATCTCACCAAGCGCTACGGAACGCTGACTGCCGTGGACCAGGTCAATCTGGAGATCGAAGAGGGTGAATTTATCTGTTTCCTCGGGCCGAGCGGCTGCGGGAAGACCACCGTCCTCAGGATGATCACCGGTTTTGAGACTGTTACAGAGGGAAAGATCTTCTTCGATGGAAAGGCGATCAATCATCTCATCCCCAAGAAGAGGGAATTCGGAATCGTTTTTCAATCTTATGCTCTCTTTCCGAATATGACGGTGGAGGAGAATATCGCCTTCGGCCTGAAGATGAGAAAGGTGAATAAACAGGCCATCGCCCAGAGGGTCGATCAGATGCTGGACCTCGTCGGGCTTCGGGACTGGAGAAGGCTCTTCCCGGCCCAGTTAAGCGGAGGCCAGCAGCAGAGAATCGCCCTGGTTCGGGCTTTGGCGCCCAATCCCCAGGTCCTGCTTTTGGATGAACCCT
This sequence comes from Deltaproteobacteria bacterium RBG_16_49_23, assembly GCA_001798855.1. Lineage (GTDB taxonomy): Bacteria > Desulfobacterota > BSN033 > BSN033 > UBA1163 > RBG-16-49-23. The sequence continues at coordinate 17,464 of MGQQ01000073.1, read as the reverse complement.
TGAGCGCACTCGATGCCAAGATCAGGGTTCGTCTACGGGCGGAGATCAAACGATTGCAACAGGAATTGAAGAAGACAATGATCTATGTCACCCATGATCAGGAGGAAGCGCTTTCGATTGCCGATCGAGTGGTCGTGATGGAGAAAGGGCAGTTCCGGCAGGTGGGGAAGCCCATCGACATTTATAAGTGCCCGAACTCCGATTTTGTTGCGGATTTTGTGGGGACCTCCAACTTTTTTAAGGGCTTGCGCACAGAGGATCGCGTCCAGACCGAACAATGGGAATTTGCGGTTGCTCAAACAGGCTCGTCCTTTCGTGAGAAAGTGGTCCTCGCCATCCGACCGGAGAAGATCGAGGTCTTCAGACCCGGAGAGCCGACACACCATCTGGTCCTCTCCAACCTGATCCCCGGGAGAATCGATGTGGTCACCTTTCTGGGAGCGGCGGTTCGATTGGTCGTCAATATCGATGGAGAGGAAGTGATCTCGGATGTGATCGAGAAGGCGTTTGAGCAGAGGGGATTCAAACAGGGCGATGAGATCCTCCTCTATTTCCCTCCGGAAAGTTTTCTCGTCTATCCGGAAGAAGGTGCGGCATGAACCGACCTGAGATGGATCGTTCGCACCCCGTTTCATCCTTCTTTTCATCGCTTGCCTTCAGCCCGGACAGATTTATCACAGGAGTGGCCTCTGCGTTCTTCCTGGCCGTTCTTGTTTTTTTTCTTCTCTATCCGGTGGTAGATATCTGCCGGCTCAGTTTTTTAAAAGAAGGGGCCCTTACCTTCGAAAACTATGTGGCCTATTTTTCGAGTCCGAGGATCTTCAGGTCGTTTACCAACAGCATCTATATTTCCCTCCTCACGATGATCATCACCACGGTGACCGCCTTTTTCTTTGCCTATGGATTGACCCGGACGACGATGCCGGGCAAGGGGGTCTTCTATTCCATTTCGACCTTTCCTCTCATCGCTCCGACGATCATTCAAGCCCTGGCTCTCATCCTCCTCTTCGGCAGAAACGGTTTGATCACCCGTTATCTCCTGGGCACAAACTGGAACATCTATGGAGCCACAGGGATCATCGTCGGGGAATGCCTCTACTGCTTTCCCAATGCCCTCTTCATTCTCTACACCACTCTCTCCGCGGTAGACACCCGGTTGGATGAGGCGGCCCAAAGCCTGGGGGCCTCGGCCCTGAAGACTTTCTGGAAGGTGACGCTCCCTTCGGCGAAGTATGGAATTGCAAGCGCCGCCGCGCTGACCTTCAACCTCACCATCACCGATTTCGGCATCCCCGTGGTGATCGGCGGGAATTATTCAGTGCTTGCGACCGAGATTGTCTCGCAGGTCTTCGGGCTTCAACGCTTCGATTTGGGAGCCACGATCAGCGTCATCCTCCTCGGTCCCTCCATCGGAGCCTTTGTCCTCAACTATTATCTGACGAGGAAGAGTTACGCCCTGATCAGCGGTCAGGCAAGGCCTTTTCTGCAGCCCTCCCGGCCTCTTAAGAAATGGGGGTTTACGATTTATTGCGGATTGATCTGCCTCTGTATCCTTCTCGTTTTTGCGACGGTCTTCCTGGGGTCTTTTGTCAAGACCTGGCCTTACGATTTTTCACTGACCCTCAAACATTTCGACTTTCCTTCGCTGGGAGCTCATGCCCCTCTCTGGACAAGTTTCTGGATTTCGGCTCTGCCCGAGGGGGCGTTTCGGACGATGATCGCTTACAAATATGCTCCCATCTGGACCAGCCTTCTGGTTGCCATCGTCGTCGCCATTGCCGGCGCCTCCCTGACCCTCCTCGCAGGCTATATCATCGAGAAGAAGAAGCCGAAGGGAGAGCAGATCCTCTATACGCTGAGTGTTTTGCCGGCGGCCATCCCCGGGGTGGTGATGGGGCTGGGATACGTGCTGGCTTTTAACAAGCCCTACTTTTTTATCTACGGGACGATCTGGATCATCATCATCAATATCGTCATCTGCAATTTCACCCTGGGGGTGCTGACCAGCATCGCCAATCTGAAACAGATCGACAAATCGATCGAAGAGGCGGCCGTCAGCCTGGGCTCCGGGCCTGTCTCCACGTTTACGAAGGTTATTTTTCCCCTGTCGAGGGTGGCCTTCCTCTCCACCGCCACCTTCTTCTTCATGAGGGCCATGACAACAATCAGCGCGGTGATCTTTCTCATCTCCGCAACGATCAAACTTGCGGCCATCGAAATCATCTTCCTGGATGTGGACGGCCGGACGGCCAGCGCCAATGCGATGTGCACGGTTGTGGTGGCCATTGTGATCGGAGCGCTCCTGGTCATGCGCCTGGCGACCGGCAGGTCCGGGTTGGCCGGAATGGTCACATCGAGGTGAGCCTTGTAGTTGAATGGATGCATAAACGGACCGTTTCACCTATATCCGTTTGGAGAAATATTTTGGTTTCCGGCTTTTATGTGGGTATATCCCCCTATTGTAACCCCCTTCTATTCCCCCCTTAGTTTAAGGGGGGGACGAAGGGGGGTTAGACTTTTACTGCCTGGCGATAAAGGTAATCCATAACCCCTCCTCACCTCCCCTTTAAGAAAGGGGAGAAAGAAAGAAAGAAAGGATCCATTAAGGAAAGAGAGTTATGGCAGAGACATTACATCTTGATCCGGGAGTTCCCAAGTATTTGCAGATCAGCCACTGGCTGATGGAGATGATCCAGAAGGGCCGGTATGCGGTGAACGATAAACTGCCTTCGGAGTCGAAATTAGCGGAACTTTTCCGGGTCAACCGGAACACGGTCCGTCAGGCCATCTCCGATCTGGTGACCAAAGGGATCGTCCAGAAGAGGAACGGCGTGGGATCCTTTGTCATCGGCCGGGCTGTCCAGCCTGTCAAATATACCCTTCAGCACATCTCCAGCTTTACGGATGATATGATTCACATGGGGGTTTCCCCGCAGAACAGGCTCATCAGCAAGTCCGTGGTCGAAGCGCCCGCTGATGTGGCGGAGAAGCTGATGCTGGGAAAGGAGAGACTGGTCATCCTCACCGAGCGGCTCCGGTTCGGAAACCGCATCCCCCTCGTCATTGAGCGGAGCTACCTTCCCTATAAGGAGTACAAAGCCATTTTAAAGATGCGACTGACCGGTTCCCTCTACCATCTCCTGACCCGGAAGTTCCATGTGGCGCTCCACCGGTCGATCCAGACCTTCCGTGCCATGCTCTTCTCCAATGAGGATGCCAGGTTGTTGGGAGTCCCTCCCCGCTCTCCGGGCATCTTTCTCGAAAGCGTCATTTACGACTCAAAGAACATTCCCGTGGAGGTCCTCCATGCCTTCCACCGGGGGGATAAATATATCTTCGAGGTGGAATCGGGGAGATACCGGTACGATCTGAAAGAGTAGGGAGAGTTCCCAAGAAATGACCAAATCCGTTCGCCCTGAGCCTGTCGAAGGGTAAACGGTTTGCTCAGGACGGGCTTGTCGAAGCATGAACGGTTCAATGTTTCACCCAGTTCGACACGCTCACTACAGGCTTCGAGAGCCTCAGGGCGATCGGTAATGTAGATCCCACACAAAAGACGGTAGAGCTTCCCTTAAAAAAATCTTGACAAAATATTTTATCCTTGTTACCTGTATAGATAGGTAGTTAGGTAAGATGACGATCAAGGCAGGAAGAACGCCCCGTTTCACGGGGCTTGAGGTATAAGGCTAAAGTCATTTGCCCCTGCGGCAGGAACCTCAAGCGAAGCGATCCTCAAACCTTATATCAAAAAACAGGAGGTTTTATGGCTGATCTTAAACGTTTTTTGGTGCCGTGGATTGATCAGGTCAAACCCTATGATACCGAGGACCTGGTGGTGGCCTGGTCCAGGCCGGAGCTCAAGCGGATGATGATCAACGAAAATCCCCTCCCTCCTTCGGAGAAGGTCGTGCAGGCCATCCTGGAGGCAGCGAGAATGGGAAACCGGTATCCTGACAGCGGGCCCCGCATCCGGACAAAGATAGGCAAACAGTACGACCTCGGGCCGGAGAACGTCTATATCAGTCATGGCTCCTCGGAGATCATCGACCTGATCATGAGGCTCTTTGTCACTCCGGGAGACGAGGTGCTCCTTCCCAATCCCACCTTCTCCCTTTATGGCATTCGGGCCAAAACCGTAGGAGGAAGCGTGGTGGCTGTGGATCTGACTCCTGACCTCCGGTACGATCTCCCGGCGATGCTCCGCGCCGTGACGCCCCGCACCAAACTGATCATCGTCTGCACCCCCAATAACCCTACAGGAGATTTTATTCCGGATGAGGACCTGATGAAGCTCGTGGAGCTCGGCATTCCCACCCTGATCGATGAGGCCTATCTCGAATATCATCCCGAACACGAATCAAAGGCGCCTCTGATCCGAAAATATAATCATATCATCGTCGCCCACACCTTCTCCAAAGCCTACGGGATGGCGGGAATCCGATTCGGATATGCCCTGGCCGATGAGACCCTGATCGGCTACTTTCGCAAAATGCAGGTGCCCTGGAATACGAGCCTTCTCTCCATCGCTGCCGCAGAAGCCGCTCTCGAGGAGGAAGAGGAATTGAAGCGGAAGGCCGCTTACAACAATGCGGGCGTCGCATATGTGTGCAAGGAACTGCTGAAGATCCCGGGCGTCAAACCTTACTATTCTCACGGAAATTATGTGCTCATCGATGCCACGGATGCCGGAGTCACAGGCAAGGATGTGGTCGATTATGTTTTTGAGAGGGCAGGGGCCATGCTGAAATACTTTGCTCCCTTCCGGGGACGGAGTGGCTTCTTCCGCATCAGTCTTGGCACACACGAGGAGAATTCTCTCTGTGTCCAGGCGATCAAAAAGTTCTTTGAGAAGAGGGAGAAGGAGAAACGAGTATGAAGAAGAGCCCCTTTGAAAAGTTGATGAAGACCCATCCCGGGCTGGAGATCTGGTGGGATTCTTCGCCTCTGATCTATGCTTCATGGGCGGAGGGAGTTCTGAAGAAAGCCGCTCCCGGCCGGACAGAAGAGGTCCGGGAACAACTGAAGAGACTCTATGATCCGGAACATCCGGAGAAAACGCTCTTCCGGGGAGTCACGACCAACCCTCCTCTCTCTCTCGGCGTGATCAAGGCGCGGGAATCATATGTGACAGAGATCATTGATGGCCTGATTGAACAGAATCCCTGCATCGACAAAGAGGCCCTCTTCTGGATGACCTATAAAGAGATTGTCCGGAGAGGGGCAGAGATGTTTCAAGGCGTTTTTGAGCAATCCCAGTACCGGTATGGATACCTTTCAGGTCAGGTGGACCCGAGAGTCCTTACCGATAAGGAGAAGATGATCTCGCAGGCCCTGGAGCTGGCAAGCCTCAGTCCCAATGTGATGATCAAGGTTCCGGGAAGCAGGGAAGGGTATGAGGTCATCCGGTTTCTGACCTCAAGAGGAATCTCGACGAATAATACCCTGACCTTTGTCCTTCCTCAGTTGATGGCCTGCGCAAAGGCGGTCAGGGAGGGGCTGGAGATAGCGAAACAGAATGGGGTTGATTTGACGCGATGGAGGTCCGTGATCACCCATATGACCGCACGCTACGGCGACCTCGGAGATCTTCGAAACGAGGCAGAATCGCTGAAGATCAACCTTTCCGAGGCGGATGTCCGGTGGGCTGAGATCGCCATCTTCAAAAAGGCCTATCGGCTTCTGAAGGAGAGGGGTTACCCGAGCAAGATGCTCATCTGTTCGTTGAGGATCAGCCCGGAGATGGATGGAAAGAAGCGCTGCTGGCATTTAGAGAAGCTGGCAGGCGGGGATATCGTCTTCACCTGCCCTCCCTCTTTTATCGAGGGGGTTTTTGAATATTTAGACGGGACGGAGTTCAGACCCCAGATCGACGAGGAAGTTCCCAGGGCTGTCCTCGACCGGTTATTGCGAATTCCTTATTTCGAAAAGGCTTATCAAGAAGATGGATTGGCCCCTGAGGAGTTTATCTCTCATACCGCCATGATGGTCACTGCAAAGGAGTTTTCAAAAGCCACGGGAGAGATGGTCGATTTTGTAGCAAAACGCTTAGCCACAAAGTGCGGGTAATGATAATAGTCTCAAAATTGAATTGACATAAGCATTGGAAAATCTCCCCACACCCCTCTTTGCCCTCCGGGCCAGAACCCCTATGGGCCGGCGGCCAAAGAGGGGTAATTCATCCCTTAGGTAATCTTTTCCCTGTCAAAGACAGGCAAAGGGAGGTCAGGAGGGATTTTACAAATCGATGTGTCAGTGGTTAGTGTCAGAAAAAACTATTGCTGACACTGACACTATTCACTGACACAACGGGTTGATAATGATCATTGGCATTCCAAAAGAGATCAAGGCCGGAGAGAAGAGGGTGGCAATGACCCCCCAGGGCGTGGATGCCCTGGCCTCCCATCATCACAGGGTTCTAGTTGAGAAAGGCGCAGGGGAGGGGAGCGGTTTCTCCGATACGGAGTTTGAAAGGGCCGGAGCCATCCTCATCGGGAGCGCAGGGGAGGTATGGAAGGAATCGGATATGGTCGTCAAGGTGAAGGAGCCTCTCGAAGAGGAGTTCGATTGGCTGAGAAGGAGCCAGATCCTGTTTACCTATCTCCACCTTGCGGCTAACAGAGCGCTCACCCAGAAATTATTGGAATCCCGGATTGTCGGCATCGGGTATGAGACCGTGCAGGAGAAGGATGGTTCGCTCCCTTTGCTTCGTCCCATGAGCGAGATTGCGGGCAGGGCATCTATTCTTGCCGGCGGAATGTGTCTGGAGGCAAGGCATGGCGGGAGAGGGGTTCTGCTCTGCGGCGCCTCAGGCGTTCCTTCAGCCAAAGTGGTTATCCTCGGAGCAGGGGTGGTGGGGGCCAATGCCTGCAAGGTGGCGGTGGGCTTAGGAACCAGGGTTTCTATCCTCGATGTCCGGCCTGAAAGACTGGGTTATCTTCATGATATTACTCAGGGCCATATCACCACTTTGATCTCGAACCGGATGACGATCAGCGAGGAGATTTCGGATGCCGATCTGGTGATCGGCGCGGTTCTCATCCCGGGGGCCCAGGCGCCGAGACTGGTAACCCGTCCGATGCTCAAGAGGATGCGGCCCGGCTCTGCGATCGTGGATGTATCGGTTGATCAGGGCGGCTGTTTCGAAACGACGAGGCCCACCACCCATGAACATCCCACCTATATCGAAGAAAGAGTGGTTCATTATTGTGTGGCCAATATTCCCGGAATTTATCCAAGGACCTCCACCCTTGCCCTCACGAATGCCACCTTTTCCTATATCCTCCAGATTGCAGATCACGGCTATGAGAAGGCGATGATAGGAAACGAGGCATTGAGGAGGGGGCTTAACCTCCTTGATGGAAATATTGTCTGCGGGGGAGTGGCTCAAAGTTTTGATATGGCTTGCATGGCCAACCCTTTCTCTCCCCATCCTTGAAAATCCCCCTCCAATGTGATAAAAAATTGGTGTGTCAGTGCTCGTGTCAGTAATCTGTTGAAAACATAAGATATTCGGCAAATAATAATTTTCACAGTTCGGGGGGCGATTCATGCCTGCGTGGTGAAACGCCTGCCTGCACGAAGCCCGCCTCCAGAAGGCTTGCGGAGGGCAGACGTTCCGGCGAAGGCAGGCCGCACTTCGGCGTGCAAGCATGAATCGTCCCTACAGACGAGGGGTAGGCATCTGGAGGAGAAGAAGTTGATTATCGCCATTGACGGCCCTTCGGGCGCCGGAAAGAGCACGGTCGGAAAAAATCTGGCAAAGCGGTTAGGTTATCTCTACATCGACACAGGAGCAATGTACCGGGCCGTTGCCCTGAAGGCGAAAGAAAGGGGCATCGAACCGGAAGATGAGATGGCTCTCTCTCAGTTAGTCTCTTCGATTCAGATCTCTTTCGTCACCAGAGGAGACGAAACCCGCGTCCTTTGCGATGGAGAGGATATCACCCATGCCATCCGTTCCCCTGAGATCAGTCGTTTGGCTTCGGATATTTCGAAGAGTAAGAGGGTGAGGGAAGGGCTGGTGGAGATGCAGAGGAAGATGGGGAAGGAGGGAGGGGTGGTGCTGGAGGGAAGGGATATCGGAACGGTCGTCTTCCCCGATGCCGATCTTAAATTCTATCTGGATGCGGACCCGGAGGAGAGGGGAAGGAGGAGATATAGAGAATTTTCCGAAAAAGGCATGAAGGTGGAGTTCAATGAGACCCTTAAGGAGGTGGTCGAGAGAGACCGAAATGATATGAGCCGGTCCCTTTCGCCCCTCAAAAGAGCTGAGGATGCCATCCTGATTGACTCGACCTGCCGGTCGGTTGAGGAGGTCGTGAGAGAGATGTGCCGTATTGCCCATGAGAAGAGGAGATGGAGTGAAATTGATTACCGCTAAATCAGCAGGATTTTGTTTTGGCGTCAAACGTGCTATGGAGATTGCCCTCGAAGCAGCCCAAAAGTATCCCCATCCTCTCTACACGTATGGACCCCTCATCCATAATCCTCAGGCCGTGGAGTACCTGGACCGGCTGGGTGTTAAAGTGAAAGACAGGATAGAACAGATCTCCCGGGGAACAGTGATCTTACGCTCCCATGGCGTTTCATTCAGAGACCTTGAGAAGGCAAAAAAGAAGGGGCTGAGGATCATCGATGCCACCTGTCCCACTGTAAAAAGGGCCCTTTTTTTTGCAAAATTCCTCCGGCGGAGCGGCTATGCTCTGTTAATCGTGGGAGATCCGGATCATCCCGAGGTTGAAGCCATCCGGAGTTACCTTGATAGAAATGTGGAGGTGGTTGAGAGGCCGGAAACATTGAAGCGGCTGGGACCCTGGAAGAAGCTTGGCATCATCGCCCAGACCACACAATCGATTGGCCTTTTCAAAGAGATCGTAGCGGCCAGCATGGACAGGGCAAAAGAGGTGAGGGTATTCAATACCATCTGTCATGAGACAATAGTTCGCCAGAAGGAAGCGGTGGAGATTGCGAAGAAGGTCGAGTGCATGATCGTTGCCGGTGGCTATAATAGCGGCAATACTCAAAGATTAGCAGGGGTCTGCCGGGAGGTGCAGCCCCGGACTTATCATATTGAAACAGCACAGGAATTAAACCCTAAGTGGCTGAAAAACAAGGAGAGAATCGGTCTCACCGCCGGCGCTTCCACACCCGCATGGATCATCCGGGAGGTGGAAAGGGAGATCAAGCGTTTTAAAGGCCGGCAGAGTTAAAGGATTTGTATTTTTTTAATGGGTATGGTATATACATTTTGAATCACTTGGCAAAGGGGGTTTCATTGAATGGTTAAGGACGAATTGACTCCTGGTGCGGAAGAGTTAAAAAAGGCGCCTCCTGGAGAAGGAGAAAAGGAAGAGAGGGCGAAGGAACTCCCGCGCAGGGAAGAAGCAGAAAACTTTCAAACGCTCTATGAGGAGAGCTTTAAGGAGATCGCAGAGGGCCAGATCCTCAGGGGAACGGTCATCGAGATTACGCCCGATCATGTCACTGTGGATGTTGGCTACAAGTGTGAAGGCCAGATTCCCATGGAGGAGTTCTTGAAGAGGAACCGGAAGCTGGATGTGAAAGTGGGGGATCAGGTCGATGTCCTCCTGGAGAAGAAGAATAGGGAGGGAGGATTGCTCATCCTCTCGAAGGAGAAAGCGGATAAAGTCAATATCTGGAAAGATATCGGCCGCTCCTCTCGTGAGGGCGAGGTGATGGAGGGAGAGATCATTTCTAAAGTAAAAGGCGGGCTCTCCGTCGAAATCGGCGGCATCCATGCTTTTCTCCCCGGATCTCAAATCGATCTGAAACCGGTTCGCAATCTGGATGAACTGATTGGCCAGAGAATGACTTTTAAGGTGATCAAGTTCAACCGGAAGCGGAATAATATCGTTCTTTCCCGCCGGATTCTTTTAGAAGAGGAAAGAAAAGGCCAGAGGGAGGAGACGCTTAAGTATCTCAAAGAAGGAGAGATTGTTGAAGGAACGATCAAGAACCTGACGGATTATGGAGCGTTCGTCGATTTAGGAGGAATGGATGGCCTTCTTCACATTACAGACATCGGCTGGGGAAGGCTCGGACACCCATCGGAGAAACTCTCTGTCGGAGACCGGATCAGAGTGAAGGTCCTTCACTTCGACCGGGAGAAGGAGAAGGTTTCGCTGGGATTGAAGCAGATCCTCCCTGATCCATGGAATTCGGCCCTGGAGAATTATCCGGTGGGAGCGCGTGTTCAAGGAAAGGTGGCCAACATCACCGATTACGGCGTTTTCGTCGAGCTTGAGGAAGGAATCGAAGGTCTGGTCCATGTCTCTGAAATGACCTGGGGAAAGAAGATGAAACATCCTTCCAAGGTCGCCCGCGTTGGCGACCTTGTGGAGGTGATGGTCCTTGATTGCGATCCGGTAAAACGGAGGATCTCCCTGGGAATGAAACAGGTTGAACCCAACCCCTGGGACCTCATTGCAGAAAAGTATCCTCCCGGCCTCCGGGTGAAGGGAAAGGTGAAGACCATCACCGATTTCGGGATCTTCATCGGATTCGGCGAGGGCGTGGACGGACTGGTCCATGTCTCCGAGATGTCGTGGACAAAGAAGATCAAACATCCGGCCGATCTCTTTAAAAAAGGGCAGGAGGTGGAAGCCGTGGTGTTAAGCATCGATCCGAAGACGGAACGCTTCTCCCTCGGGATCAAACAGTTGACCCCGGACCCCTGGAAAGAGGCGGCCCGGCGATACAAAAAGGGAGAGATGGTTGCCGGAAGGGTGACCAATGTAACCGATTTCGGCGCCTTCATCGAGCTCGAAGAAGGGATTGAGGGGCTGGTCCATGTCTCGGAAATCAGCCGGGAGAAGGTGGAGAGGCCTTCGGATGTGTTGAAAGTGGGTGAAACGGTCTCTGCCACCGTCCTTCACGTCGATCCGCAGGAACGAAGAATCGGCCTCAGCCTGAAGGGGTTGAAGGAGAAGATGGAAAAATCAGAGATTGAAAAGTATATGTCGAATCAGGGATCCACTTCAAACAGCCTCGGAGCGCTCATCCGGGAAGAGATGGCCCGCCGCTCCGGAGAAGCTTCCAATAAAAAAGGAGAGCATTGATATTAATCAATGAGCAATGACCAATTAACAATTGGCAATTCTCAATGAGGAATGAAAATTGCTAAATGCTAATTGATAATTGCTCATTGATTATACCTTCTTCACGTAGATATCCCTCACCACCTCGCTATCCAGAGCGAGTGTCGTTTCTCCGATCTGCAGCACATAGGAAGGATTTTTCTGATGCATCCGGAGGATGCTTCCGGGGACGATTCCCAGGGCGCTCAGCCTGTCAAGCCGCTGATGTGATCGGGGAGCGATAAAGACGATCCGTCCCTCCTCGCCCAGCCCCAGCTCCTCAAGAGGAATAACGAGAGGTTTCATCTCTTTTTTGAATTTGGAGCAGCACTCTCCCCTCGGGATCGGCTTCCCATGGATGCAGGTGGGCGGATGGCCGAGGAAGGTACAGACGCTATCCGTCACTCCCGGGCTCAGGATATGCTCCAGTTTGCAGGCTTCTTGTTCCACCTCCTCTTCGGATATCTCAAAGATCTCCGAGAGGAGTCTTTCGGTCAGACGGTGACGGCGGATGATCTCCCTGGCCTTCTCTTCCCCCCGTTCTTTAAGGATCACCCGGTTGCCCTCCACTTCAAAGAGGCCGTCCCTGATCATCGTGCGGAGAATCGATTTTGCCTCCAGCCCCTTCGTCTCCTCGAGAAGCTGGTCCAGATCGGAGACGCCTCTCTCCCTCAACGTCCAGATCAGTTCGAGGATTTCATCGATCCGTTCTTCCTCAATATCTCTTCTGTCTCCCCATCTCATTCGATGGGGCCCTCCGGGCAAATCCGAATTCCGGTTCATCGTTTCACCTTCCTCCATAAAGATTTGAAAAAATCGACGATGGCGGAGCGCTCCTTATAGGAATATCCGCAATGGGGACAGCAGAGGAGCCCGCAATCCTTCGAGAGGAGACATCCCTTGCATTTCATCGCCGATTGGGAGAACTCCCCTCCGCAGAGAGGACATCGATTCAGTGAAGTTTTTTCCATTTCAGAGCCCTAAAAACCTTAATAAGATATTTAGAATCCCTCCCACACCAAAGGCAATGGGAAAGACAACCGCTGCGATGTAGAAGGTCTTTTTCCATCCCCTTTCTTTGATCATCATAAAAAACTGGGCAATGCAGGGTATGAAAAGGGTGATGGTCACCAGACTGACGAGGACTTGCCGGGAATCGAGGGCCCCTTCCTTCGCAAGGACGAAGAGGCCGGCGGCTCCATAATCTCTTCGAAGAAATCCAACGATGAAAGCTTCGGTCGCTTTTACAGGGAGCCCCAGGAGATGGACAATGAGAGGGGTGGCGGCCCGTTCGAGGAGCGTCAGGGTCTTGGTCTGATGAAGAGTGAAGAGGAAGAGGGTCCCGAGGATGAAGAGGGGGACCGCTTCCTTGAGATACCATTCGAGCCGGGCAAGGGTTTTCACCGCGATATTGGAGAGCTGGGGAATCCGCAGGGGCGGGATCTCCAGGATGAAATCTGAACTTTCCCCGGGTAGAATTCTGGCTGCCAAATAGCCTACGATCACGATGATGCCGGCGATCAGGGTCGCCCAGATCAAGAGGTAAAGGATCGGAAGTCCGGCAAACATGCCGAGGATGACCCCCAGCTGAGCGGAGCAGGGAACGCCCAGGGCCAGGAGAAGCGTGACAATCGTTCTGTCTTTCTCCGTGTCCAATATCCGGGTTGTCATCGTTGCCATGGTGTCGCATCCGAGTCCCAGGACCATGGGCAGCACGGCCTTGCCGTTGAGTCCCATCTTTTTAAAAATTTCATTGGTCATCACGGCCAGTCTTGGCAGGTACCCGGAATCTTCCATCAATCCGAAGATGAGAAAGAAACAGCCGACAATGGGCAGGACGATGGCAATGGCATAGGTGAGGGCCATGGTGAGGACTCCGTAAGGGCCTATGAGTAATTCCTGAAGAAAGGGAATAGGGAGAACCCGATGAAAGAATTCGGTGACCGGGGGAAGAAGCCATTCCCCGAAGACTGTTTCTTCCAAAAAATCGACACTGATCTGGGCGCCGAAGACGCCTACAAACTCATAAGTGAGAAAGAGGATGGAAAGAAGGATCGGGATCCCCCAGAAAGGGTGGATCATCAGGTTTCCAAGGGTGACGGAAAAAGTTATTGGAAGCCCTTTTGCAGATTTCATCACTTGAGAGAGGATCTCATCGACCTTCCTGAGACGGACCTGATTGATCAGATAACCGACCGGATCGATGAAATGGACCTGGGTCTCCCGGCAGATGGCTTCGATCCGTGAGATCATCTCTTCCGGGAGGTTCCGGTGAAGCCACCCGGCCAGACTTTGATCTCCTGAAAGGAGCATCAAGGCGAGAGATCGTCCGGAGAGAGGGGATTCGGGAAGGAGAGAGACAATCCGGGAGACTCCGGCCTCAATGGCTTCCGGGTAGCTGATGGAGAACGGGGCAGGGGCTTGGTCCCGGAGGTTTTCATGGATCTTCTCCAGCCCTTTTCGTCTTGTGGCCACTGCCCTGAGGACAGGCATTCCGAGATGCTTCGATAGATTCTGAAGGTTGATTTCAATTCCCCTGCTTTTGGCTTCATCCCACATATTGAGGAGGGTGAGAAAGGGAAGCTCCATCTCGAGGAGTTGCAGGGAGATGAGGAGACCCCGTCGAAGGTTTTTCGCATCAATCACCTGAACCAGATGGGTAAAAGGCTCTTTGAGAAGGATGTCACGGGTCACCTTCTCATCCTCTGACATGGGAATGAGGGAATTGATCCCCGGGGTGTCGACCACCTGATACTTCTTCCCGTGGGCTGCCATGGCGCCGGTGGCCACCTCAACGGTTGTTCCCGGGTAATTTGAGACGGTGACATATTTCCCGGTGAGATAGTTGAAGATGACCGATTTCCCCACATTGGGATTACCGATGAGGATGATTCTCTCTTCGGGAGAGTCTTTGGGCCTTCTCTCTTTTTTGCAGGACTCCATCATCCCTTACTCCCGGCAGGGGGGTTCTTACGAGCGCACCGGCCGCAATAGCCGTAAAGTTCCATGCGATGGTGGAAGATTTTGAAGGCATGGCGCCTTGCGATTCGCGTCTGGAGGGATTCGAGGGCATCGTCTTCAAATTCGACAATCTTCCCGCACTTCAGGCAGATGAGATGGTCATGGTGGGTTCCCTCGGGGGTGGGCTCGTACCGGGTCTTTCCATCCGCAAATTTCCGCTGGGCGGCGAGGCCCAGCCGGGTGAGAAGTTTAAGCGTGCGATAGACGGTGGTATAGCCGATCTTCGGGTCCATCTTGGCCACCTGGGCGTAGATTTGAGCAAGGTTTTTATGCCCGGTGGTGTTGAGGAAGATATCGAGGATCTCCGCCCGCTGCCGTGTGGACTTGAGTCCTTCTTCAGAAATCATCGTCTTAAACTGAACGGGCTCCATGTCTCCCCCTTTTTGAAATTGAATTTCAATTTCATTTTAAAGGGTCCATCCTCCTTTGTCAATACCCGGACCCTTGCCCCGCCCTTCCTTCGACTTCGCTCAGGACATTCGGAAAAAACCGTTCGCCCTGAGGCTCTCGAAGGGTGAATCCCGCGCTGCACGTGATGAATACCTTCCCTTTCAGGAGGAGGACCATAACGATTACCCTCCCCTTCAGGAGGAGGGTTGGGGTGGGGGTGGGGTATGTCAAAGCCTCAATTGCACCAGTCGTACGTTCCATCCTTGTGTCCAGCGCCCCTATTTATGGGTAAGGATCAGTTTGGCAAACCAGGGGTCAGGGGAGATTTTTAGAATGATATATCTTTTAAATTATGGACTCCTTAGTAACAGGGTGAAGGGGAGGGGAATTTTTAAACATTTTAGGTTAAATATGAGTCATGGAACAGACAGTCCCTTCTATTTCACCAATGGCTTTTGAGCGGATCATTACCCACAACGATTTCGATGGAATCGTGAGCGGGGCCCTCTGTGCGCGGGCATTGGGCGTAGGAAAGGTTCTCTTTGCAGGGCCCTTGACGGTCATCCGATCCCAGATCACCCTGACCGAAAAAGACGTGGTCTGCGACCTCCCTTATCCCCTTCAGTGCGGACTCTGGTTTGACCACCATGAGGGAAACCTTCAGGAGCTCGAATACCGGAAAATCGACCCCGGATCCATCCCCGGGCGGTTCGATCTGAAACTGAGCTGCAGCCGGGTTGTTTTCGAATATTTCTCCGAGAGAATGGAGCTTCCGCCGCACTTTGTCCAGATGGTGGATGAAGCGGATATCATCGATGGTTTTACGTACGCCTCCATGGAGGACTGGCGGAGAGAGACCCCCGGGAAGATCATTGACCTGACCCTGAAGGTTCACTTTTCATCTGCGGAAGATCATGCCTCCCATATGAGAAACCTGGTTCGTGAGCTCCGGGACCATCCGATTGAGAAGGTCTCTCAATTCGATTTTGTTCAGAGGAGGCTGAAACAGTATTGGGAGGAAGAGGGGCGGATGCTCAAGGTTATCCGGGATTCCTCCTATTTCATCGAGCAGGATGAGAAGAGAGAAGTGCCTGTGATCGATCTCACCTCCTATCAGCGGAGGCCCCACCTCATTAAAAACCTGGCCTTCCTGGTCCATCCTGAGGCGTCAGGAGTGCTGGAGGTTTATAATCTGACCGAGCAAGGGGTGAAGAGCAACCACCTCGGTTTCTCCATGTCCCTCTCCATTCGGGGAAACAGGCAGAATCATAAGAAGAATATCGGCGAGATCATGCGAAGCCTCAACATCGGCGATGGCCATCCCGGGGCGGCCGCGGGACAGGCGCGATGCAGGTCGAAGCAGGAAATGCTGAAGAAGAAGAAAGAGATGGTAAACCAGATTTTCAAGCTATGGTCTTCCCAATGACATCAACTATTACGCTTTGAGCATAGCACTTAGCCTGTTAGAAATGGGTAGCCGCAGGCTTTAGCCTGCGAAAATCCTTTGCGTATTAATACCCACCTTGATTCCTTTCCTTGTATTTACGCCTCTGTAAAGTTTGCCTGATTGAGAAAGGGATTGCACCCCTTTAATTTTATTGACACTCTTACGTAGATTTAGTAAATTTGGATCGAAACGAAGGCCTTCCATTAGCCTCTTAGCAGGGATGCCGTTTTACGAATGAAGATCGCTGTGGATAAAAGATTATTCTGGTTCTTGAAAGAGGATACTGAACTTGATCTTTCTAATAAGACCCATTTGGATATGTATGTTCAGCAAACCCTGGTGAAAGGAAGAACTTCTGATATTAAGAGACTCATCCACACCGTGAAACCTTCGGATTTTGCTGAATCTTTTGGACGCGTAAAAAACTTTCTTCCTGAAGAAGTCAGGAGGTTCTGGGAGGATTGGGTTGGAGATACTGACCAGCATCCAGAAAAAAATACTACACTGTCTTAGCTTTCTGCCGGACAGGGAGGCTTTCTACCTTACGGGCGGGACAGCCCTTTCGGCATTTTTCCTCCATCATCGAAGGAGCCGCGACCTCGACTTTTTCACGCCCGTGGAAGACCTTATCCTGCCATTCAGCCAGAGACTCGAGGCATACTTGATCAAAGCGAGCTTGAGGGTCCAAAGGTTAAGAGGATTCCGTTCATTCGTTGAACTTTCGGTCAATTCGGAAGACGACACGACGGCGGTTCATTTCGGATTAGATTCCCCCTTCAGGTTCGAACAACCTTCGGAATTTGAGGAGATTCCCGGAGTCAAAGTTGACAGCCTGATCGATATTGCTACGAACAAACTTCTGACACTCTTTGGAAGAGCGGAGCTGAGAGATTTCATCGATGTCTATTTTCTTATTAAAGAGCATTATGCAAAAGGATACCTCATGGAAAAATCAGCTCAAAAAGATCCCGGCTTTGATCTTTACTGGCTCGGTGTGGCCATGGAAAGGATTGATCACCTTCCCGATGATTCGCCGGATATGCTTCTTCTTACCCGCCCTTGCTCAATGAAGGAAATTAAGGAATTTTTTCGCCTCTGGAGAAAAGATATTTTGAAGGAGATCACTTCCTAATTATTCTACACGCTTGGAGGTAAAGATCGCTGTTTCTGGCACCCCCAATAAAGTATCCAATTAGGTAAGTTTCCGACTCCATGGCACAATAAGCTTTTTCCATTGACACCCCACACCAAATTTAGTAAGTTTCTTTTTGAATACAGAAGCCGACCCCCCTTACAATCATTCTGATAATATCTTAACCCTTTTCATTAAAAAAATATCCTCTCCCCTGGCGGGAGAGGGTAGGGTGAGGGGGGAGAGAGGTAGATTATAGTTGTAGCGTCCCCAATTACTGGGGACGAAAAGGTTTTTGTAGCCGCAAGCTTAGAGGTAGATTATAGTTGTAGCGTCCCCAATTACTGGGGACGAAAAGGTTTTTGTAGCCGCAAGCTT
>MGQQ01000072.1 GCA_001798855.1 Deltaproteobacteria bacterium RBG_16_49_23 | reverse complement strand
CAATTTAAAATACAATTCCGCCATAATGTCGTCAATAGTGACTTCATCTGGTAAAGATTGGATCATTTTAATAACTTCTTTTTTTACCTCTAACATGTTTTTCCCCTCCTTTTTTTTAAATATATCACATAAATAGTATTTTTAACAAGCGGTCATAATTTCGTATAACGTTGTGGGTTTGTGCCGTGTCCCTGCTACGGTCACTCTTAATCTTAATATTTACCACGCTGGAAATAAGGAAGCAATTGGCTCTCTTGCATTTTTTCAAGGCGAAAAGGGTCAATATGCCCCAATCTCTTATGTAACTCGAATGGCGTAATCCATGCTTTTTGATAAGCAATCAAGTAATCAAATATCGCTCCAAAATGTAGTGCATTAGGATTTTGCATTAAAAAATCACCGACTTCACGACTTAATCCCCAGGAATCCAAATTTATTGCTTTGACTACATTTTCCATTTGAGGACAGGGACTATATCTGAGCATATCTATTACGATTCTTTCGTTTATAATTTTTTAGTCATAAAAATTCTCCATGCTTATTTGTGGGCGAAATGTCGGCTAACGAGGGTTTTAACCTTTTGAACGAGGACAGGATCGTAGGGGAATGAAACGATTATCCGACCAGATGGGTCATTTGAAACTTGAATTCTGACCATTAGGCAACTCCCATCCTTTCTGAATAATCAAGGGAGGGGAATCCGATATGTATATTTTGGCGTACAAAATATCATAACTGTTAAATATGTCAATTGTTTTTGTAATTTTGGTGGCAATCGCCCAATTACAGGTGCTGACAAGGGCTTTTGCCCAAACTAATCTTTTGCCCTTCGACAGGCTCAGGGCAGGCTTGTCGAAGCATGAAATCAATTTGAGCAACAGCCCGTACACTTATAACTGAAGATATACTTTTGGTAAGTTTGAGAACCTTGAAAAGTGCTTTACCCTCTCTTCTTTCTCTTGTTTCGGAGGTGGGGGATGAGGCCGCCGTCTTTGAGCAGTGCCTGCATGAAGGCCGGGATGGGGGTTGCGGAGAATTTTTTCCTCTGGGTAAGGTTGAATATCTCGCCGGTGTCCAGATCGACTCGAACCCGGTCTCCATCCTTAATCGCTTCCGAAGCCTCGGGGGATTCGAGGAGGGGTAGGCCCAGGTTGAAACTATTTCGGAAAAAGATCCGGGCAAAGCTTTTGGCGATGATGCAGGAAATGCCTGCGGCCTTCAGGGCAAGGGGCGCATGCTCACGGGAGGAGCCGCATCCGAAGTTCTTATCGGCCAACAGGATATCCCCTTTCTTCACATCTTTTATAAACTCCGGTCGCTCATCCTCCATCGCATGTTTGGCCAGTTCTTTTGGGTCGGATTGGTTAAGGTAACGGGCAGGGATGATGGCATCGGTATCGACATCGGCTCCGAACTTCCAGATTCTTCCTTCGAGTATCATGATATTCCCCTGACCTAATACTTTCCCCTCCCTCGGCGGGAGGGGATGAAGGGGAGGGGGACTAAGCCTTCCTTTTCACCCCCACCCCAACCCTCCCCCGTCAAGGGGGAGGGGAATCAGTGGTATTTATTTTCTTACCACTTCTTCCGGGTGGCAGATTCTTCCTCTGATGGCGCTGGCGGCTGCGACAGCAGGGCTACAGAGATAGACTTCACTTCCGGCATGGCCCATCCTTCCCCTGAAGTTGCGGTTTGTCGTGGCCAGCGCTCTTTCCCCTTCTGCTAAAACACCCATATGGCCTCCAAGACAGGGGCCACAGGTGGGCGTGCTGACCGCCCCACCGGCTGAAATAAATATTTCGATAAGGCCTTCTTTCAAAGCCTGCCGGTAGATCTCCTGGGTGGCCGGGATGACGATAAGCCTCAACGAGGATGCGATCTTTCTCCCATTCAGAATCCTTCCTGCTACCCTTAAATCATCGAGGTGGCCATTGGTGCAGGAGCCGATAACCACCTGATCGATCTCTATCTTACCCACCTCCCTCACATCCTTTACATTGGAAGGGATATGAGGAAGGGCCACCTGCGGATGAATCTTTGAAACATCGTATTCTTTCACATCGCTATAGTGTGCGTCTCGATCACTGCGATAGATCTTATAAGGTCTTTTTGTCCTGGGTTTGATAAATTCAAGGGTGACCTCATCCGGTTCGATGATCCCGTTCTTTCCGCCGGCCTCGATCGCCATATTGGCCATGGTGAACCTTCCTGACATGGGAAGTTTTTGAATGGCCTCTCCGCAGAACTCCATAGCATGGTAGCGGGCGCCATCCACGCCAATATCGCCAATGGTGTAAAGGATGAGGTCCTTACCCGAGACCCAGGGATTCAGTCTCCCATGATAGATCAGCTTGAGGCTCTCCGGAACTTTGAGCCAGAGCCTTCCGGTGGCCATGGCTGCCCCGAGGTCCGTGCTGCCCACACCGGTTGAGAAGGCGCCCATCGCACCATAGGTGCAGGTATGACTGTCCGCGCCGATCACGACCTCTCCTGGCAGAACAAGACCCTTCTCCGGAAGAAGGACATGCTCGATCCCACATTGTCCAACCTCGAAGAAGTAGGTGAGGCGCTGGGCCTTTGCAAACTCCCTGAGAGTTTTGCATTGCTCGGCAGAGGGGATGTCCTTGGCAGGGGTGAAGTGGTCTGGAACGAGAACAACCCGGTCCCGGTGAAAAACCCTTTTTGCTCCAATTTCGTTAAAAGCCTGAATGGCAAGGGGCGCCGTGATATCATTCGCAAGGGCAAGGTCGATCCGGACATCGATCAACTCTCCCGCAGAAACTGCTTTCTTATTTATGTGGGCGGCCAGGATCTTTTCTGTGATGGTCATGGAATGTGTTGGTTTCATATTCTTCTATTTTATATGAAGCATGGGGCATAGAGCATAGGGGAAGGAGTAAAAGTTCTTAACGCTTTGCGCTTAGCGCCATGCGCTTTGCGGCTCACATCCCCACCAGTTTCTGTTTCTTGAATTCTATCTTGTTGAGGGCATTGATATAGGCCTTGGCGCTGGCCACGATCACATCGGTGTCCGCACCCTGGCCGATCACGGTCTGGCCTTTCTCCTCCAGTCTGACCGTCACCTCACCCTGAGCCTCTGTGCCGCTGGTGATGGCATTGATGGTAAATTGCAGGAGTTTCGACCTGGTTCGGGTGATCTTCTTAATCGTCTTAAAAGTGGCATCCACAGGCCCATCGCCAAACCCTGCTTCCTGGATCAGCTTTCCATCAACCTCCATCTGGACGGTGGCCGTTGGCACGGTGACATTTCCTGCAACCACATTGATATAGACCAGTTTGAAACGGTGAGGCATCCGGAGAATCTCCTCCACAACGATCGATTCAATATCCTCATCAAAGATCTCACGTTTCTTATCAGCCAACTGCTTGAATCGACTGAAAGCCCTCTCCAGGTCCGCCTCGGGGAGGCGATATCCCAAATCTTTCAACCTTTCCCTGAAGGCATGTCTTCCGGAGAGTTTGCCCAGGACGATCGAACTTTTAGGAATGCCCACCGACTCCGGCGTCATGATCTCATAGGTTAATTTTTCCTTCAGGACCCCGTCCTGATGGATTCCGGATTCATGGGCAAAGGCGTTCGCACCGACTACCGCCTTGTTGGGCTGAATCACCATGCCGGTGATCTTCGACACCAAACGGCTGGTGGTGTAAATATGCCTGGGAATAATTCTCGTATGAAAACCGAGCAGGTCTTTCCTCGTTTGGAGGGCCATGACCATCTCTTCAAGTGAGGTATTTCCCGCCCTTTCCCCGATTCCATTGATTGTGCACTCGATCTGTCGGGCGCCGTTCTGGATGGCGGCAAGGGAGTTTGCAACGGCAAGGCCAAGATCATTGTGGCAATGGACACTCAGGGTTACCTTCTCCATTCCCTTTAGCCTCTGCCGCAGGGTTCGGATGAGTTCTCCAAACTCAGAGGGGATGGCATAACCCACCGTGTCAGGGATGTTGATGGTGGTGGCCCCGGCCTGAATGGCGGCATCACAGACGGCAGAAAGAAACTCGACATCACTTCGGGTAGCATCCATAGCCGAAAATTCGACGTCGGGTGTATAACGTTTTGCCCTTGCAACGGATTGACCGGCCATCCGGATCACTTCCTGTTTCGATATCTTCAATTGATGTTTAAGATGGATATCCGAAGTCGAGATGAAGATGTGGAGCCGGGGAGATTTAGCTCCCTTGACTGCCTCCCAGGCCCGATCAATATCTTTGGGGTTTGTTCTGGCCAGGGCAGCCACCTGAGATTGCTTTATTTTTTTTGAGATTTCTTTGACCGCCTCAAAGTCTCCCTCTGAAGAGATGGGAAAACCGGCTTCGATGATGTCCACATTCAATTTTTCAAGTTGTTCGGCGATCCTCAGCTTTTCAGCCACATTCATTGTAGCGCCCGGGGACTGCTCCCCGTCGCGAAGGGTGGTATCGAAGATCTTTACCAGTTCACTCATTCTTTATTCTCCTTAAATAATAAATGATGAACAATGAACTTTAAATTCATAATTCATAACTCATACCTCAAATACTTCCGTTACCCTTTTGTAAAATTCTTCTTCCTCCCGTATCTTCATTTCGATACGGAGGGCCAGAAGAGGAAGGGAATCAAGGGGTAATATTCTTAATTTTACCATATCCTTCTCTGTTGTCACAATCCAATCTATTTTTTTAACTTTTCCTTTAATGGAAATCAAATCAAGAGCGGTGTAATGATGATGGTCCGGAAAGATCACCTCCCCGACCACCTCCATCCCGCATTTTTTCAATAACATGGAGAAATAGGCCGGGTTGGCGATTCCGGAAAGGGCGATGACCTTCTTTCCTTTAAAAAGATGGAGCGGTTCAATCTTCTCGTCGGGGTGGATCAATCCTGCGGGTTCGTAATGGCTGTGGAATATCGGCGAGGAAGGATGAATCTCGTGGAGTTGTGATTTTAGGGGGACGCATGTTTCAGGATTCTCAGCTTTGGTCAGAAGGAAGAGGTCTGCTCTCCGTAGATGGGATAAGGGCTCCCTCAGGATGCCCCTTGGGAGGAGATGACCATCGCCGAAACCGATGTGCGAGTCGATGAGGACGATGTTCAGGTCCCGATGGAGAGGGAGATGCTGAAAACCATCATCGAGCAGAAAGCCACGGACAGGGAATCGTTCAAGAGCCATCTCTCCGTTTTTGAATCTCTCTTTTCCGATAAGCACAGGAATACCTCTGAGGGCGCTGGCCATGAGAAAGGGTTCATCGCCTGATTCCTCCGGAGAGAGAAGAATGGTCCGGCCATCGGTAACGAGCGGGCCCGAGCCCTTCTTTCCACGATAACCCCTGCTCAGGATGGCCGTGGGTATGCCTCTCTCCATCAGCCCACCTGCCAGAGCCATGACCAGAGGGGTCTTTCCGGTTCCTCCCACGGTGATATTCCCGACGCTGATGACAGGCCGGGGAAGCTGCTCTATCTTCAACAGACCGAGGGAGTAAAGAAATGCTCTTGACCGGACCGCCCACCCATAAAGCAAGGAGGCCAGGAATAGAGGGGAGAGGAGCATTCTCTCCGGAAGAGATTTTTCTTTACGATACAGGATTTGATCGAGGCGACAAGTCATATGATCTCAAATTTCAAATTGCAAATTTCAAATTGGATCCCGCGTTTCGCAGGACAATTTGAAATCTAAACAAAGACATTTGATATTTCCTCAAGATTCCCTCCCCCTTTTGACGGGGGAGGGTGGGGGTGGGGGTGGACAAATTGGTCTTATTTTGGTCCCCCCTCCCCTTCATCCCCTCCCGCCAGCACCAGGGGAGGGGAGATATTTTGAGGTTTTTTCTAAAATATTAGAGATTAATTCTCAGATTAATCATGTAAATCTACAATCTAAAATATCATTTAAAAAAGGTTTAATCTTTTCAAAGATCCTTTCGGTGGCTCCGCGATGTTTCTGGATAAATCGATATCCCTGTTCTCCAACCTCATTTCGCGCCCTCTCATCCGAGAGGAGTCGCTTCAATTGAGAAGAGAGTTCCTCTTTGTCTTTCACCAGAATGGCTCCTCCTTCCGCCATCAGACGACGGGAGATTTCCTGGAAGTTAAACATATAAGGCCCGAAGAGGACGCATTTTTTAAAGAAGAGGGGTTCCAGGGGATTGTGACCGCCGATGGGAACAAGGCTTCCGCCAATGAAGACGAGTGTTCCGAGGCTGTAGATCCTCATTAACTCCCCCATCGTATCAAGGAGAATCACTTCGGGTTTCCCTGTCCGGCCTTCCACATATCCGGATGACTCTATGGAAAGGGAGGTTCTTCTCTTCCACGGGAGGGATTCTCTTTCGAGGTTCTTCTCCACCTCCTCGAGGCGATCGAGATGGCGGGGAGCCAGGATGAGAACGAGATGAGGGCTAATCTCTCTCAGGTTTTTGAAGATCTGGATGAAGATCTCCTCCTCTCCCGGATGGGTCGAACCCGCGATGAGGATAGTCTCTTTTCCCTGAAGACCAAGGGATATGGGCAATCCGGCTGTTGCTTCCCCGCCTGGAGAGGGTAAAGCCTGGTCAAATTTTATGTTTCCCGCAACCTCTGTCCTGTCTAATGAGGCGCCCATCTCTATGATCCGGCTCCGATCCTCTTCTGTCTGCATCAAAAAGAGAGAGATATCTTTCAAGCATCTTTTGAAAAAGGATTTAAACAGGAGATATCCCCGGAATGACTTCTCGGAGATCCTGCCGTTGAAGAGGACGACAGGGATTTTCTTTCTGCTACAGTAACGAAGGAGGTTGGGCCAGAGTTCTGTCTCCGCAAGGAGAAGGAGGCGAGGACGGATCTTTCGAATGGCCCTCCGGATGGTGAAGGGATGGTCGATCGGAAAAAAGAGGATCCGGTCAGCTTCAGGGATAAGTTGCTTTGCCGTCTCGTTGCCCGTGGAGGTCATGGTGGTCAGGACGATCTCACAGCGGGGGATTTCTTTCTTGATCCGCCTGATGAGAGGGATGGAACAGAGAACTTCTCCGACGGATGCGGCATGGACCCAGATTGGATTTTTAGAGGAGAGATCCGGGAAACCTCCCAATCGCTCCTTCAGTTGTTTGTGAGGTCGTTTCCTGAATAGACTTTGCAGAAGAAGGTAGGGGATGTGGAGGATTAAAAAACAGGTCAGAAGAATATTGTAAAGGAAGTGGATCATGGGATAAAAGTTTTAAGTGAGCTAAAGTGACTAAAGTGAACTAAAGTTTACAAAAATCAACTTTAGTCACTTGTAACTTTAGACACTTTTTTGCTTGGATCAAAGTAGCGGTCTGCTTCTTCGGTTATTTCGTTTAATCGTTTCTCTACGAAAAGCCTCTTCTCCTCAAGATCTTTGCGGTCTGCGTTGCGATCAACATAGATGGGCTCTCCCCAGACGAAGACCCCCTTTGAAAAAGGATAGGGAAGAATAAAGCGGTCCCAGGTCTTAAAAACTTTCTTTTTCGAAGCGCCGAAGGCGAGCGGAAGGATGGGATTTCCGGTCCGCCTGGCCAACTCAATCACGCCGGACTGGAGGCGATGGCGCGGCCCCCTGGGGCCATCGGGTACAATGCCCATATCCGATCCATTCCGAATCGCCCTGATCATTTCTTTGAGTGCGGAAGAACCGCCCCTGCTGGAGGAGCCGAAGATCGGGTTGAGCCCGAATCGTTTCAAAGCCCTTCCGACGATCAGGCCATCCCGATGAGGCGAGACGAGGAAGCTCGACTTTTTCCCTTGATAGGCAAGGGGCATCATCAAAAGCCTATCATGCCAGAAGGCGGCAATGTATGGGATTCCTTTCTCCACGAAGGATTTCTGGATTTGCGGGTTAACCACTTCGAATCGCATGGTCCAGCCCAGAATCCGGATGACACGATAAGCCAGCCAGGGACCGAATGAGACCACCAATTTCTTTTTAAAAGATTTTAGAGCCATACCCTTTATTGCAGAATGCGGAATGAAATCTATCAAAAAAATTTAAAATTCCCCTCACCCTTCCCCTCTCCCCAGCGGGGAGCTGATCCTTACCCATAAATAGGGGCGCTGGACACAAGGGGCACCCTGATAGATTCCCCATCCCCCTCCTGACCTCCCCCTTGAAGGGGGATGAACGTGGGGATTACCTTCCCTTTCATTAGGAGGACCATAGCGATTACCCTCCCCTTCAGGGGGAGGGTTGGGGTGGGGGTGGGGTATGCCAAAACCTCAATTGCACCAGTCGTACGTTCCCTCCTTGTGTTCAGCCCCCCGACTTATGGGACACGGTTAGAGCGGGGAGAGGGAGGGGGTGAGGGGGCCGAATAAAAAACTCCATTCCGAAATCCGCAATCCGAAATCCGCATTCAAAATCAGTAGATCTTTTTCGCCTTCGGGGTTTTCCAGACCCCCATCCCGTCATCTCTGAATTGAAGGTCATAGAGGCGACGGTATTCTCCATTGAAGGCCATCAGCTCTTCGTGAGTTCCCTGCTCCACAATCTCTCCATCGGAGAGAACGATAATGCGATGAGCATTCCGGACGGTGGAGAGACGATGGGCAATGACAAAGACGGTTCGGCCTCGCATCAATGTTTCCAGGGCCGTCTGGACCTCAGTCTCGGAATCGGAATCGAGAGAGGAGGTCGCCTCATCAAGGATCAGGATGGGGGCATTCTTTAACAGCGCCCTGGCAATGGAGATGCGCTGGCGTTCTCCACCTGAGAGCCTCGCCCCTCCTTCTCCAATCACGGTGTCGTATCCCTGAGGAAACCTCTGAATGAAGCCATGCGCATTGGCTGCCTTTGCGGCCTCAATAATCTCCTGATTCGATCGCAGAAGGCTTCCATAGGCGATGTTGTTTTTAACCGTATCATTGAAGAGAAGGGTCTGCTGGGTGACCAATCCGATCTGTTCCCTCAATGATTTCAGGGTAACCTTTCGAATATCAAAGCCATCTATCAAAATCCGACCCTCTGCCACATCGTAGAAGCGGAGAAGGAGATTAACAAGAGAGGTCTTTCCCGCTCCGCTCATCCCGACGATGGCGATGATCTCACCGGTCCTGACATGGAGGGAGATCGATTTGAGCACCGGCGCTGAATCATATTTGAAGGTGATCTCTTGCAACTCAATTCCTTTTGAAATCGGAGGTAGTGAAAAGGCATCCTTCTCCTCTCTCACCTCTGCCACCGTATCGAGGAGCTCAAAGATCCTTGCTGCGGCGGCCAAACCTTCCTGCACCTCAAGGTTCACCTTGTTCAGATTACGAACCGGGGCATAGAGCATGAGCAATGCGGTCATAAAGGAGAAAAAGGTTCCGGGAGTCACGTCTCCCCGGACCACACTGTATCCGCCCACCCAGATGATCACGGCTATCCCGATTCCTCCCAATAATTCCATCAGGGGATGAGAGAGAGCCCTGATCTTCACCCGCTTGAGGAAGATTTTGAAGTATCGTTCATTCTCTTCAGCGAACCGTCGCTTCTCATATTCCTCCATAG
>MGQQ01000071.1:325-35831 GCA_001798855.1 Deltaproteobacteria bacterium RBG_16_49_23 | reverse complement strand
CACCCTACAAGGTCTAAATAGTTTGTCCGAAGATTCCCCTGCTATTACAAAGTGTAATCTATGCTTTTGAGTCTTTCCTGTCAAAACTCGACTTCAGGAAGAAAACAATAGCTGACTTAGTGGTGTACATAAGGTCAAGTCCTAATTTTAATTACTTTATCCAATCTGAAAAAACTGGGTGGCGTTTGTTGTAGTTTGTTTGGCCACAGAGAGGGAATCGAGATCTTTTAATCGGGCTACTTCTTTCAGGGAAATCATGACGCCCTTGGGTCTTGATTCCTTTCCCTGGTAAATGACCGGGGTGTCGGTTTCGAGGAGGATTCTTTCGAGGGGAGCCTTCTTAATGGCTTGCTGATGGAAAGGACTATAGGCCAGGGCAGGGGTGGCGGAGATGAAAAATCCGCTCTCAAGAATATTGTCTAAAAGATCGAGAGGGCCTGAATACCAGTGAAAAACGGCCCTTTTGATAGCCCTTTCCACGACCATCTCGTAAGTTCGCTTATGGGAAAACCGGCAATGGAGGATCACCGGCTTGTCGTATTCAACGGCAAGGTCAAGAATCTCTCCAAACACCTTCCACTGTAAATCTTTTTTCACATGGACTTTGTAATCCAGACCTATTTCA
Source organism: Deltaproteobacteria bacterium RBG_16_49_23 (assembly GCA_001798855.1). Classification (GTDB taxonomy): domain Bacteria; phylum Desulfobacterota; class BSN033; order BSN033; family UBA1163; genus RBG-16-49-23. The sequence continues at coordinate 35,206 of MGQQ01000071.1, read as the reverse complement.
CCCAGAGCGATACACTCCTGCATATGGTCCTTGATGAAAGATAAATTCTCTTCTACTTCATTTTCCTTAATCTCCCAGGGGTGATAACCTATCGCAGGAAAAACAAACCCTCTGTTTGTTCGGGTGATCTCCAGAGTTCTCCTGTTGGAATCAAGATCCATTCCGACTGCAACAATCCCTTTTACCCCGGAAGATTTTGCTTCGGAGAGGGCACCTGAAAGATCATTCAATTCTTCCAGATGGGCATGGGCATCGATTAGGGAGATTCCTTCGGAAAAATTAATCATCATAGATTCTCATTTTAGCACAGAAAATTTCTTGACCGCAGTTTTTTTTAGAATTAATATGTCCACACATGTGGTGGATCAGCAATAGGTAAGATCACAGACGAAAGGAGAATCACAAATGTTTAAACCGGTAAAGCTTCTTTTTCCATTCATCGGGGTATCGATGGTTCTAATCTTCTCGGGCTGTTCTCATGTCGTCTATCCCAGGGCGGCGATCCCGGTCAAGATGGATGCGGTTGGTTCGATGGATGTCAAAAGAGAGGTTTCATTCATCAATGGCGTGGCTGATTCGAAACTCACTCTAATCGCCACTCAGGGAAGCCACAAGTATTTTGCAGATTACAAACAATGGGCCGGTTTGATTGTCAGCCAATTGGAGAGCGAACTGAAAAACAGGGGCGTGTCGGTTCAATCGGATGGAGGGGCAGCCTTTAAAGTTGCCGTTGAAAGCGTCGGGCTTTTCTGGGGGTCCTTTGCCACACGCTCTATTGTTCGTTTCCGGGTTGAGAAGATGGATGGGACATGGACCAAGACCTATGAGGTGAATAATGCTTCCGGCCATTTCCATCGCACCTTTGATGGCGCGGCCCACAAAGCGGTTGTTGCCATCCTGAGCGATCAGGACTTTAAGAATGCCATGCGCTGAAAGTGGGCATCGAAAGGGGGAGAGTATGGATCCTGTAAAGGTGGTTGTCCATTACTTAAATGGAAAGATACTGAAGGGGTTTACGCAGGATTTTTCCCCGAACAAGGACCGTTTTCACCTCTATTCGGCTGCGAAACCCTCGGAGGATTCCATTGAAGTGATCCTGAATGAATTGAAAGCTCTCTTTTTCGTCCATGACTTTGTCGGAAACCGGATGTATAAAGAGCGCAAGAAATATATGGAAGGAGAAAAACCCCAGGGCCGGAAGATCGAAGTGACCTTTGCGGATGGCGAAATGATGGTGGGATCCACTCTGGGGTATGATCCAAAACGGTTGGGATTTTTTATCTTTCCTACAGATCCCAAGGGTAACAATATGCGGGTCTTCGCCGTCAACTCAGCGGTCAAAAAAACCCGCTATTTGTAAGTTTGTGAATATGGTCAGTTACAGAATAATAAGCTAAAAGTGGCTGACACCGGACAGTTAAATTTACGGGACACGAACAATAGACCCAAATTGTTCAAAGTGTTCATCAAAGGAAAAAGCTATGGAGGTACCCGAGCGCTCCATTATCACTTTGCTTGTGCAATCAGTAAACGACCAACCTTTATCGCTAAATTGGATAAAAACATGCCAAGCACGAGTGAAATCATCGGGAGTAATTTTTATGATTTGGCAAATCTTCTCCTCAGTTAAAACCTTCCCGGCAGCTACAGCTATGGTATAGCTCTCGCGGATTTTAAGAAGGGTAAGAAGTTCATCGAGAATGTAATCAGAAGTAATTAATGGAGAACTATTGCGTTTAACCCATTCCCGTGCCAGTCTATGATCGGGGTCTCGCCGAACGAAATAAGCAAACCAGGCGCCGGTATCGACAAAAACGTTCATTCACTCTTGCCATAGAGGTACTGGTCATGGTTACGATTGCTAACAGGGGGGCCTTTTTTTAAAGAAAGTGCAGCCACACTGTCCATAATGGATACAATTCGTTTTCTTTCTGCGGGCGATAGCTTCTTTGAACGGCCCTGGTTGATGCCTTCAGGGTAAAGGATTACAAGACGGACTTCCCCAACGGGTGCTTTGATGGGTTCATCGAGTTGAATAATCCCGTTGGGAAGCAAGCGCCCTTTGGTTTCTATTGCTTTCATCCATTCTCCTCCGAATTTTTAATAGCTCTTTTCGATTTTAAAGTCAAGAAGTTTTGGATGGGGTATCCATCTGCAGATCTTCATAAGACTTGCCGGTTAGGAAATGGGGGACGGATTCGCATTAGAGGATTAATGGGATGGGATTCAAAAAGGATCAAAATTGGTGATCTTTGACAAGGCAGGGCATAGTCCTCATGAAGAGTATCCGGAGAAGTTCAACAAGCTGGCCATTGAATTTTTGTCTTCTACTGGACCATCTTCTTGAATTCTTCTTCGGTCAAGATCCTAATTCCCAATTCCCTGGCTTTGTCGAGTTTGGCGCCGGGGTCTTCGCCGACCACTACAAAATCGACTTTCTTCGAGAAACTGGAGGCGGTCGTTCCCCCTAACGATTCAACCAGGTTTCTTACCTCATCCCTTCCAATATCCTTGAGGGCTCCTGTGAAGACAAAGGTCTTTCCGGCCAGATTCCCTTTCTCTTTTACCTTTGGTTCGATCAGTTTTACCCCCGCCTTTTTCAATCGTTCAATCGATTCCCTGTTCTTCTTATCCTTGAAAAACTGAACCACACTGGCGCTGACCTCAGGCCCTATCCCCTCCACCCGCATCAAGTCTTCTTCGGAAAGCCGGAAGAATTCGTCCAGGCGCGGGAAATGGCGGGCCAGGTCTTCCGCAGTGGTTTCACCGACATGAAGGATTCCGAGAGCAAAGAGAAATTTTCCGAGGGGTTTCGTTTTACTCTTTTCAACGGCGTCGATGATGTTCTGAGCCGATTTTTCAGCCATCCGCTCCAACGCGATCAACTCCTCTTTTTTGATGTAGTAGAGATCAGCCACATCCTTCACCAGACCCTTGTCCACCAGCCGGTCAATCAGTTTTACACCCAGTCCATCGATATCCATTGCCCGTTTGGAGGCAAAATGTTTGATTCGGCCTTTCAATTGGGCGGGACAGTCCAGGCCGATACACCGGTAGATGACTTCTTCCTTCACCACCTCCGCTCCACAGACCGGACATTTCGAAGGCATCCTGAATTTCTTCTCCATGCCTTTCCGTTTTGAGGCGATGACCTGAACCACCTCAGGGATCACATCCCCGGCCCTCTGAATGATGACCGTGTCACCCATTCTCACATCGAGCCTGTCGATCTCATCCTGGTTGTGGAGCGTGGCCCGGCTGACCTCCACGCCTCCCACCCTCACCGGCTCCATCACAGCCACAGGCGTAAGGGCTCCTGTCCTCCCCACCTGAACGATGATGTCCAGAATCTTAGTCGTCTCCTGTTTGGGCTCAAACTTGAAGGCCAGGGCCCACCGGGGACTCCGGGAGATCTCTCCCAACCTTGTTTGAAGGTCGATGCGATCGACCTTGATCACGATTCCATCAATCTCATAGGGAAGGCTTTCCCGTTTCTCCTTCATCTCTTGATAATAATCGAAGACCTCATCGATATGATGGCACCTCTGAATATGGGGATTTGTCCTTAAACCCCACTTTGGGAGGGTCTGGAGGATCTCCCAGTGGGTCTTGAAAGTTCTGCCCGCCACTCCACCAATGCCGTAGCAGTAGATTTCCAGAGGACGCTCGCGGGTGACCTTTGGATCGAGCTGTCTGATCGATCCGGCTGCCGCATTTCTCGGATTGGCAAAAAGAGGCTCTCCCATCTCCTCGCGCCTTCGATTCAATTCTTTAAACTTTTCGAGCTGAATGATCACTTCGCCCCGTGCCTCCAGCTGTTCGGGCACAGGGATCTCTTTGCGAACGAGCTGGAGGGGAAGGGTTTTGATGGTGCGAAGATTCTGCGTAATGTTTTCGCCGTTGACGCCATCTCCACGGGTAGAGCCCACGGTTAAGTGGCCCCTTTCATAGACGAGCTCGACTGCTAATCCATCGAGTTTCGGTTCCGCCACATAGACGACATCCTCAGAGGAGCCGAGAAACTTCTTGACCCGTTTATCGAAATCCCGCGCCTCGTTTTCATCGAAGGCATTGGCGAGGCTGAGCATGGGAAGGGTGTGACGGACGATGTCAAATTCTTCTAAAGGTGGAGCGCCCACCCTCTGGGTGGGTGAGTTTGGAGAGCGAAGTTCGGGGTATTCTGCTTCAAGTTTCTCCAGTTCCCTCATCAGGCGGTCATACTGGGCATCGGAGATCTCCGGCTGATCGAGCACATAGTAGCGGTAATTATGATATTCGATCTCTTCCCTGAGTTTTTCAACTCTCTTTTTTAAGGAATCTGTCACCATCATCTTCATTTTAGACAGGAAGAATGGACATGTCAAATTGAATAAGCCTGCCGGTTCCATAAACAGCCATATGCAAACCCTCCTAAAAGGCTTTCGGGTGGGGGAGCATAAGAAGCTTTTCCACATCATGTCGGGATAACCTTCAGGAATTTTCACAAAATATGGTATGGGAAAGCCTCCTTGTGAATAGATGTTGTGAAATCCGGAAAAATCGGGAAAAAAATTGAAATAAGTATAAAATTTTACTTGACAAATTTGAATTTTGAGTATATCAATATTCGCTAAGTGGAAAAAAGTGGGATAAGGTGGTATGGTTTTCTAAATATGAGGGGGTGAGAGGGTGTTCCGTGGAAGATACGAGCATGCCTTAGATACCAAAGGCCGCATCAGCATTCCTTCAAAATTCAGGGAAATCCTCAACAAAAAATATGATGATCGATTGGTTATCACCAATTTTGACCATTGCCTCCTGGTCTTCCCTTATGAAGAGTGGAATCAATTGGTAGAACAAAAAGTGGGATCCTTCTCAATTTTGAGAAAGGATACGAGCGCCTTCCTGAGATTTTTCTACTCGAGCGCCATTGATTGCGCCATTGATACACAGGGAAGACTTCTGATTCCCCCGACCTTAAGGGATTATGCGAATCTGAAAAGGGATGTGGTCCTGATGGGCGAGGGCCGGTTCATAGAAATATTTGCCAAGGAGCAATGGCAGGCGGTGGCGCAACAGGCGGAGGAGGGTTTTGACCAGATCCGGGACACTCTGGGGAACATGGGGATATAGGATTGGAAATCTGAAGCACGAAATCTAGAATTCCGGCAGAGCGCGAGGCGTAAGTCGTAAGTGGGTTTACCCTTTACCCCTAACGCCTTGCCCCTTACGAATCAGGGTTTCGATATTCGAATTTCGGATTTATGAGATTTGATGGAATTTAAACATATTCCTGTGATGGTAGAAGAAGTGATGACCTGTTTGAGATGCGAGCCTGGCCGGACCTATGTGGATGGCACCCTCGGAGGAGGCGGGCATGCGGAGGAGATTCTGAAGCGGACCGGACCCGATGGAATCATGATCGGAATGGAGTGGGACCAGGAGGCCATCGATGAGGCCGGGAAACGATTGAAGCCCTATGGCAGCCGGGCAAGAATATTCAGGGAGAACTTCATCCATCTGTCTGAGGTCCTGAAGACGGCGGAGATCGAATCTGTAGATGGGATCCTGCTGGACCTCGGTCTCTCATTGATTCAGTTAGAAAGAGGAGAGAGGGGATTCAGTTTCAGGGGAGAGGGTCCTCTGGATATGAGGATGGATATGCGGAGGGATTGCACTGCGGCTAACCTGGTGAACAGTCTTCCCCTTGCTGAATTAGAGAGAATTCTCTTTGAGTATGGAGAGGAGCGATGGGCCAGAAGGATTGCGAAGGCCATCGTTTCCGGACGGGAGAAGGAACCTATTCAGACCACCGGGGCCTTGGGGAAGATCGTCTATAAAGCTATTCCCAAGAAGTTTCATTCACGGAGGATCGATCCTGCGACGAGGACCTTTCAGGCCTTCCGGATCAGGGTGAATGAGGAGCTGGAGAACCTGAGAGGGATACTGGAATCGGGGTGGAAAGCGCTAAGAAGGGAAGGCCGGATGTGCGTCATCTCTTTTCACTCCCTCGAAGACCGAATGGTGAAAGAGGCTTTCCGGAGATGGGAGAGGGAAGGGATGTTGGGCATCCTGACGAAGAAACCTTTAACGCCCTCTGAAAAAGAACAGAAGAATAATCCGCGTGCCCGCAGCGCCAAACTGCGATGTGCGGAAAGGCGATGAGGAGAGAGATGTCGAAGGGTTTAAACAAAGGGGAAGATCGAATTCTCTGGACCGACAAGGCTCCGAAGAGAAAAGCCATAGGGATCCATCTCCCTTTCCTCCTCTTCTTCAGCCTGCTCCTGCTCCTTTTAATCGGAGGTTCTCTCTTCTATGTCTGGTCGAGAATTCAGGTCATTCACCTCGGATATGAAATTTCAAACGCCTTGAAAGAGGGGAAGGCGCTCACTGAGGCGAACAAGAGAATGCGTTTGGAAGCGCTCACGCTCAAATCCAACGCACGTATTGAAAAGATCGCGGCGGAGGAGTTGAAAATGGTCAAACCCAAACCCGATCAGGTGATCGTAATCCGATGAAAAGGAAATCCATCAACTGGTTTAAGATCAGGGTCGGCCTCATCTCATTTTTCCTCTTGTTCTCCTTTGTCTTCATCGTGGGAAGGATGTTCCAGCTCCAGGTGCTCAAGAAGGAACAGCTTTATAAGCTGGCCGCCCGGCAACAGATCAGCCAGATCCCTCTCGTCCCCAAGCGGGGAACCATCTATGACCGGAATGAGAATGAGCTGGCCGTCAGCCTTGAGGTGGATTCGGTCTATGCGGAGTCAAAAAAGGTCGTGGAAGTAGAAAAGGCGGTCCAGGAGCTCTCGACCATTTTTCAGAATGACCGGAAGGAATTAAGAGAGAGTTTGAAGAGCCAGAAATCCTTCGAATGGATCCAGAGAAAAATCTCTCCGAAAGAGACCGAAGCGGTGAAAGCCCTCCATCTCTCCGGAATCCATTTCCTCAGAGAGAATAAACGGTTCTATCCCCACTCCCATCTGGCCGCCCATGTCATCGGCTTTGTTGGCCTTGATTCGAAGGGCCTGGAGGGCATCGAGCTCCAGTATGATGTCCTGCTCAACGGGAAACAGAACATCTTAACAACGGAGAAGGATGCCATGGGCCGGGGCATCATGACGGCGGGCGGCCCTTATGAGAAGGAGGAGCATTACCGGAATATCGTCCTGACCATCGATAAACAGATCCAGCATGTGGCCGAGACCGAGTTGAGCCACTCGGTTCAGAAATGGGGGGCAAAGGGAGGAATGGTCATTGTTATGGATCCGATGACCGGTAAGATCCTCGCGTTAACCTCCTATCCCTTTTTCAATCCGAACCAGTTCATCCAGTACCGGCCCAAGTCATGGAGGAATCGGGCAGTCTCCGATGTTTTTGAGCCGGGGTCCATGTTTAAAGCCTTTCTGGCTGCGGCTGTTCTCGAAGAAAAGATTGTTCAGCCCTCCGATTCTTTCTATTGCGAAAATGGATCCTACACCATCTATGACCGGACGATCCGGGACCACTCGAAGCATGGATGGCTCACCTTCCAACAAGTCATCAAAGTGTCGAGCAATATCGGAGCGGCAAAGGCGGCGGAGAAGCTGGGGAAAGAAAGGTTCTACCGGTACCTCTGCGATTTCGGATTCGGAGAGAAGACGCGGGTCGGCCTTCCCGGAGAGGCAAAGGGGATTGTTCATCATCCGAGATACTGGCCCCCGGTCACACTGGACACGATCGCCTTCGGACAGGGGATCGCGGTCACAGGGATTCAGATGGCGACTGCGCTTTGCGCCATTGTGAGCGGGGGGGTTCTGATGAAACCCCAGGTGGTGGAGAGGATCACGAATGAGAAAGGAGTCGTGATTCAATCCTTTAAACCGGGGACAGTCAGGAGAGTCATCTCAGGGGAGACGAGCCGAAAGGTGATGGCTTTGCTCAAGGCGACCACGGAGAAAGGAGGGACCGGTGAACAGGCCGTTCCCCAGGGCTATGAGGTGGGTGGAAAGACAGGCACGGCCCAGAAGGTGGACAGTATTTTAGGGGGATATTCTGAGGACAGGTATACCAGCGGCTTTATGGGATTTGCTCCTGCGGATGAACCGAAGATCGTCATCCTGGTTGTGATTGATGAACCCCGTGGATCGACTTATGGGGGGATTGTGGCAGCGCCTGTCTTCGGGGCGATCGTGGAGAAAGTTCTTCCCTATCTCAACATCCTCCCGAAGGGGACCATGATCGTCAAGAACGAATTAGAATTCCCCGTGAAGAGGGAGGCGGCCGCGGTTTTACCTGCCATCGAGGAAGTCAAGGTAGGAAAGGGTGTGGAACAGGTTGTGATGCCGGATCTCACAGGATTGCCGATGAGGAGTGCGCTGAGTCGCATCGAGGGAAGGGGATTGATCATCAAGGTTTCCGGAAACGGAAAGCTCGTGGAACAGGTTCCCAGGGCTGGAGCGGTGATCGATAAAGGAGATATCTGTTATTTGAAGTTTGAGCCTTCGTCGTAACCCCAGGAAGCTAACTGTGTTCCATATATCGGGGGGTTGAACACAAGGAAGTATCATACGACTGGTGCAAATGAAACTTTGCATACCCACCCCCACCCCTGCCTGCGCCGAGGCTTCGGCAGGCAGGCCAACCCTCCCCCTGATGGGGAGGGTAATCATCATGGGCCTCGCGTGATCCCTCCCCCTTCAAGGGGGAGGTGAGGAGGGGGATGGGGATTTGGTCTATTTTGTATGGAACTCATGAAATTGCTGGAAGGGGTGGAGATCAAAAAGATCGTCGGAGAGACCCGGAAAGAGATTGAGGGGATTGCCTGCCATTCCCGGCAGGTCGGCAAGAATTTTCTCTTTGCGGCCATCCGTGGGAGGGAAGCGGATGGCCACCGTTTTATCGAGGAAGCCATCGAGAAAGGAGCGGAAGCGATCTTGTTAGAAGAAGGACCTGAGGTGAATGGGAGGACCGCCATCTTCGTTCCAAACAGCCGTCGGGCTCTGGCAAGGGTTGCCTCAACCTTTTATGGCAATCCATCCGAGAGGATGCGCCTTATCGGCATTACCGGCACGAATGGGAAGACGACGACCACCTTTCTCCTGGAGTCGATCTTCAAGAAGGCGGGATATGGCGCGGGCGTGATCGGGACGATCAATTACCGTTACGGTCAGAAGGTCGTCCCTGCATTGAATACCACGCCCGAGTCTTTGGATCTCCAGAGAATTCTTTGGGAGATGTTAGGAGAAGGGATCTCCCATGTGATCATGGAGGTCTCTTCCCATGGCCTTGACCTCGACCGCATCTTCGGATGCCAATTCGACGGAGCGATCTTCACAAACTTCACCTCCGACCACTTAGACTACCATCAAACCCTGGAACGATATTTTGAGAGCAAGCAGAAGCTCTTCTCCGAAGCTCTGATGAGGAGTCAGAAGGCAGGGCGGTTTGCCGTGACGAACCATGATGATCCAAGAGGAGAGAAAATCGTTAGAGGAGTCGATCTTCCCATCCTTCGTTATGGTCTGGGAAGCTCCTGCGACTTCTCCGCAACCGAAGTGACACTCTCCTTCGAAGGCATTTCCTGCCGGATCAGAACTCCGAAAGGTGAATTTCCTCTCCATTCGAAGTTGATCGGGAGATTCAACCTCTATAATATTCTGGCCGCCGTAACCGCGGGATTCGGGATGGGGCTTCCCCTGGAGATTCTGAAAGAAGGAGTGGAAAGCGTGGAAGGCGTCCCGGGAAGGTTTGAAAAGGTGGCAAACCGTAAGTCCATTCATGTCATTGTGGACTATGCCCATACCCACGATGCCCTGGAACGGGTTTTATTGGGACTGAGGGACACGCTGGTCATATCCTCCCGGGATCGAAGGGAGAGAATCATCACGGTCTTCGGTTGCGGCGGTGACAGGGACCGGACAAAGCGCCCCCTGATGGGAGAGGCGGCGGGAAAGTATAGCGATCTGGTCATCATCACATCGGATAATCCGAGAACAGAAAACCCGTTAGCCATTATCGGAGAGGTGGAGAGAGGAATTCAATCTCTTGCCCTGGAAGAATGGCATCGAAATGAAATGGAAGCATGGAGATCAAAGAAGGGATACCTGAAGGTCCCCGACCGGAGGGAGGCCATCCGGCTGGCGATCCAATTGGCCCGGTCTGAAGACACGGTTCTGATAGCGGGCAAGGGCCATGAGGATTATCAGATCATTGGAAAGCAGAAGATTCCCTTTGATGACCGAATCGAAGCAAGAAAGGCGCTGGGGGAAGAGTGACGTTTCATATCAAGGAGATCCTGAATGCCACAGAGGGAAAACTTCTGCAGGGAAGGAGGGATGTCCTTTTCCAGACCATCACCACGGATTCAAGAGCCGTGACAGAAGGGGCGCTCTTCATCGCTCTGAAAGGGAACCGGTTCGATGGCCACCATTTTGCCATCGAAGCCCTGGAGAAAAGGGCCGGAGGCGTGGTGATCGCAGAAGATAAGGCCGGGGATATCCGCTGGAACGGTTATCGATCCAGGCCGGTCATTGCTGTCCGGGATACGCTTCATGCCCTTGGGAATATCGCCAGGCACCAAAGGCGTAAGTATGGCACGCCGGTTGTTGCCCTGACGGGGAGCAATGGTAAGACGACAACGAAGGAGATGATTTCCGCCTGTCTCGAGACCACGTTTCCTGTTCTCAAGACGGAAGGAAATCTGAACAACCTCATCGGTCTTCCCCTTACCCTCCTCAATCTCACGGAGAGGGAGAGGGTGGTCGTTCTTGAAATGGGGATGAATGTGCCCGGAGAAATCAGGAAGCTCACCGAGATTGCAGAGCCTGATGTGGGATTGATCACTAATATCCAGAGAGCCCATCTCGAAGGGCTGGGGAGTCTGGAGAGGATCAAAGAGGAGAAGGGTGAACTCTTCCGGAGGATGAGAAAGGATGGGTCGATCATCGTCAACCGGGACGATCCCAGGGTGGTCCATCTCGGAGAGGAGTTCCAGGGGCAGAAGATCACTTTCGGAATCGATCATCCCGCCGATGTGATGGCGAAGGAGATACGCCTCCACGGGATGAAAGGAACTTCCTTCATTCTGGTCCTGGAAGGAGAGGGGACAGAAATCCGCCTTCCATTGCCGGGAAGACATTTTGTTCACAACGCCCTCTCAGCGATTGCGGCGGCGAGCCTCTTTGGCATTGAACTGGAAAAAACAAAAGAAGCCCTGGAGCGATTCCGGTCTCTTTCCATGAGGATGGAAGTCCTCTCCCTTGAAAGGGGAATGACTCTGATCAACGATGCCTATAATGCCAATCCGGATTCGATGGAACTGGCCCTTGAAACCCTTTCAGAAGCAAAAGGAAAGGGCAGGGCCATTGCCGTCTTAGGCGATATGCTGGAGCTGGGAGAGTTTACCGTGGAGGCCCATCGGGAATTAGGGAAGAAGGTTGCAGAACTTTCAATTGATCTTCTGCTGGCCATAGGGGAGGAAGCCCCTGTCGTTGTGGAGTCGGCCATTCGCGAAGGATTGAAACATGAAAGGGCAAAGGTGGTGGAGACCCATTCGGAGGCCGTATCGATATTGAGAGAAACGGCCCGGGAAGGGGATTGGGTGCTGGTCAAAGGTTCGAGAGGGATGGCGATGGAAAAAGTCGTTCAGGGCTTGAGGGCAAGGAGGGAGAAAAGGGATGCTCTATCATCTGCTCTATCCTCTTCATGAGCTGATCTCCTTTTTCAATGTCTTCCGTTACATCACCATCCGGACGGTCTACGCCATTCTGACCGCCTTGCTCATCAGTTTTATCATCGGCCCCTGGGTCATCCGGAAGTTGAAGGCTTTTCAGATCAAGCAGGTGGTGAGGGAAGATGTTCCACCCCGCCATCTCTCCAAAAACGGGACACCCACCATGGGAGGAAGTCTAATCCTGATGGCGCTCCTTATCCCGACCCTTCTCTGGGCGGACCTGGCGAACCGATATATCTGGATTGTGCTGCTGACCACTCTGGGATTCGGAGCGCTTGGGTTTCTCGATGACTATAAAAAGGTCCGGGATAGGAATGGCCTCGGCATTAAGGCGCGATATAAATTTCCCATCCAGGTGGCGATGGGCTTAGTGACAAGCTGGGTCCTGTTCCACCTGATGGACCACGATTCGAAACTGATCTTTCCTTTCTTCAAGAAAGTGATGCCGGACCTCGGAGACTGGTATCTCCTCTTCGGAATGTTCGTCATCGTGGGCACCGCCAATGCCGTCAACCTGACCGATGGGCTGGATGGATTGGCCATCGGACCGGTATTGATTGCCAGCGGCACCTTCATTCTCTTCTGTTATCTGGCAGGTCATTTCCGGTTTGCCAGTTATCTTCAGATCCCCTTTGTCAGAGGGAGCGGTGAGCTCACCATCCTATGCGGAGCCCTTCTTGGCTCCGGTCTGGGATTTCTCTGGTTCAATACCTATCCTGCCCAGGTCTTTATGGGCGATGTCGGCTCGCTGGCATTAGGAGCGACCCTGGGGACGATCGCCGTCGTCACGAAACAGGAGTTTCTCCTGATGATCGTGGGCGGGATCTTTGTGGTTGAGACGCTTTCGGTCATCATTCAGGTCATCTCGTTCAAGTTGCGCAAGAAGAGGGTCTTCCGGATGGCGCCCATCCATCACCATTTTGAATTGAAGGGCTGGGCAGAGCCGAAGATCATTGTCCGGTTCTGGATCATCGGCATCATCCTGGGATTGGTGGCCATCGGCTCGTTGAAACTCAGATAAAACATGGAATATTGGAAGAATGGAACATTGGAATATTGGGTTAAGAAGTAATGACAGTGAACGCCTTAAATCAGTTGACATTCTACAGACTGTCATTGCGACCCCGAACTTGATTCGGGGGAAGCAATCTCACAGGATTGCTTCGTCGTTCCCGCTCCTTGCAATGACAACTTTCCAGTGGCGTTCGTTATGGTTTACCCATTATTCCAACATTCCATCATTCCACCTGAAGATATGGATCTTCTCGGCAGAAAAGTTTTAGTGGTGGGGCTGGCCAAAACAGGACTGGCGACGGTGAGGTTCCTCAAGGAGAAAGGATCGATCGTCGGCGCTTCGGAGGTGAAACCCGAAGAAGAGATGAAAGAGGTTGCTCAGGAGTTAAAGGCGATGTCCATCTCGATGGAGTGGGGCGGCCATACGGTGAGAAACTTTCTCCATCAGGATCTCATCGTTCTCAGCCCGGGAGTTGACCCGACCCTCGATCCGATTCAGAAGGCCATGGATCAGGGAATACAGGTGATCAGTGAAATGGAGCTGGCTTACCATTTCATCAACATTCCCATCATTGCGATCACGGGCACGAATGGCAAGACGACAACGACCCTGCTCATCGGCGAGATGCTGAAGGAAGAAGGAAAGAAAGTCGGAGTCGGCGGCAATGTGGGAGAGCCTCTGATCCTTTTCGCAGAGGGAGGAGACCGGTATGAGCTGTTGGTCGTTGAGGTCTCCAGTTTCCAACTGGAAGGGAGTGAGCGCTTCCGGCCCAGGTGCTCGGTCCTCCTCAATATCACCGAAGATCATCTCGACCGTTATTCGAGATACGAAGACTATATCGAGGCAAAGATGAGGATTTTTAAGAACCAGGGGATCGAGGATCTGGCAATCCTCAATCGGGATGATCCCATGGTGATGAAGTACGCGGAGAGGGTGAGGGCAAAGAAGCTCTTTTTCAGCCTGAAGGAGAGGGTCGAAGAAGGCGGTTTTTTCAACGGGAAGGAGATTCTCCTCCGATTAGGAGGCGTGGAAGAGGCCTATCCTTTGAGTCAGTCGCCTCTGAAAGGGATCCACAATGTGGAGAATATGATGGCGGCTGTCATTGCGGCAAGGCTCTTCGGCAGTTCGAAAGGAGCGATCGAAAGGGTTCTCAACCGGTTCAGGGGACTGGAGCATCGCCTCGAATTTGTCCGCGAGATTGAGGGTGTTCCCTATTACAACGATTCGAAGGGAACGAATGTGGGCTCCGTGGTCAAGTCACTTCAGAGCTTCCAGGAGCCTGTCATTCTGATCGCAGGCGGGAAGGATAAGAATACGGATCTCCGTCCCCTCAGGGAGTGGGTACAGACCCGTGTTAAACGGATGATTCTCATCGGAGAGGCGAAAGAGAGAATGGCCCGGGAGTTAGGGCCTTTGACGGAGACGGTGATGGCAGGGACAATGGAGGAGGCGGTCCTTCTGGCTCACCGGATGGCGAAGACAGGGGAGGTGGTCCTTCTCTCGCCCGCCTGTTCGAGTTTCGATATGTTCAGGGATTACAAGGAAAGAGGAAAGGTGTTCAAGGAAGCGGTGCGACGCCTGTAAAATCTCCCCTATCCCCTCTTTTCCCTCCGGGCCAGAGGCCCTATGGGCCGGCGGCCAAAGAGGGGTAATTCCTCCCTTTGGTCTCTGACCCAGAGTGGTCTCCGACCCGGAGGGCAAAGGGAGGCGCCGCCGTCCAGAGCCGCACTGCTAATGCAGCGCCAAGCATTGGGACTTTGGCGCCGGACGGTTGGGAGGGATTTTTAAAATATTCATTAAAGGATGAGACCCTTAATAAGTTATGAGGTCAAAAGGTAGATTCGATTTCATTCTTTTAATCGTTGCCCTTATTCTTGTGGGCATTGGAATTGTGATGGTCTATAGCACAAGCGCTATCATTGCAGGAGACCGGTTTGGCGATCCTTACTACTTTCTGAAGAGGCAGGCTCTTTATGCAGGAGCCGGTTTTATATTGATGATCATGATGATGTTCTTCCCTTACGGAATACTGAAGCGATTTGCCTACCCCATCTTCGTGCTCTCCGTCCTGTTCCTCATCGCCGTATTGATCCCGGGCATAGGCCACCGGGCGGGCGGATCGATGCGATGGTTAAAGATCAGCACGTTCACCTTCCAGCCCTCGGAATTTGCCAAGCTGGGTCTGATCATCTTTCTGGCTTACTTCCTGACCAAGAAGGAAGAAAAGATACGGAGCTTTTCCTTCAGTTTTCTTCCGACGCTCCTGCTCTCCGGCCTGGTCATCGGACTGGTGTTGAAGGAGCCTGATTTCGGGGCGGCTCTCTTTCTCACGATCATGGTCTTTCTCCTCCTCTTTATCAGCGGTGCGAGGGTGATCTATATTGCAGGCGCCTTTCTGCTTGCCGCTCCGGTGGTCTATGCGCTTCTGATGAATGCAGAATACCGTTATAAGAGGTTGATCGGTTTCATCCGCCCCTGGGACGATCCAACGGGAACCAGTTTTCAGATCATCCAGTCTTTCCTCTCCTTTGGCTCGGGCGGCCTCTTCGGGCTTGGCCTGGGAGAGGGGAGACAGAAACTCTTCTTCCTTCCAGCCCCTCACACGGACTTCATCTTCTCCATTATCGGAGAAGAACTGGGACTGGTGGGGGCGATGGGAGTGGTCGTTCTCTTTTTCATCCTGGCCTTCAGGGGAATCCAGATTGGAATTTCGATTCAGGATAGGTTCGGTTCCTATTTGGCGCTGGGGATCACTTTAATGATCTCTCTTCAGGCGATCATCAATATGGGAGTGGTCCTGGGACTTCTTCCGACCAAAGGGTTGACCCTTCCCTTTGTGAGCTACGGAGGGACATCATTGATTGCCAATTTCATCGGGTTGGGGATTCTTCTTCACCTTTCAACCCATGCGGAACGAAGATGAGGTGTGTGATAGCCGGAGGGGGCACAGGAGGCCACCTCTTTCCCGGCATGGCGATTGCCGAGGCTTTTATTGAAAGGGAGACGGGGAATGAAGTCCTCTTCATCGGGACGGAGCGTGGCATCGAAGCCAGGGTGCTGGCCGGAGGGAGATTTCCGCTGAAGATGATCCATGCGATGCCCATCAAAGGAAGATCCCTAACGGGAAAACTGAGAGCCCTCTGGGCTCTGCCGAAGGCCATGACCGAGGCTTCGGCCATCCTGAAGGAGTTTCAGCCCCAGTTTGTGTTAGGCGTGGGGGGATATGCCTCCGGGCCCGCGGTTCTGGCTGCCTCTCTTCTCAGGATGAAAAGGGCTATCCATGAGCAGAATGTGATTCCGGGAATGACCAACAGGATTTTGAAGAGATTTAGTCAGCGGATTTTTGTCTCCTTCGAAGAGACGAAGAAGCACTTTCCTGAAAGAAAGACGGTTCTGACCGGCAACCCGATCAGGAAAGAGATCATTGCCTCTGCGTCTTCAAGGGAGAAGGGAGATCGATTCACCCTTCTCGTCTTCGGTGGAAGTGCGGGCGCGCACCGGATCAATGCGGCCTTATTGGAGGCCTTGCCCTTGCTCCAGGAGTTGAGGTCCTCTTTGAGGTTTATCCATCAGACCGGGAAAGAGGACCTGGACTTTGTTTCAAGAGGCTATGCCGAGAAGGGATTCGAAGCAGAGGTAACGCCTTTTATTGATGAGATGGCGCGCTGCTACCGGAGGGCCGACCTGGTGATCTGCCGGTCAGGGGCGAGCACGGTTGCGGAACTGGCTGTCTGCGGAAAGGCGTCGATTCTCATCCCTTATCCCTATGCAGCTCATCACCACCAATGGAAGAATGCGAGAAGGCTGGTCGATCTGGGGGCAGCCAGAATGATTCTGGATGAGGAGTTGAAAGGTCCATCGCTATCCGAGAGCATTCTCCATCTTTACCACCATCCGGAGGAAAGGGAGAAGATGGAAGGGGCGATCCAGAGGATCGGGTGTCCGAGAGCAGCCGAAGAGATCGTGGATCAGTGTTATGCGTTAATTGGGGCATAATTTCACCCCCACCCTCACCCTCCCCCGTCGAGGGGGAGGGGATTTTTAAAAAGTTGTTATGAAAGTTTTCCCTCTCCCCTGGCGGGAGAGGGTTAGGGTGAGGGGGAATCGAACTTATTATGTATCGAAAAATAAAGATCAGAAACATCCATTTCGTTGGGATCGGCGGCATCGGGATGAGCGGGATCGCTGAGGTTCTGCTGAACCTGGGATACCAGATCAGCGGATCGGACATGAAGGAGACAGAGGTCACCCGGAGGCTCCAGGTCCTGGGATGCCAAGTCGATTATGGCCACCGGAGGGAGAATGTGAAGGAGGCCGATGTCGTGGTCGTCTCCTCTGCCATTCGTCCGAACAATCCGGAGGTCGAAGTGGCTGAGGAGAGGCGCATTCCTGTCATTCCGAGGGCGGAGATGCTGGCGGAATTGATGCGAATGAAGGTGGGCATCGCCATTGCGGGAACCCATGGCAAGACGACGACGACCTCCCTCATTGCCACGGTTCTGGGTGCGGCCGGACTCGATCCAACCGTGGTCATCGGAGGAAGACTGAACAGCATCGGCAGCAATGCGAAGTTAGGGCAGGGGGAGTTTCTGGTGGCCGAGGCGGATGAGAGCGACGGCTCCTTTCTCAAACTGATGCCCACCATCGCTGTGGTGACCAACATCGATCCGGAGCATCTCGACTATTACAAGGGGATTGAAGAGATTAAAGAGGCCTTTCTCGATTTTCTGAACAAGATTCCCTTCTTCGGGTTGGCCGTGCTCTGCCTCGATCATCCCAACATTCAGAGTCTCCTTCCGAAGTTGAAGAAGCGGTTCACCACTTACGGGTTGACAACCCAGGCCGATTTTCAGGCGGGGGAGATCGAATTCGACGGACTCTCCACCGCCTTTGATGTGCTCTACCAGCGAAAGGAGATCGGAAGGTTAAGAATCCGGATGCCGGGCCTTCACAATGTCTATAATGCGCTGGCCGCCGTAGCCACCGCCTTTGAACTCGACATCCCTTTTCATGTCGTTCAGGAGACCCTGAAGGATTTCGGCGGGATTCAAAGGCGGTTTCAGATCAAGGGGGAGAAGAAGGGAGTCCTCGTGGTGGATGATTATGGCCATCACCCCGTGGAGATCATGGCCACATTGAAGGCAGCAAAAACAGGATGGAAGAGAAGGATCATCGCTGTGTTTCAACCCCATCGATACACCCGGACACAGGCCCTCTTTCGGGATTTTCTGGCCGCCTTTTACGACGCCGATGTTCTCATCCTCACGGATATTTATGCGGCAGGGGAGGACCGGATGGAAGGGGTGGAGGCCAAAGCGCTCTTTGAAGGGATCAGGGAATATGGCCATAAGGATGCGACCTATATTCCGGACAAGAAGGAGATCGTTGACCATCTTCTCGGCATCGTTGTTCCGGGAGATATGGTGATCACTCTCGGGGCAGGAGATATCTGGCAGGCGGCCGAGGAACTGGTGAAACGTTTGTGATTTCGGAATGCGGAATCCCCCCACCCTCCCCCTCAAGGGGGGAGGGTGGGGGAGGGGGCGCAATCTGCGCTCCGCAATAGGGATGATGCGGGATTATAAAGAAGAGGCAAGGGATTTGATTGAGGGGAGGGTGCTCTTTGATGCACCGATGAAGAGATATACCTCCATCAAAGTGGGAGGTCCTGCGGAGTGCCTTCTCTTTCCGAAGGATGTGAAAGAGCTGAGAAAGGTGATCCGGCATGCCGGGAGGAAGAGGATTCCCGTCTTCATTTTAGGAAAAGGGACAAACCTTATTGTGAGGGACAGGGGAATTCATGGGTGGGTGGTCAGTCTCACACAGGGGATGAAGAAGGTTAAGATGGATGGCGAGGTTCTGGAGGCTGAAGCCGGCTGCCCGCTTCAACAACTGGTTCAATTCTCCGTTCAAAAAGGGCTTGCCGGACTTGAGCCCTTCTTCGGCATTCCAGGGACCGTAGGCGGCGGGCTGGCCATGAATGCCGGCGCATGGGGAACGGAATTGAAGGATGTCATCCATTCCGTCACTTTGATGAAAGAGGATGGAGAAATTGTGAAGAGACCCCAGTCCAGGCTCCGGTTCACCTACCGGAATCTGGTTTTACCGCCATCGTGGATCATCCTGAAGGGAAGGTTCCGTCTGAAGGAAGGAAGAAGAGAGGAGATCCTTGAGCGGGTAAAATCCTTTTCAGAGATGAGGAAGAGAACACAGCCTCTCGATTACCCGAGCGCAGGCTCCGTTTTTAAGAATCCGGAAGAAGGACAGGCAGGAAAATGGATTGATGAGACCGGGCTGAAAGGGTTCCGCATGGGGCAGGCGATGGTTTCAGATCGCCATGCCAATTTTATCATCAACCTGGGAAAGGCGACTGCAGAAGAGGTCCTCCGTCTCATGGAGTGGGTGGAGAGAAGGGTCTACGAGGAGAAGGGCATCTCCCTGGAGAGGGAGGTAAGGGTGGTGGGTGAAGCTTAATGCAGATTTCGGATTGCGGATTGCGGAATAAAGACGGCAGGGTTTTAGTGGTAAGCAGATGAAGGATCAACCGCTTAAAAAGAAGAAGATCGGCGTCCTGATGGGAGGCCTCTCCCGGGAGAGGGAGATTTCGCTCCGGACAGGGAAGGCCATAGGGAAGGCGCTCGTTGAAAAAGGATATAAGGCTTGTTCCATTGATGTGGGCCGTGACATCGCGGAAAGGTTGATGAAAGAGAAGATTGAAATAGCGTTTATCGCCCTTCACGGAAGATACGGAGAAGACGGAACGATTCAGGGGATGCTCGAGTTGATGGGGATTCCCTATACCGGATCGGGCGTCCTTGCGAGCGCCCTCGCTCTTCACAAGATCATGGCCAAAAAGATCTTGCTTCATGAGAAGGTTCCGACACCGCCGTTTGAATTCCTTAAGCGGGGGGAGATTGAGAGGGAGGCGCCGAAGAAAGTTTCCCTTCCTCTTCCGCTTGTGGTCAAGCCTGCACGGGAGGGATCTACGATCGGAATCTCCATTGTCCATAAAGAGGAAGAGCTTCTCCGGGCATTAAAGGAGGCGGGAAGATACGATGAGGAGATTCTGGTTGAAACGTTCATGAGGGGGAAAGAGATCACCGTGGGCATTCTCAATGACATTCCTCTCCCCATCATCGAGATTGCCCCAAGAAGCGGGTTCTATGATTACCACTCGAAATATACGAAAGGGGAGACGGAGTATATTATTCCGGCCCGGATTCCCAGAGAGAAGTACCTCCATGCCCAGGAGATTAGCCTCAGGGCTTTTCAGGCGCTTGGGTGCTCGGGATGCGCCAGGGTCGACCTGATGACCGATGAGGAAGGGAATCCCTTTATCATCGATCTAAACACAATGCCAGGGATGACGGAGACAAGCCTCCTGCCCAAGGCCGCAGAGTATGTCGGCATCTCTTTCGGAGAGCTGGCTGAGCGAATCCTTTTAGGGGCGGCATTAAAAATAGAAAGTTGAAAGTGGAGAGTGGAAAGTGGTTCCCTGAAAAAAGTTTTAATCACCACCCTCCACCTTCCACTTTCGGGAAACCCATATGAGCCAGGAAAAATTTTTCAGACCTGAGAAGAAACGGGAGGAGGGGGGAGGCGAGAGAATTCAGGAAATTCTCAGGAGAACCGTCCGGATGGCCTTTCATATCCTCTTCCTCATATTCTTCTTCCTGGCGGGCCATCAATTGTATGTCCGCCTGCTGGAGGATTCCTTCTTCCGGGTGAAGAAGGTGGAGATTAAGGGGCGCCGGAAAATTCCGGAGAAGACCATTCTCTCGCTGGCCAGGATCGAAGGAATGCCCAATCTCTTTACCCTCCCCCTGAAGGAGATCTCCGGGCGGGTGGAAGTCCACCCCTGGGTCGAATCTGTGAATGTCAGAAAAGTTTTTCCTGATCGGGTGCTGATTCATATCGAGGAGCGAAAGCCGATGGCCATCCTTCAATTAGAGGAGCCTTTTTATATCGATTCGAATGGGGTGATCTTTTCGAGGGTGGGAGACCGTGATGAATATAATTTTCCTTTTCTCACCGGGTTGAGCCGGCAGGCATTTGATAAGGATCCGGCCGTGGCAAGGCATCTCATCACGAAAGCCCTTGAATTTTTAAGGATTGCCGATCAGGAAAGGGGTTCTCCCCTCGAGGGGATTTCGGAGATCCGGATGGAAAAGAGTTTCGGGATTCAATGTTTCACCCAGGCCGAAGGGGTGGAGGTCAGAATGGGGTGGGACCATTTTGGAGAAAAATTGAGAAGATTGTCCCTTATCTGGACGGATCTTCAGAAAAGAGGAGTCACGGCAACGTCGGTTGATTGCAGTGACTTGAGGAGAATGGTGGTAAGGAAAAATTCCCGTAGATCAAATTAGCAGGCTGCTGAAAAACGACTTTTTCAGCAAACTGTTAGAAAGGAGGTGATCCGGGGATGGGCAAGAGGGATTCGCTGGTTGTCGGACTGGACATAGGAACGACAAAGATCTGCACGGTTGTAGGAGAGGTGGCCAACGGTGAGGCCAACATCATCGGCCTCGGAACCTTTCCCTCAAAAGGATTGCGGAAGGGTGTGGTCGTCAATATTGAAAGCACGGTCCAGTCGATCAAGAAAGCGGTTGAAGAAGCGGAGTTGATGGCCGATTGCCATATCACTTCCGTCTATGCAGGCATTGCAGGAGGACACATCAAAGGGATCAACAGCCACGGGGTGATCGCCGTCAAGAACAAGGAGATCGGCCCGAATGATGTGAAGCGGGTCATCGATGCGGCGAGAGCGGTGGCCATACCCATGGACCGGGAGATCATTCACACCATCCCTCAAGAGTATATCGTGGACGATCAGGACGGAATCAATGACCCGGTCGGAATGTCAGGGATTCGATTGGAGGGGAGGGTTCACATCGTCACCGGCGCCATTACCTCTGCTCAGAACATCATCAAATGCGCCAACCGGGCCGGCCTCGATGTGGATGACATCGTCCTGGAACAGTTAGCTTCGAGCGAAGCCGTGCTCACCCCCGAGGAGAAAGAATTAGGGGCGGCCATCATCGATATCGGCGGCGGGACGACCGATCTCGTCATCTTTTCGAATGGGGCGATCAAGCATACAGCCGTCTTCTCCCTGGCCGGAAGCCATATCACCAACGATATCTCCATAGGGCTTCGTACGCCGGTGGAGGAGGCGGAGAAGATCAAGATCCGCTATGGATGTGCGCTCACTTCTATGGTGCGGAAGGATGAGACGATCGAAGTCCCCAGCGTGGGAGGCAGAAAGCCTCGTGTCCTTTCGAGACAGACTCTTGCGGAGATCATTGAACCCAGGGTGGAGGAGACCCTCGCGCTGGTTCGCGATGAGTTGGTAAAGATGGGCTATGGCAATCTTCTTGCTTCTGGGGTGATCCTCACAGGGGGAAGCGCCATTCTCGAAGGGATTCCTGAACTGGCCGAGCAGGTTTTTAATCTTCCTGTCCGGAGGGGGGCGCCTGTGGGAATCGGAGGCCTGGTTGATCTGGTCAACAGTCCGATTTATGCCACCGGAGTAGGCCTTGTCCTTTATGGAAGCCGCAACATGGCTCAGAGCCGGTTTAAGGTGGGGGAGGGGAATGTCTTCAGCAAAGTCACCCGCCGGATGAAAGAATGGATAGGAGAATTCTTTTGATACTTAGAAACGTAAATAGTGATAGTGCGAGAGGGTGGGAAAACCCCTTGCGCCTAACGCCTTACGATTAACGGAATAAATCTTTGAATGAAAAAGGAGGGGAAAATGATCGAATTCGACGAGAACAAAAACATGGCCGCCAAAGTGAAGATCATCGGGATCGGAGGAGGAGGAAACAATGCTCTGAATACCATGATCTCCAGTCAACTCACCGGTGTTGAGTTTGTTGCAGCCAATACCGATGCTCAGGCATTGTCGGCAAACCTGGCTCCGATGAAGTTTCAGCTGGGCGCCACATTGACCAAAGGCCTGGGAGCCGGAGCGAATCCGGAGGTCGGAAGAAAAGCGGCCTTGGAAGATGTGGAGATGATCCGCGAAATCCTGAAGGGTGCGGACATGGTCTTCATCACCGCCGGCCTGGGCGGCGGAACCGGCACGGGAGGGGCCCCGGTGATTGCAGAGGTGGCTCGTGAGATGGGCGCCCTTACCGTAGCCATTGTCACCAAACCCTTCCACTTTGAGGGAAAGAAGAGGATGAAACAGGCCGAAGAGGGTCTGGCCAATCTGAGAATGACAGCGGATGCCCTGATCACCATTCCGAATCAACGGCTTCTGAGCGTCAGCGGCAAGAATATGACGTTACTCGAATCCTTTAAGAAGGCGGATGAGATTCTCTTCCATGCGGCCAAAGGGATTTCGGATATCATTGTCGGCCACGGCATCATCAATCTCGATTTTGCCGATGTGCGGGCCGTTATGACTGAAACCGGAATGGCGATGATGGGAACAGGCATTGCCTCCGGGGAGAACCGATCCATGGAGGCCGCCCAGAAGGCGATCTCCAGCCCGCTCCTGGAGGATATCTCGATCGAGGGGGCCCGAGGGCTTCTCATCAATATCACCGGCGGAGAGAACATGACCCTCAGTGAGATCAATGAGGCGACCAGCCTTATCCAGAAGGAGGCCCATGAAGAAGCAAACGTCATCTGGGGGATGGTGATTGACCCGTCCATGAAAGACGATATCCGGATCACGGTGATTGCCACCGGCTTCGGAAAAACCGCAGAGAAGAAGGTGGATAGGCCGGTCCTCTCGGGGATCAAACGATTTGCTCAGATTCCCGGATTCAAGGACGGCGGCAAAGAGATCCCTCCTTTCTCCATCAGCGTCAAGGAGGGGAACAGGGAAACCCCCGCTTTTATGAGAAGGGTCAAGGCCAACGAACGATTTGATGAGCTGAAATTGGAACCCCCCTCCGATTTCGTGATTGAAGATGAAGACCGTTTCGACATCCCCACTTTTTTAAGAAAACAGGCGGACTGAAAAAGTTGTTAGGGGACAGGGAGTAGGGTGGAGGGTGTAGGGAAGAGAATTGAGATTGGGGATTAGTCTTTTATTTGTTATATTAATACTAATCCCAACACCCTAAACGCTAAACCCTAAAAATGGTTTCTTGGAAACTCATTCAGAAGGCAAAAGCCATTCTTGAAAAAGAGAGGGGGGCAGTCCGAAAGCCCTGGGGAGGAAGAATTTCGATATGTCTCCTCTATCCGAACTCCTACCATGTAGGGATGTCCAATCTCGGATTTCAGACCGTCTATCAAAGGCTCAACTCCGAAGACGATATCGTCTGCGAGAGAGCCTTCCTTCCCGATCCGGAAGACCTCCAGGACTACCGGAGGACACCCACCCCGCTTTTTTCACTCGAGTCCCAGACGCCCCTTTCAGACTTCGATCTATTAGCCTTCTCCATCTCCTTTGAGAACGACTTTCTCAACATCCTCACCCTCCTCGATTTAGCCCGCATCCCGCTGGAGCGTCGTCATCGCAAAGAGAAAGACCCGCTGGTCATGGCAGGCGGTGTGGCCGTCTTTCTCAACCCGGAACCCCTCAGCGAATTTTTCGACCTCTTTGTCCTCGGGGAAGCGGAGGAGGTGATCGGAGAGTTCCTGGAGACTTACCGTCACTCAGGAAAGGGTAAGGAAGATTTATTGAGGAGGCTGATAGGAATCGAGGGGATCTATGTCCCGGAATTTTATCATGTCACCTATGCGGGAGACGGAAGGATAGAGGCGATTGATTCTGAAGCCGGGCTTCCCTGGAAGGTGAAGCGGAGATGGGTTTCGAAGATCGATCGATTCCCGACCCAATCGAGTCTCTTCACGCAGGATACGGAGTTCAAGGGGATGGCTCTCGTGGAAGTGAACCGGGGCTGTCCGAGGGGGTGCCGGTTCTGTGCGGCCTGCTTTGTCTATCATCCTTTTCGAAATCGAAATCTCCCCTTGCTCGAATCGCTCTCCAGGGAGGCCCTTTTAAAAGAAGAAAAGGTCGGTCTTGCGGGAACAGCCATCTCCGACTATCCCCATCTTCTTCCGCTATGCGAGGATATCCTCTCCCGCGAAGGGGGCGTCTCGCTGGCCTCTCTAAGGATCGATGCGATTACATCCTCCCTCGCTGAGTGTTTGAGAAGGGGCGGGGTCCGGGCGGTTGCCATTGCACCGGAGGCGGGCTCGGAGAGGCTCCGGAAAGTTTTAAAGAAGGGTTATGGCGATGATGAAATTTTAAGAGCGGTCCGGACGCTGGTTGAGAATGGAATTTCACAGATCAAGAGCTATTTTCTCATCGGGCTTCCTTCTGAGACCGATGAGGACGTGAGGGGAATTCTTTCCCTTTCGAAAAGGATTGAGCATCACATGGTCTCCGCCAGGGTGGCCGAGAAGAAAAGGTGGAATCTGGTTCTGAGCGTCAATCCATTTATACCCAAACCGGCAACTCCCTTCCAGTGGGTCCCGTTTGAAGAAGTGAGCGAATTGAAGAGGAAATTGAAGATCCTCCGGAATGGGGTCAGGAGGGAGAAGAACATCGAGATGATCTACGACCTTCCCAAGTGGGCCTATATCCAGGCCTTGCTTTCGAGAGGAGACAGGAGGATGGGTAAGGTATTGATGGCTGCCCACCGCTATCAGGGAAACTGGGGCCAGGCTCTCCGTGAATCGAGCCTTAACCCCGACTTCTTTGTCTGCCGGAGGAGGGATCTGGATGAGATCTTTCCCTGGGACTTCATAGACCACGGCATCCCGAAAGAAGAATTGAAAGAAGAGTATTTAATCGCAATGAAAGAAGCTGACATAAAGATCAATGACCAATGATCAATCGTCAATTAGCAATCATCAATGATTAATGATTTGACTAAGAACTAACTAAAAATATTCGAAATTCCCCCAGTCATTTCCTCCCCCTTGGTGGAACAGGCTTCTAGCCTGTCATAACGGGCAAGATGCCCGTCCCACTTGGGAGGGTGCGGGTGGGGGTGAGGAGAACAGAAAATGAGAACAGAGAAAGTTTCTTTCCAGAGCGAGGGTGAAAAAATTTCAGGCATCCTTCATCTCCCTGCCAGGGAGCATCCGCCCTGCGTGATTGCCTCTCATGGGCTCCTGTCAAGCAAAGATAGTGAAAAGTATATTGCCCTTGGAAATCGAATGTCAGAGGAAGGGATGGCCATGCTTCGGTTCGATTTCAGAGGGATCGGTGAGAGTGGAGGGAGAGAAGAAGACAATACGATCAGCAAAAAGCTTAAAGACCTGGATTCAGCTCTCCATTTTATGCGCTCCCGTCCGGACCTGGAAAATCGAATCGGGTTGGTTGGATCAAGCCTTGGAGGGTTTCTCTCCTTAATCAAAGCCTCAATGGATAAAGAAATTCGGGCTATGGCGGTTTGGGCGACCCCTCATCATCTGGATGAACTAAAAACGAAAAGAGGGAATGAGAGCGCGCCTTTGCCTCCTGAGGCCTTTTTTGAAGACCTGCCCAGGCATCGATTGTTGCCTCTCTTGAGCAGGGTTTCTCATTGCATGATCATTCATGGAGAAAAGGATGAACTCGTTCCTGTTGAACAGGCATGGGAGATTTTCTATCACTTAAGCGAGCCCAAAGAGATCCATATCATCGAAGATGCAGACCATAGGCTCACCGCTCCGGCCCACCGCCAGCGCGCCATCGACCTCACCGTGGGCTGGTTTAAAAAATATCTTTCAATCTGACTTTTCCACACGCATCCTTCTTTTATTAGAAAGATCGCAAAGGAAGGCCCGGCCGGTAATTATATCTGATCGTTGCCTCAACCCTTCCGGCAGGTTAATATTATTTTTGTGGACACTATCACACATACACTTGCAGGCGTAGTGATTGCAAAAGCCATGGATGATAAAAAAATTGGCGGGTGGGGAACGGTGGCGGGACTGGCCATGGGGATTTTTCCGGATTCCGATTTCGTCCTTGGCCTCTTCAACCGCAATTTTTTTCTTCAATATCACCGGGACTTTACCCATTCCATATTCCTTCTCCCATTTTATGCCCTTTTTTTCAGCTGGCTCTTTGTGAAAATATCTAAGCGCCCTTACTTCTGGAGTTTTTATAAAATCTGTCTCCCTGTTCTGATGAGCCATGTCCTGCTCGACTTGCTCACCTCTTACGGGACAATGATCCTCTCTCCATTCTTCAACCACCGGTTTTCGTGGGACCTCGTCTTCATCATTGACCTGATCTTTTCCGGAATCATCCTTCTCCCGTTATTGGCCGGCCTTTTCTTGAAAAGAAGAGCGCAATGGATCTGCCGGGGATCTCTCGCCGGACTGGCCGTCTATATCCTCTTCTGCTGGTTTCAGCATGGGCAGGCCCTCAGCGAGGTCAGGGATTTTTCGAAAGGATTGAAAAGGGAGATCCTTCAGACCGCCGCCCTGCCCCAACCCGCATCCCCTTTCCGCTGGGCCCTCTATGTGGAGACAGAAGATAAAGTCTTTCAGGGATTTGTGGATCTGACGAGAAAAAAGGTTCCCGAAATCGCCTCTCCCCAGGCCTCTTTCTTCGACAGATTGAATAGCCTCTATGATCCATCCGGAAGCATTTCTTTTCAATCCATGGAAAAATTACCGGATTCTCCATGGGTGAAGAAAGCCCTCGCTGCAGATGGAATAAAGTTCTATTACTGGTTTGCCCGGTTTCCCGTCGTGAAGTCTGTCAATTCAAGGGATGGAAGGCACAGGGTGGAATTCATGGATGTGAGATTTTTTCTGCCAGGAATTCGTCTGCCCTTTGTCTATTATGTGGAATTGGATGATCAGGGGCAGGTCCGGTCAGAAGGATTTGTAGAGGATCGAAGAAGGCTATAAACTCGATTTAATTTCTCCTATCTTCCAGGCCCCCTCCTCTTTCTTAAAGATCACATTGAGAACGGTTTTGCTTTCCTGGGGTTGACCGCCGCTTTTCGAAGAAAACCTGGCCAGCCACTCCACTCTTGCTCTGGCGGCATTCCCGGATAACGAAGGGGGCTCAAGAAAATAGGTGAGATCGAGGAAATTGAAATTTGCCCAGGATTGAAGGGTAGCTCTCTTCTTCCCTTCCCGGTCTTTAAAATCTTTTGAATAGCAGGAAAGGAAGAGGTCAATATTCTTTTCCAGATTGGCCTTCCGGATATCGTCGAGGAGGTTTCCTATTTTCTCTATCTCTTCCGCCTCTGTGAGGGGAGTGGAGGGAGGAGCAATCACCTGGGAGATGGCCACAGGAGAGGAGGCCGTCTCTTTAGAAGGAGAGATAGCGCCGGAGTCAGGCTTCTTTGCTCCGACGTGGGAATAGGTGGACCAGAGAAAATACCCAGCGGCAATACAAATGATGGAGATGCCAGCCCAGTTTAAAAAGATCCGCGGATAATCTTTTTTTACCTTTCTTGCAAACCTTCCCTTTTTTATCTGTTCATCGACTGTCCTTTTATGAGTATGTTTATCAAGGGCTTCGTCCCGGAAAAGATCTTCTTCTGATCCCGTAGGGTAGGGGGGTTTAGACTCATGCCTTTTGGCTTCATGGGGATAAGGTGTTTTTTTATTTTCTTCCTCTCGAGGCAAGCCTTGTGGGACGAGTCCTGTTCCGCATTTGAGGCAAGACTTGCCGCGGAGATGGACTTTTTTACAAACCGGGCAGATGAGGCGCTGAGGCGGTGATTCCAGCCATTCCTTGGTGGTTAGGACCTGAGGCGACTCGTTTCCGGCTTCAGGCTCCTGAGCAGTCCCCTCCTCTCTTTCTTGAAAGGAGGATAGAAGAATGACCTCCACTCCGCATCGGATGCAGGACTTTGCCTTTTCATAGATGATTTTACAATCAGGGCAGATATATTTTTCTTTTGGCTTTTCTTCATCTGTTTTTTCCGGGTCGCCGGTATCACCAATGACTGTCTCTTTTCTGACGAGAAAACTTCCGCACTGACTGCAAAACCTGTTCTCCCCCTCATATTCGACCTGGCATTTCTTGCAAATCAGCATTTTAGGTTTCCGGTCCTCACATCGGTTTGGGTTTTGGAGTTTCCACTGGGGGAGGTTTGGAAGCCTCTGAAGTGGCGGCTTTGCTCACCCACGCCTCATTTCCGTCCCGCACTCGAACCCGTAACCAGTTTCCCTTCTCTTCAAGGATGATCAAAGAAGTTCCTTGCTTAACATTTCCAATCACTTTGAAATTGGTTCCTGGCCCTTCACGAAGATTGACAGAATCCCATAAAATTTTAATCGAACGGAGGGAAGGTGGAGGGGATGGCGGTGGCTGGGTTGATGGAGTTGTCTTGGGAGATTCCAAAACGGGCGGTGAAGCAGGGACATAAACCTGTTTCTTAGGAGGATCCGGGGCAGGTTGGGGTGATGAAACTTCTTTCTTTTTAGACTGTTCAACTTTTTCTTCAACAGGAGGAGTTGATTTCTCATCAGGTTTAACCCCTGCGCACCCGTATAAAAAAAAGAGCGCCACCAGGAGGGGAATCATCTTGAGAAGGAAAAATTTTTGAAAGGATTGCAAACTTTTTTCCATTTCTTTCAATTTAAACAATATTAGAATTTCCGAATCAATTTAGCTGTTTGAAACCGTCTTGTAAAATCCCTCCCTACCTCCCTTTTCCAAAGGGAGGAGAAACATTTCCCCCTTTTGACAAAGGGGGATGAAGGGGGATTAGACATTTTTTTCAAAGCGCTAAAGTGATACGAATTTCCATTCTTGCTTTTAGCAAGAATAATACCAATTTCGACATCTCCTAACGATTTGAATTTAAAGGATTTATTTTAATTTGGGGTCAAATGATTAACAGAAAAGTGCAATAATTGTCTTTTTTTGGACAAAAAGTAACCATTCCCTCCTAAAATATCCATGCCAACCTTTTAAGACTGGTTTATCATAAAATTCATGACTTTTAAGTTTTTCATTCCGCGATTCCTAATCCTCGTTTCACATGGTCCAAGATGCCTGCCATGGTCGAACCGGCCTGACCGTAGATGACAATATCAGCCATATCGTCATAGGGAGTGGGAGCCCTGTTGATGATTACCAGTTTCGCTTCGTTCCTTTTTGCCACCAGGGGCATGGAAGCGGCGGGTTGAACCACAAGGGAAGATCCGATAACGATGAAGAGATCACAAGCCGAAGACCGATGATAAGCCTCCTCTGTTTCTTTTTCAGGCATGGATTGGCCGAAAGAGATGGTTGCGGGCTTGAGAGGACCGCCGCAATCATCACAGTAAGGGACCTTCGTGCCTTTTCGAAGGCGATTCTGAATTTCATCGCGATCATATCTCTTTTTGCAATTCAAGCAAGTGACATACATGGCTGTCCCATGAAGTTCGATAATCTTTTCTTCCGAATTTCCTGCTTTGTGATGGAGGCCATCGATATTCTGGGTAATGACACAATCGAGTTTGCC
Organism: Deltaproteobacteria bacterium RBG_16_49_23; assembly: GCA_001798855.1. GTDB lineage: Bacteria > Desulfobacterota > BSN033 > BSN033 > UBA1163 > RBG-16-49-23. The sequence goes on along the minus strand of MGQQ01000071.1, from coordinate 5,125 downwards.
GAGTTTTTCCATTTCGGCAATAGCGAGATGGGCCGGATTGGGTTGAGCCTTTTTCATTGGTTCGTACATCTCCGTGGCCATTTGCCAGTATTTTTCCCGGGAGGCTTCGCTCGCTAAAAATTTTTGGAAATAGAAGTCCTCAGGATCATATTTATCCCATACGCCCCCGGGACTTCGAAAGTCAGGAATCCCTGATCCGGTGCTGAGACCGGCCCCTACGAAAACCACCGTTCGCTTAGCATAAATGATCCATTCGGCCACCTGTCTAATTTTTTCTTCCATGTTGTTCTCCTGTTTCTTTAAAACATTTTTCACCCCATCTCCCTATCACCCTATCGGGCTTTTCCTGGTTGTCTATATCACACGCTTCTCCTCACTTGCAAGGTAAAGATGGCATGTGATAAAATTTACCATGAGATGCAATCTGATTAAACAGGGATATCCTCAGGGAAGCTGTTTTGTTGAGGCAGGGGGTGGAACATTCCTGGCCTGCGAGGCAACCCTCAAAGAATCGGACAGAGGATTGCTCCGGTTGATCTCTGCCGCCCATCTTTCCCGTCCGGAAAACTATCTCTCGATCTATCAGTCAGGATGCAACTTTTCCTGCCGGAAATGCCATTCCTGGGCTTTCACCAAACGAGCCAAGGGGGAATGGTGGTCGCCTGCCGATGTGTTGAAGGCCTGTAAAGAATATGAAAAAGGGGTGACGATTCGAGAACCCCGGAAGAGGGCCACCGCCTTTCATGCCTCTGAGTCGTGTCGCTGTTGCGGCGCCTGTGTCATGCAAGGAAAACGGTCTCCCCTTTGCCCCAGGGTTATCCAGAAAAAGGACATTGTTTTGAGTCCGCAGGGATGGGGGCCTGCCCGGGATATCGTTGCCTTTACAGGAGGAGACCTGACCTGTTGTCCGGATTTTTATATCGAATGCGCACGACTGATTAAATCAGAGACCAGTCTCAAAATACTGATCGAAACCAATGGCTATGGGCTTACCCCTCAGAATCTCGATGCCCTCAAGGAGGCAGGAGTGGACTCTTTCTGGCTCGACATCAAAGCCTATGACGGAACAGACCACAAATGGTTGACGGGCTGTTTCAACCGGCACATCCTTAAACTTCCCGAGGAGATTGTCAAGAGAGGTTTTGTACTGGAGGTCCTCTCCCTCTATATCCCCAACCTGGCGGAGACACCCCAGCTGAAGAAGATCGCCCGGTTGCTCTTTGATATCAATCCTGAGATTCCCTTTACGATCCTCGCCTTCTTCCCTGAGCATCAGATGAAGCGATACAGAAGTCCGAAGGTCACAGAGATGATCTCAGCCTACCATGAGGTCAAAGCCGTGGGCCTTGTGAATGTGAGACTTGGAAATATTGGAATTTTTGCCTCCTCCGAAGAGGATCATCAGCTTCTAAAGGAGAAGGTGGGGATGGGGAACTACTGAGTTATCAATGCAAAATGGCCAATGCAAAGTAGTCAATGAAAAATATAGAGATTTCTGAAAAAGTCCAGAAATCTCTGATTACATTGATTAGGGACCGATTACACAGATTAGAAATGTATTGATAAATATAAAAATTTGTGGAATCATTTTTTTTGAAATCCGTGTAATCAGAGAGCGTAAAGTAGTTTTTCAGAGCTCTCATATAGGTTGGAAAACGGGGAAGAAAATCGAATGGTGGAAGACTGGAATAATGGTTTAGAACCCAACATTCCAATATTCCATCATTCCATTATTCCAATAACTTGTTGATTCTTCATCCGGGTTGTGGTAATGGAAATGCAGAGATAAGGAGAAAATATGGAGAGGAAGGTCCTCATCGTGGATGATGAGGAGAGGGTGGTTCAGTCGATTGCCGGGGTTCTCGAAGACGAGGGTTTTCGAGTGGTTGCGGCCAAAAGCGGGGAAGAGGCCATTGGAACCTTTCAACGAGAGAATCCCGATGTCACCCTTCTCGATATCTGGATGCCGGGGATGGACGGGATCGAAGTTTTAAAACGGTTTAAGGGAATGGTTCCCGATTGTCAGGTCATCATGATCTCGGGCCATGCGACCATTTCTACGGCTATGGCCGCCGTCAAGATAGGGGCCTTCGACTTCATTGAAAAACCGATTTCTCTGGATGTTCTCCTCATGACGATTCGTCGGGCCCTCGACCGGCAAGAAGAATTATCAGAGAGTGAACGATCCCCGGAAGTCCCTTCTGAAAAAGTGGGTGTTTCTCCGTCTCTCATTTCTTCCCTCCCTGAGACGTCCCTTCCAAAAGAGCCTTTGAAGCAGAAATCAACCTCTCTCACCCTTCAGCGGACGATTAGAAAGAGCGTCGTCCTTTACGGAACAGGGCTTCACTCCGGAATGAAGACAGGGCTTCTCCTCCAGCCTCTTCCTCCCCATAGCGGCATCCTTTTCGGAAGCATCTCATATGATGAGGTGGTCCCGGCCCATCTCGACTATGTCCAGACAACTGAGTTTGCCACTTCTCTCAAGAAGGGAAGGGCCATCGCCAAGACGATTGAGCATTTGATGGCCGTGCTCCATGCCTATCGCATCACCAATCTCATGGTGAAGATGATCGAGGAGATTCCAATCATGGACGGTTCTGCACTCGAGTTCTGCAAGATCATTGAAGAAGCGGGGATTGAGGAGCAAGAGGAGCGAGTGGATGAAATTGTGATCGATCGAAAGTTAGAAGTCGTTCATAAGAATAAATCTCTCGTCATTGAACCTTCCGAAGGTTTTTCCATCCATTATTTTCTGGATTATCCCTCTCCCATCGGAAAACAGGCCCTCGATTTCACAGTGGGAAGTGAGGAGACCTTTAAGGAACAGATTGCTCCAGCGAGGACATTCGGGTTTTTGAAGGACATCGAGATGCTCGAACGAATGGGATTGGCAAGCGGGGGACGTCTCCACAACTTCATCCTGGTGGACGATGAAAAGATTGTCAACACGGAGCTGAGGTTTGCGGATGAGTTTGTCCGGCATAAGATTCTCGACCTGATCGGCGATTTCTATCTTCTCAATCGTCCGGTCCGGGGCAAAGTGACGGCCCACCTGACCGGCCATACGGAAAATATTGCCATGATGAAGAAGATTCAGGAAGGGATGCTGAAAAAGGGATCCTGATACAGATCCAATTAACCAATCACCAAATTTCAATAACCAAATAAATTTCAAATTCCAATAACCAAACAGCAATATATTTGGTAAATTGATTATTGGTTATTATTTGGTGTTTGGAATTTGGTGTTTGGTTATTGCCGCATTATCTAATGCGTTTGTAGTATATAATGCGGCTCTTTGAAGGAGGGAGAGAGATGGCGAGTGACGAACGACCCCCTGTGAAAGAATTTTTGGATATGCTGGCAGACATATTGGCTGAAAAATATTTTGAGCGTGTGGGTGACCGGGTGAAGAAGATTCCCGAACTCCGGAGGCTGATCACTGCCAAAGAGGCCAGCCAGTACCTCAGCCTTTCCACCGACACCATTTATCGAATGGCTTCCCTTAAAAAACTACCCTACCTCAAGATCGGGGATCGGGTTCTCTTCGATATCAAGACCATCGACCAATGGATCGAAAGGCATTTGATTAAGGAGAAAGAGTGGAAGAGGGAGGAACTGAAGGCCGAGATTGAGAGAGATAAGTCGGATGCTAAAGGTTCAAAAGAGTCTGATCTCCTGACCCTCCTGAAGAAAAAAGGCAAAGATTAGGATGACCCCGGTACCCCCCTGACCCGCTGTTTTCCATTGGGGACCCGATCAAAAGAAAAAGAAGAGAATCAAATGCTGGAGTACGAACTACACCTGCAAGTCATTACTGGCAACCGTATTCAAGAATCGAAGATTACGGGATGAAAGTAAGCATAACGACTGAAATCAGCGGTGGCCGCAAGCCATCCGCTGGAGTGACACATTAGGCTATACGTCTTTTCCAATATCCGGGTTTTCGCCTACCGTGGGCAATCGCAACAACCTCAAGTTTTCCGGAAACTTCGCGATACACTAAATAGAAAGGGAAGCGCTGTAGGAGATAACGTCGCGTGCCTCGAACATAGCGCGGATACATTTCAGGGTTCTCGGTAATTCTTTCGACGGCACGATCAAGTTCTGCAAGAAAGGCATCTGTCGCTAAGGCACTCCTTTCTCGGTACCACTGGGCTGCCGCTCGCGCTTCAGCAACGGCCTCGGGATGGACATCGATCTGTCGAGGGGACATCACTGCCCTGCGATTCTTGCTCTGGCTTCGGCCCAGGGAATTAGATTGACTTTGCCTTCGTCAATTTCCTTAAGCCGCATGACGATTTCAGCTTCCCACGCCGACTCCGCATCCCTATCTACGGTTTCGTCAAGGCTGTCAAGTAAGGTTCCTGCAAGAGCCGCCCGTGCCTCTGGGGGCAGTTTCAACGCCTCCTTTAAGATTTCGACAATGTTCTGTTTCATATTTTCATTCTACACCATCTGTAAATAAATTGCTACAAGCCTCACGTGCCATCTGATCGCCTGGCAATAAACCGTGACAATATTTGGATTACATTTCCAGCCAATCGGTGCAGAACTTCTCCTTGCACCCGATGAGAAACCAAGTCGGGACGGCTGCCAACTGGCAAAAGGCTCTTTCTCTTTTAAAACTCAATAATCAAGTCTGACCCCGATTTTTTACAAAAGACATCCCTTCATGAGTTCTGACCTTTTCATGTTCTTTTCCTCCTTGTTTTCGGGATATTTCCTGCCGTGTATTTCGTTTTGCATTGCACCTACTAATGGGGAATGCGAGCCCACACAAGAATTTGTTCATTTCCA
>MGQQ01000071.1:0-244 GCA_001798855.1 Deltaproteobacteria bacterium RBG_16_49_23 | reverse complement strand
CTTTTCGTTACGGAATCTCAATACCTCCCTGCCTTGATTCCTTCTCAGGGCTCCAGTGGCGTAAGGTCGATTTGGGTGTTGAGGCAATCGCCATTCCCGAGGTCTTGGATAGATGACACTGTGAGCTTCACAGCCGTACCAGCAGGAAGATCGTTGAAGGGCATCCTCAATGTGCCCTCTGCTGAAGCAGTGAAGTAAACAAACAACACAAGTCTCCCTACCTCCGGGAGATGGTACAGTTTGA
>MGQQ01000070.1 GCA_001798855.1 Deltaproteobacteria bacterium RBG_16_49_23 | reverse complement strand
AGATCCTTTTCGTTCTTCTTCGGAAGGATGATCGTCCTGATCCCTGCCCGCATTCCGGCCAGGACCTTCTCTTTGATCCCTCCGACGGGAAGGACGAGGCCTCTCAGGGTGATTTCTCCGGTCAGGGCCACATCGTTGCGGACAGGTTTGTTTGTCAAAAGAGAGGTCAGAGCGATAAACATGGTGATTCCGGCCGAGGGCCCGTCTTTTGGAATAGCGCCCGCAGGGACATGGATGTGAATGTCATGCTTCTCAAAGAAGTCTTCTTCAATCCCAAGATCTTTTGCTTTCGATCGCACATAGGCCAGCGCCGCCTGGGCAGACTCTTTCATCACATCGCCCAGCTGACCGGTCAATGTCAATCCCTTCTCCCCTCTCATCTTCGTCGCCTCCACAAAGATGATATCCCCTCCGGTGGGCGTCCAGGCCAGCCCTGTGGCCACACCCGGCTCAGAGGTTCGCTCCGCCAATTCAGGGAAAAACTTGACCGGCCCGAGAAATTTGTGGAGGAGCTCAGGAGTGACGATCACCTTCTCCTTATTATTCCCGGAGGCCACATCTTTGGCCACCCCGCGGCAGATGGCGGCAATCTCCCTCTCCAGGTTTCTCACCCCTGCCTCACGGGTATAGGAGCTGATGATCACCTGGAGGGCCGCATCCTGAAGTTCGATGTACTCTGAAGTCAACCCGTGTTCGGTGATCTGCTTCAGGATTAGAAATTCCTTCGCTATCATCATCTTCTGGTCTTCGCTGTAACCCGGAAGCTCCAGGGTCTCCATCCGGTCTCGAAGGGCCGGAGGAATGGTGTCGAGCACATTGGCTGTGGTGATGAACATCACCTTCGAAAGATCGAAGGGGAGATCGATATAGTGATCCGAAAAGGAGAAGTTTTGTTCCGGATCCAGGACCTCGAGAAGGGCAGAGGAAGGATCGCCACGGAAGTCCATTCCAATCTTATCCACTTCATCCAGCATGAAGACCGGATTATTCGACCCTGCTTTCTTGACCCCCTGGATGATACGGCCGGGCAGAGCGCCCACATAGGTTCTACGATGTCCCCGGATTTCCGCTTCATCCCTTACCCCGCCCAAAGAGAGCCTCATGAATTTCCGTCCCATGGCCCTGGCGATCGATTTGCCAAGAGAGGTCTTTCCAACCCCTGGCGGACCCACAAAACAGAGGATCGGTCCCTTCATATCGGACTTCAGTTTCCTGACGGCCAGGTATTCCAGAATCCTCTTCTTCACCTTTTCCAGATCGTAATGATCTTCATCCAGTGTCTTCTGGGCATTCTGAATTTCGAGATTATCCTCGGTGGTTTCCGACCATGGGAGTTCCACCAACCAGTCGAGATAGGTTCTGGAAACCGTATATTCCGCTGAAGCAGGAGGAATTTTAGACAGACGATCCAGCTCCTTCTCCGCCGCCGTGACCACCTCGGGCGGCATCTTGGCTTTCTTGATCTTCTCCCTCAGCTCCTTGATTTCGCTGGAGTGATCATCCATCTCTCCCAACTCTTTTTTGATGGCTTTCAACTGCTCACGGAGGTAGTACTCCCTCTGGGTCCGATCCATATCTTCCTTCACCTGGGATTGGATCTTATTGCCCAGCTCCAGAACCTGAACCTCCTTATTCAGGATGAGGTGGACTTTGGTCAACCGCTCCCGGACATCGATCGTCTCCAGGATTCCCTGTTTTTCAGGGGTGGAGATATTGAGATTGGAAGCGATCAGGTCGGCGAGAATGGGAGGCGATTTGATGTTACTGACCATCGAGCCAAGCTCAGTCGTGAGATAGGGGGCCAGTTCAACCGCCCTCTGAAAAAGATTTTTCAAATTCATCATGAGGGCTTCTATCTCCACGCCCAGCGCAAATCCTTCTTCAATGGTATCCGTTCGCGCCCTGAAATAAGGCTCCCTCTGAATATATTCCCTCACCCTGATTCTTGAAACGCCCTGGACGATGACCCGCTGGCTTCCATCCAGTTCCCGGATCATCCTGAGAATCAGTGCGGCCACTCCAACGGAATAGAGATCGGTCTCCTTCGGGTCTTCGGTTTCGGATCGCTTTTGAGTGACAATGCCGATGATCCGGTTCGAATCCATAGCATCATCGATTAATTTGACAGACCTCTTTCTGCCCACCATGATGGGAAGAATCAAATCAGGGTAAAGCACCGTTCCCCGCAAGGGAAGGATGGGAAGCTCAGGAGGGATGACTATCTTTTCATCCTTTCCCTTCTCGTCTTTATCCGCGCCGCTCTTTGGTAAAAAAATCATGGTCACCTCCTAAGATAACTATCAAACTTGTTCCCTCAACTTAACATAATCATTGCCACCCCGACTGTCAATACAACCCCTTCCCCCCCGGTCACCTCCCTTTCTCCAGAGGGGGATAATCCCCCTCTTTGCCCTCCGGCCCATAGGGCCTCTGGCCCGGAGGGCAAAGAGGGGATAGGGGTTATGTTTTTTCCGTGCTGGGTTTCCCGCAGATTTTACAGACCCCTGTCTCATTGATGACACCAATGCAGCTTCCGTCACTGCATAACATCCTATTCGAAAAATCGCTCTCCTCTTCCTTCGTCAGGACGGGTTTTCCACACCAGCAGCAGAAAAGGCTTCTCTCCGGTATCCCTTCCCCGCATGCCTGACATAGAATAGAGGACAATGTTTCCTCGCAACGGGGGCACTTCATCTATTCCTCCTCAGGATTGAGACTTTTAATAAACCGGTCAATATCCCTTTTGTTTCGCTTCAGTTCATGGAGAAGTTTCTTTGTTTCTTCATCAGGAAAGAGGCGATTAAGATCATAATTCTTTCCGGGAAAGAGAGTGTTGAGATCCACTTCCCGTCTTTTCTCCTCCTCCGGTTTTGCTTCCTGAGGCAGTCCCTCTTTCTCCTCCATTATTCTCCTGTAACCAGTTAAAACGATGAGGCTTTTCAAGTCATTGAGATCCGAATTTGATATCCGGACCTCTCATCCTCACTCTTTATAGGACACCGCTCCTCATTTTGTCAAATCTAATGCAGTGTCTCAACAATCACCTTAAAATCGGTTCGTGGTGAGCCCTTCGACTCACCGTTCGCCCTGAGGCTCTCGAAGGGACGAATGGTTCCCTCAGGATAGGCCCTGTCGAACCATGAACAGAATCCCTCGATCTGGTTCACCCTTCGACAAGCCAGGGTGAACGGAGTATGTAAAGAAACGATAGAGACATTCCACTAACTCTTCAGTTTGGAGGCTGGGGCTTAATTGTGTTGTAATTTTACGGACTTTGAATCATTAACAGTGAGATGATATGACTACAAGACTACATGACTATTCGACTATTGACGCCGAACTGCAATTGATAGAGTCTGTAGTAAAGTCCTTTCTTCGCCATCAATTCCCCATGAGTCCCGGTCTCCCGGACCCTTCCCTTATGGAGAACAACGATCCGGTTCGCATGCTGGATCGTGGAGAGGCGGTGGGCAATGACGATGGCTGTCCTTTCTTTGAGTAACTGTTTCAGACCCTCCTGAATGAATCGCTCTGTTTCCGGATCGACATGGGAGGTAGCCTCGTCAAGAATGAGGATCTTCGGGTTGGCATAGAGGGCCCTTGCAAAGGCGAGAAGCTGTCTCTGTCCGGCGGATAAAACTTCCCCTCCTTCTCCTACCCTGGTTTGATATCGATTCGTCAACCGCTGAATAAATGGATCGGCATTCACCACCCGGGCTGCTTCCTTCACTCTTGCTCCATCGGTTTTCTGATCTCCCAGCCGGATATTCTCCTCAATATCTCCTGCGAAGAGAAATGTATCCTGCATCACCAGGCCGATCCCGGACCGGAGATCGGAGATTTCCCTCTCCCGGATATCGACTCCGTCAACCAGGATCTTCCCTTCCTCCGGATCGTAAAAACGTTCGAGAAGATAGAGGAGCGAGGTCTTTCCGGCTCCAGTCGCTCCCACAATCGCAACCGTCTCTCCCTTGCGGACGGAAAAGGAAACTTCGTTGAGGACACGGTCCTCTCCATTATAAGAGAAGGAGACCCGCTGAAATTCGATATTTCCCTTAATCTCACTTCGGACCGGTGAAAGAGGCGGGGAAATCTTTTCCGGCTCGTCGAGTAACCCGAAAATTCTCTCCAGGGAAGCCATGGCCGACTGCATGATATTATACTTTTCGGAGAGGTCCCGGATGGGCTGGAAGAACATCCGGATATAAGAGAGAAAGGCGACGAGAACGCCAAGGCTCATGGCCTCCTGAATCACCTTGCCTCCTCCAAACCAGATGAGAAGAGCAGTGGCTCCTGAGCTTAGGATTTCGACAAATGGAACGAAGAAGGCATAGATGGAGATCTGCTTCATATTGGCCAGGTAATGAGCCTTGTTGATCTTCCGGAATCGCTTCCAATTCTCCTCTTCCCTCCTGAAGAGTTGAACCACCCGGATCCCTGCAAAATTCTCCTGGAGAAAACCATTCATCTGGGCGACCTTGAAACGGATCTCGCGAAACGCATCCCTGGCGCGGCGGCTGAAGAAAAGAGTGGTGATGAAGATCAGGGGAAGGACGGAGAAAGAGATCAGGGCCATCTCCCGATGGAGGTGGAGAAGGATGACGATGATTCCAATCAAAAGGAGGATATCCCTGAGAAGGTTGATGAGAACCGAGGTGAACATTTCATGGACATTCTGAATATCATTGGTGAGCCGGGTGACCAGCCTTCCCACAGGATTCCGGTCGAAGAAGGAGACCGGAAGATTCTGGAGATGGGAAAAGACCTTCATCCGGAGGTCATGCATCATCTTCTGGCCGGCCAACTCCATGGCATAGACCTGAATAAAATTCAGACCGAAATGGACAGCCAGGATGAAAACAATGAGGAGGGCGAGGTGAAAAACTCCCTCTATATCCTTTCCTCTCAATCTAAGGCGATCTTCTCTTTCCAGGTCTCTAACCCGGTCGAAAGAGATGAAGCAGGCGGGGCCGCTTATTTCAAAAGAGTTTGGATATTTTTTGAGCAAGGCCTCCTCTTCCGGCTTCCGGGGAAAAAAGAGGTAGTATCGATTTTCGGAGAGCAAGCCGGCCTTTTGAAAGAGGGCCGCCTCCCTGCGGTCCATGGATCTTAGCGCATCCGGCGGGAGGAGAAATCTTCCCTCCTCTTTCATGGGGATGAGATCCTTTTCAAATTGCCGGAGGAGCCTCTTCTCTTCCGGTGACCCGTCCCTGCGGAGAATCACCTCCCTTGCAGAGTTGACAATGTAGCGGTCAATCGCCTCTTTGGTCAGGTAGGGAATGACCAGGTCAAGGACCGCCATCACCAGGACGAAAAAGAGGGAAAGGCTCATCAGAAACCAGTAACGCCTGAGAAAAGCGCCCAGCCGGACCATCAGCTTCAGGTCGTAGGGCTTCCCCAGCTTCCCTTCTTCCATATATCCGAAATCAGCGTACATCACTCAACCCTTGAATAGTCCTAATTTTCGGGAATCAAATTTCTTCCTCGGTAATTCACTCTCCCATCTCATGGAATGTTGGAATATTGGAATCATGGGAAAATCTGTTTCTGGTTTTAAACTGATAACTGTTTGTTTTCTCCAATATTCCATCGTTCCATTATTCCATTATTCCAGCGTTATTCTCTTTCCAGTTCTTCCTCCATCTGTCTTTCCCAGTAAAGCTTCGTATAGATTCCCCCTTTTGAGAGAAGGCTCTGGTGGTCGCCCTCCTCAGCCACCCTCCCGTTCTCCAGGACGATGATCCGCTCCGCCCTCCGGAGGGGAGCGATTCGATGGGTGACGAGGATGCTCGTCTTGCCTTTCAGGAATTTCTCCAACCCCTCGAGAATTCGTTCCTCGGTCTGTATGTCCACGGAAGAGAGCGAATCGTCCAGAATGAAAATGGGCGGGCTCATCAACATGGCTCTTGCAATTGCTACCCGTTGCCTCTGTCCCCCGGAGAGGGTAATGCCCTTCTCTCCGATCACAGTATTCATTCCCGCAGGGAATCCCATGATCTCATCGTAAATCTGTGCAATACGCGCCGCCTCTTCAATCTCCTCCTCGCGGGCATGGAGCTTTCCGAAGGCGATATTCTCTCTGATCGTATCCGAGAAGAGAAAGGTATCCTGAGGGACATAGCCAATGGATCCTCTCAATACCCTGAGAGGAATACGATGGATTTCGGTTTCGTCGATGCGGATAGAGCCTTGGGGAGGTTCCAGGATTCGAACCAGCAGATGACATAAGACGGTCTTCCCGGCCCCGGTTCTTCCGACGACAACAAGCTTTTCCCCTTCACGGATATCTAAATGGATGTCCTCCAGAAGCGGAGATCCTCCATTTCCTGACGGGAGGGTCAAGCCCCTGATCTCGATCCTCCCTTTCAGCGGGCCGGAGACAGTCAGTCCGGGAGCGTCGGAAATCTCAGGCGCTTCTCCAAATATTCTGTTTAAACGGCCCATCGAGGCCGCTCCCCGTTGAATCATGTTGATCGCCCATCCCAGAGCCATCATCGGCCAGGCGAGCATCCCCAGATAGCTCATGAAGGCCACAAAATCACCCGTAGAGATCGATTGAAGGATGGTCAGCTTTCCGCCCAGGTAGAGGACAAGAGCCATGGAAAGGTTGGATAGAAAGAGGAGGAGAGGGAAAAACATGCCCCATATCCTGGTGATGCCCACGTTTTGCTTAATATAATCCCGGCTCAGGCGGGATAGCTTCTCTCTCTCCACCTCTTCCTGAACATAGGCCTTGACAACACGGATGCCGGCGATGGACTCCCTTACCCTTTCCGTAAGCTGGGAAAAGGTTTTCTGGAGCGCTTCGTAGCGGCCATGAATCGTCCGGCTGAATACGAGTGTGATCACTGTGACCAACGGCATGGGGAGGACGGCATAGAGGGTTAACAGGGGGTGGATATAGACCATGAAAAAGATCGTCAGAATTCCCAGGATGATTGTATCGACGATGAACACCAGGCCCAGAGCCATTGCCATCCGGACCGACTCAATATCATTGATGGCATGGGCCATCAGGTCGCCTGTCTTTGTCCGGGAGAAGTAGGAAGAAGAAAGGGTTTGAAGATGAAGGAAGAAGCGGTCTCTTAGGGCTTTCTCCATCCGGCGCGAGGCCCCAAGCAGAAGATATCTCCAGACGTACCGGAATCCGCCGATGCCCAGGGCCAGGACGAGGATCTCGATTCCGTAAATGAGGAGACGGGAAGAAGAAACCTCTCCTGCGGTAAAATCATCGATGGCATGCTTCACCACTCTCGGGATGAGGAGTTGAAGGACATCGACGATGAGAAGGGCGGCCAGTCCAATCAGGATTCGCCATCGGTTCTTGATCAGGTCTTCTTTGAGGGTTTTGAAAGATTTCATCCTGACTGCTTTCCCGGTCTCTAAATTTAATCGACCCTTCTCTAAAAATCAACGAAACAGCTCTCATTCGGCTCATGATAATAGCAGTGGGACCGGACGCATTATCTTCGGGTTGCCAGAAAGACCCCTCCAAGAGTCATTCCTCCCCCCATCAGAGTGACCCATCGGATTTCTTCACCCAGCAGAAGATAAGCTCCGATAAATGTGGCAAAGGGTTCCAGATAAAGATAGATTCCAACGGCTCCGGAATCCCTCTTTTCAAGCGCCGAATACCAGAAAAAATAACCCAGGCCGGAGCAGAAGATCCCCAGAAAAAAGATGCCCACCCAGGCAATGAAAGACAAATGGATGAGGTTCCCCCACTCCCCCTTTAAAATGGTCAGGGGAAGAACGGTCAGACAACCCGATATCATAATAACGGTAACAGTGGCCAGCGGCGGAAACCGTGAGATGAAACCTTTTCCTCCGATCGTAAAAGCGGTCCAGGTGAGGGCGCTGGCAAGCACCAGCAAATCTCCATAGGTGGAGGTCATCCGGAACAGGGAAAAGGAAAATATCCCCTTGGAGATGATGAGAAAGATTCCGCAAAAACCTAAGAAGATCCCCAGAATTTTTCTGGGTGTAATCACTTCACCAAGGAAAAAACGGGCGGAGAGGGTAATCAGGATGGGATTGATCGCAATAATCCATCCCGTATGGATGGCCGTGGTGTAAAGGAGGCCGTAGGCTTGAAGGAGGCCGAGCCCCGAAACCCCCACGGCTGCGAGGATAAAAATATAAATCCAGTCCCGGCAGGAGAATATTTTAAAAAAAGCTCTGTCCCGGTTGATCTGGATAGAAAGAAGGAGAAAGGCGCCAATCGCATAACGGAGTGCCAGAAGGGTGAAGGGATGCACTTCTCTCAGGGCTGCTTTGGTGGCAATAAACGAAAATCCCCAGAAGATGACTGCGGCCAGCGCCTGCCAGGACAACTTTTTCTCCCTAACGTTAATTTGTAATCATTCTTACCATAAGTGACATCATTTTTCACTATCACAAATTGAATCTTATTTGAATATCCTGGTTTCGATTCTTTCTAATAAAAAAGAGAAGGATTATGTTTTTTCCAATAGTGCGAAGGTGGATAATGAAGGGGGAGTCGCTAAAAATACCTGTAACCTGAAAATGAAAGGCAACAATCATTTCGAAGGGAAATCATTTTCAGAATATAGTCAGAGTGGAATTACTTTTAGCTGGGGATTCGATATTGAATTGAAGAGATAGGTGGGATGGGGGGCGGAGTTTGCCTTTTGCATCAGTTTGGGAGAAACAAACCCCGACCCCTTTCGTTTAGTTGCTTTTCTCTTTTGACTTCTCCATCTGTTTCTGCAACTCCTCGAGAGCCTTGGTTGCTTCTTCGGTAGCCTTCTGCATCTCCTTGGAGGCTTCTTCCGTAGCCTTCTGCAACTCCTTGGTTGCCCCTTCCACCTGCTTCTGCATTTCTTTGGTGGTCTGCTCCATCTGCTTCTGGAGTTTGCCCGCCTCTCTCATCATTCTTCTTGAGCTGATCTCTCCGGTGATGGTCAATAGAATCAATAGGGCTCCGATAATGCCGAAAACAAGCCACGCTTTTTGAGAGGGAATCCGGTGAACTTCGACGGTCGCTATGATGGTGAAGTACATCATCAGGGCGATTCCCACCGCTCCTCCGATATACGGAACAATCCCGAGCACGCAGGTGATGGGCGTCAGTACTGATACATAGGCAGCGCACCGGTAGGCTGTCTCATATTCTTCCTGAGAGCCCATCAGCCTCCATATCAAATACAGGATAGCTGCACCGACAAAACCGAATATCCCTACGACAATCGGGACCAGAATAATCGAGGCCACACCCATCGCCAGTCCTGTGGCAACCTTCAGACCAATAATGCTGAATAGACTCTGGATCAGGCCCCCGATGACACCCATCACAATCATAAAGATCAACGGTTGAACATATCCCCCTGTCTTAGGCATCTCTTTAAAAAAGGCCTGGGGTGAGGTTAATACTTTGATTGCAGCCTCTTTGATCTCATTAAAATCAATAGTCTCCTTCTCCATGTTCCCTCCTTTCAGCAGATGATCAAATCGTTTCTAAAATTTTTGAAATTTTATAACAAATGCACAATATTTCAAGTAAACCCCGTTAGAAATTCCAGTCATTGTGACCCGAAACCGAGCAGGGTATGAAACCCCACCGGAATTATTCTAAATGGGTCATTATTTCTAACGGGGTAAAAAATAGATCAATAGAGTGAAAAACCCTGGTCCTGAAAATCGGGATCAAAGGCTAAGACTTTTTTTACCCCTTTTTTTCTCATCACAATGAAACTCGTGCAATCCACTAAACTGATTCCCCGCTTTTCAATCCTTTCCAGTTCTTTTTCAGCCTCCTCATGCAAGTCTGGATCAATCCATTCCATCTCAAACGACTTGGCATTTTTTAAGAAGAGAGCGGCTGATTGAAATCCCAGCCTTGCTTGTAATAGAGCAGCGCTTTCTACCAAGATATAATTGTGGACAAGAAATGTTTCTCCGGATTTTAAAGCAAGATCGAAATTTTTATAGGCGTTGGCATGGTTGGGGTCGTTTGGGTCGGCTAATGCATAGATCGCTGAAGTATCCAGGAAGATCACTTTTGAAAGACCTCTTCTAATGCTTCGTCATGCCTCTCAGATACTGGCTTTAGAGAACCTTGCTTAGACCGACTTGCACCAATAAATGTAAAATCCTTGACTGAAGAGTTCCGCTGACGATCAGATTTGGAAACATCCTTTTTCACGATCTCCCGAATCACGCCTGCGATCGACTTTTTCTCCCTGAATGCCCGATGCCTCAAAAGCTCATACACCTCTTCCTCTATCTGGATTTGAGCCCGTTTCATAATGAACGCCTCCCTCTTTTTCATTATAAATTTAACATTATGCTGTAATGCTGTCAAGCATTAATTTTAAATTTTATTTTGTTTAGGATTAGTATTTTCTTCAAATTTCAGGTTACTCAATGACAGATCAATTCCGTGCTAAATATTTTCTATTAATTCAAGTACTTAAAATCTTTTCTTGTTTTGACTTAGATCAAGGAAAAAGCTTTTAAAGTAGGCTACCTTTAAGTTAAAATAACGGTCAGGAGGTTACCACATGGCAACGAGAAAGATTGTAAGGATTGATGAGGAGAGATGTAATGGTTGCGGTCTCTGTATTCCCAACTGCGCTGAGGGAGCGATTCAGATTGTTGATGGAAAAGCAAGACTAATAACAGACAAGTTCTGCGATGGTCTGGGCGCCTGTCTCGGACATTGTCCTGAGGATGCCATCACCATCATTGACCGGGAAGCGGATGATTTTGATGAAAAGGCAGTAGAAATTCATCTTCACAAGAAACAGGAGGCTCCCCTTCGGCTTCATCCTCAACCTCAGCCTAAACCTCAACCTGAATTTACCGGGTGTCCCTCTTCGAGGGTATTGCAATTCCAGGTTCCCAAACCCAGGGCTGAATCCGGTCCGAAGGAATCAACGGTTTCCCAGCTCTCTCAATGGCCTGTGCAACTGAAATTAGTGCCTGTCGCTGCCCCCTATTTTCAGGATGCGGATCTCCTGGTGGCTGCAGACTGTGTCCCTTTTGCTTACCCTGACTTCCATCAGGATTTTCTCAGAGGGAAGGCCCTGGTTGTGGGTTGTCCAAAACTGGATGATATCCAACTTTACAGAGAAAAATTGACGGAGATCTTCAAGACGAATTCCATTAAGAGCGTGACCTTACCTTTTATGGAAGTCCCCTGCTGTTTCGGTCTGGTCAAAGCAACCGAGGATGCGATTGCTGCCTCGGGGAAGGATATTCCTTTAAAAAAGGTAAAGATAGGAATCCGGGGAGAGATCAAACCGGAGGAACAGGCAGGGGCCACACAACGTCCCCGCACTTTCGCTCACTCGCATTAGTTATTAATAGTAAAGACATCGATTTGTAAAATCCCTCCTGACCTCCCTTTTTCTAAGGGAGGGATTACCCCTCTTTGGCAAAGAGGGGTGAGGGGAGATTTTTCCAATGTTTATGTCAATTCAATTTTGAGACTGTTAATAACATGATTCCGTGGGGCAATGGAAAGAATCAACTATTTGGGATCGGCCGAATATGATGCACTTCCAGCTCAACCAGCTTTGGTTTTGACAACGGATTAGTTCCGAAAAGCAGAGGCAGTGCACGCCGTTTCGTCGGCGCCTTGATCCCGCCGAAGGTGCGGTATTCCTCGCACAGGTGTGCGGCGTGCGCCCAGCCGCCGACAACCTCTGCCGTATAATCAAGGCGTCGAATCAGGCGTTGATCATCGAAATAGAAGATCTGTTTTCGGGAGTGTGTCGGAATATCGTCTGGGAACATTACCTCTACTCGGGTAAGCGGCGCCAAAGCCCCTGGTAGTGGTTCGAGCCCTTTGAAGACAAAACCCTTACGCATGAGTAAGAAAGGCGCTGTCAGATAATTCCAGGTGGCATAGCCTCCAAAGTAGGTAAAATCCAGGTCATCCCAGGAAAATAATCGCCGGAGTCCATGAAAAGCCGCCCGGGGGTTTTCCCTCTGAGCGATTATTGTGCCTTCGCTGTCAAGAATGCGGACTTCGGTCTTCCCGATGAGTTCGGCGGTCTGTCCGGGTTTCGGGAAGTCAAAGAAAGAAAATCTCGGCTCATGAGCGGCAGCCCGCATGCGAACGTGACGCAGAACAGGGCGGCGTTTCGCCGTGAACAGGAATCCGCCAGCCGAAATTTCTGCCTCAAGCGCTTCGAGGCTGTTCCAATAATCCAGCCCGCCGTGGGCTTCGACGCTCTCATGCACAATCTTTATCGCATCCATCGCAGCATAGTTCCTACAATCCAACCTTCGATTTCGCTAAACGGGCCACAACTGGCGAGATGAGGCTGCCAATGTACAAGAACTCTTTGGTTTCTGTGAGGCTGGTGTTTTGCGGATAGCCAGTCTTTGGGTCCTGCAGGTCCTTCAGAACCTTGCCGTTCCCGTCGATTGCAATGATGTGACCATAGGCTGTTGCCTTAGGCCGAATGAACTTAGGCATGCGCTGGATCATTTTGCGTAGGAAGGGCTTTTCTGAAAGATCGTCGACCAATTTGTTACGGGGTGATATCAACGCCACCCAGAATCGACCTCCAAGGCCGGTAGAAATGTTGTCTGGAAAACCAGGCAGGTTCTCGATAATAGGCTCGGACTTTCCTCTATTGGGTCCGGCTACCCAGTACCGTATGACCCGGTAGCTTCCTGTTTCATTTACCAGCACATAAGTCTGGTCATGACTCACAGCTACGCCGTTGGCAAAATTCAACCCTCTCAGCAGCGTCTTTGTCTGACGAGTGGCCGGATCATAGACGAGCAATCTCCCATGGCCTCCATGTTCCATGATATCCAGCAGGCTGCCCTCCATGGTCCCCCCAGACTCCTTAGCTCCAAATTTCGTGGACGCGTCCGAGAAATAGATCTTTCCATCAGCCGCGCAATCGACATCGTCGGCATAGCGGATTGGCATACCATCGGCAATGGTTGCCAGTTCGATGATCTTACCTTCCGGAGAAATGGACAAAAGACCTCTAAAAGCGTCCGCCACGATCAAATTCCCTGCATTATCAAAGTCAATGCCGAGTGGTCTGCCGTTTGTGTTCACCCAGTTTTCGGATTTCGTCCCGTCTGGTTGAAGACGAACGATTACTCCTTCGTGAGTAGCGAGATAGATGCGGCCTTGATCGTCAATGGCCACATCTTCGGGACCATGATTAGTTCCGATTTTCAGAAACTCGATGGCTTTGAGCAGATCGTTCCGGGCAAATGGGCCGGTATATCCAGGGTTAGTCGGAGCTTTCCATGCCACCGGCTCTATAGGAACCGGCCATGCAAGGAAATAAAGAACGATCAAAAGCAATATGATAAGAAGCGCAAACAAACCTTTTCTTAGCATGATTTTCCTCCCTTCCCACGTGGTTCATAACTGAAATATCACAGCAATTAGTTCTCATCCCAGACAACCGAAATAACCTGGTAGTCAAGGCTCTGCCGGGGATATATCTTCCAGTCTTACTCTGTGACGCCTGATGATGTGGCGCTAACGATTTGGGTAACCAGCGCCGCCACGATGTTGAGTTAAGATACTCACGTTTCTCGGCGTCTGGTTGACCCGGTTGTTAGACACATCTCTAGGATAATCGCTTAATGATTCTTTTAGCGAGGCCATCTTCAATTTCTTTGTGCCTTGGAATAGGTTGAGTCCTACCCGTTTGAGGATTTTTGTGCCAATCATGGTTACCACCATGACGCACAAAAACACAACCAATTGAATTGATGATTCTAAGTAGTTCTTCTCTTTTCAAATTGCTACTTCCAATATCTGAAAAGGTTCTGCATCGGGCACTAAACCTTTCCTAATATCATCATAGATTTCTATTAAATTGGCTTTTAATTCCTCCAAAGTCTCCCCTTGGCTTTCATAGTCGGGATATTCCTGAATATGTCCCACAAACCATCCTTTTTCTTTTTTATATACAATATTTATTTTCATAAAGTTCTCCCTTCCATATTTGAGTCCTTATGTCTAACAATTATTGAACTGCAGGGTGTAATTTCTTCAATGCTATACTTGCTAATCAATTTTGTCAAACAAATTAGGAATCCAGAAAAGTTCCTTTATGAAGAAAACAGCCATAACTAATTTACTCAGACCGATAAGCCATCTAACCCCACCCCCACCCTAGCCCTCCCCCTGAAGGGGAGGGAAATCTTTATGTTCCTCCCCCTTCAAGGGGGAGGTGAGGAGAGGGATGGGGTATCTGTGGAAATTCCGCCCAGGTTGGATTAATGTTACCAAACTGTAAAATAAATTGAGCCATTAAAATCTCTGCTTACGCGGGAATGACAACGTTATGCGTTTCTACTATTTTGATTATTTCTTGGGAAAGCCTTTAGGGCATGGGGGAATTCAACCTCCAAAAAGTTGAATCAAACATACGGATGGGTTAATGGAATCTTGTGCAACTGCCGCTTCAGATAACCGACCATGTCACTCTCCTGGGAAGTGAGCTCTTTAACCTCTACCTGGTCAGGGGGGAGACCAATGCTATTATCGAGGGCGGGGTCAGCGCGGTCGCGTGGCCTTTTCTGAACCAACTGAACCAACTCAATGTCCCCCCTGAATCCATCTCCCACCTCATCATTCTCCACTCCCATTTCGACCATATGATGGTCTTTCCTCTTCTAAAGGAAAGATATCCCTGGATGAAGGTCGTTTCTTCTGTTCTAAATCGAACCATCTTTTCAAAGGAGCGAGTTATGGGGAAGATTTTTGATTCCGACAGAAACATGACCCTGGCTTTAATGGAGAAAGGTTTGATTTCAGAGGCCCCAACGCTCAACCCCCTATCCTCATTTTCGCTCGATATCTCCCTGGAGGAAGGCTCGATCCTCGACCTTGGAAAGGGTGCCAGAATAAGGTTTATCGAGGCGCCCGGCCACGCCCCTGACTGCCTCTGTGCTTACCTGGAAAAAGAAGAGACGCTCTTCTGCACCGATGCGGCCGGTTTTTACACGCCTCCTGATTTCTTCAGGCCCAATTACTGGTACCGTCTTGATGACGCAGAAAAATCGCTGGATAAGATGAAAGCCATCGATCCCCGAACCTTGTGCCGGGGCCATTATGGAGCCATCTCAGGGAGAGAAGAGGTGAGGAAACATCTGAAGATGGGACGACAGGCCATTGAGGACTTTAAGGCCTTTGTGCTGGAGAGGATTCAAGAAGGCTGGTCAATGGATGAGATAACGGAAGAGGTGACAGAGCGGTTTTCAAAGGGATTCCTCCAGCTCTTTCCTCCCGAGGATAATCTTCGGCTCTGGAGGTTGCTGGTCCAGAGGACCCTTGAGCATCTCAATATCGGTTCTAACTCTTTCTTGACGTCTTCGCCTGAAAAGGGGTAATAAGCTGCTCCGGTTTCTTTCCCCCGCACTTCGGACACTTTGCCTTGCCCGCATCATGGTCTTTTATGCTAAGAATAAGAGAAAATTTCTTTTTACATGTTGAGCAACGATAGTCATAGGTCGGCATTTCTTCTTCCTCCCTTTTCGATGAAGTCTAACGGGTTTCCCGCATTCCTTTTGATTCCATAGTATAAAAATCCAGGCCTCCCCTGTCAAGAGGCAATTTTAGAGAGGGTCTGCGACAAATTTATGGGTAGATTTGACAGATCTTTTTATTTGGCCTATAATCT
>MGQQ01000069.1 GCA_001798855.1 Deltaproteobacteria bacterium RBG_16_49_23 | reverse complement strand
CCCAGGAAAAAGATAAGGCGACCGGGCTGCAAACAGGAGCAAACGAATATATAACCAAACCTTTTGAGATGGATGAGGTCATGAAAAAGGTGAAGGAATACCTGAATAAATAGTTCGGAGTTCGTGGTTCGGAGTATGGTAGAGATAGGGAGATGGGGAGGTAGGGAGATGGGGAGATAGGGGGATGGGGTGATGGGGAGATAGAAAATGGAAAAGAAATTGATTCGGACTCATCGAGATTTAGATGTTTATAAAATGGCCTTTGAAGCGGCTATGCAGATATTTGAGAAAAGCAGATCCTTTCCGATCGAGGAACGTTATTCACTCACAGATCAAGTGCGTCGATCATCAAGATCGGTATGTGCTAACCTATCAGAGGCTTGTCTCCGACCCAGAGGGGCAGAATAATGTTTGTATATATCCTTTATAGCGATCTTACAGGCAGACGTTACATAGGACATACTAACGATTTAAACAAAAGATTAAAAGAACATAATGCTGGCCATGTGAAATCAACTAAGGCTGGCTTGCCTTGGCGGATAATCGCTTATAAAAAATATTCTTTACGTTCGGAAGCTAGATGGGTAGAACGTTCATTGAAGCATTCGAAAAAAACTTTGGACAAATTTTTGGGTCTCTGACCCGGAGGGGCGAAAAAGACGCTACGAAGCAGCTTTCCTTAGTAAATTGAGCGACGCAGAAGCGGAGGCCGCTGAAACTCAAGTTTGGTTGGAGTTTGCTTTAAGATGTGGTTATCTCAGTGAAAATATCTTCCAAGAAATATCAATTACTTACGACAATATTCTTGGAAAAATTGTGAGTTTGATTAATAATCCTCAGCAATGGTTGCTACCTGGAGCTAAACGGCGGTGAATTTTGAGGTTGGGGTGATAGACTCCCTATCCCCCCATCTCCCCATCACCCCATTTTTAAAACACTGAACTACGAACTGTTTAGGATTTAAACATGCCCACTTTCAAATACAGAGTGCGAGATAGGACTGGCAAGGGGATCGAAGGAAAGATTGAGGCCCCTACCCTTCAATTAGCCGGAGACGAACTCCACCGTCTCGGGTATCTTCCCATCTCTCTCGAAAAAGCGGAAAATGCCCCTCTGTTCGATCTTTCGGATTGGATGAACCAATTCAAGAAGGTGCGTTTGGAGGACGTCGTTGTTCTCAGCCAACAGATTTCAACATTATATAAGGCAGGGCTACCTCTTCTCACAGGCTTATCCAATTTAAAGGATCAAATTGAAAATAAAACCCTGCAAAAAGTCCTGGGAGAAGTTTGCAGAGACATTGAAGCAGGTAATCCGCTTTTCGCATCCATGGCGAAGCATCCAAAGGTTTTTTCGACTATCTATATCAATATGATCCGGGCGGGGGAAACCTCCGGAAAATTGGGTGAATCACTGGACCGATTTGTCACCCTCGCAGACCGGGAGCTGAAAACCCATCAGAGGCTCAAAGAGGCAACACGATATCCAATGATTGTCATCTTTTCAGTGGCCATTGCCTTCCTGGTCCTGATCGTTTTTGTCATCCCAAGGTTCGCCGCAACTTTTGCACAGTTCAATGCCCCTCTTCCCCTGCCCACCCGCGTCATGATCGGGATGAACAAAATATTCCAGACCTATTGGTATCTTGTCCTGGGGGGACTTCTGGGGATTTCCATCTTCACTAAACGCTATCTTCAAACAGTCAATGGAAGACACCTCTGGGATAAAATTAAAATCCGGATCCCCGTTTTAGGCCCTCTCTTTTTAAAGATCGGGCTTTCCCGATTTTCAAATACCTTCGGAATGCTGAACCAAAGTGGAATTCCTATTTTACAGGCCCTCGAAATCACTTCAACTACGGTGGACAATGTCCTGCTTTCCCAATCCATCGAAAGTGTCCGGCAGAAAGTCAGGGGGGGAAGCAGCTTGACCGAAGCATTGAAGGAGAGCGGAAGGTTCACTCCCCTTGTCATTCAAATGATTTCCATCGGAGAATCTTCCGGAACCCTGGATGAGATGCTGACAAGGGTTACGGATTACTATGATATCGAAGTCGATAACGCCATGAAAAAGCTCCCGACCTATATTGAGCCGGCTCTGACGCTCGTTTTAGGTGGAGTGGTTTTGCTCCTGGCTCTGGCCGTATTTCTCCCGTGGTGGAATATGGCCTCCCTCTTTAAATGAGGTCAGTGACAAGAATGATGCTGAGGGATTGCAAAGGATTCAGAGGAACTTATTTCGGATTTCGCCTGCCCGCCGAACCTGCCTTCGCCGAAACACCTGCCTTCCGCAAGGCTTCTGGAGGCGGGCTTGGTGTAGTCAGGCAAGTTCTTTGGCAAGCGGGGATTTCGCCTGCCCGCCGAAGCCCCAGCGCAGGCAGGGATTTCGGAACTTCAACTCCGCATTCCGCATTCCGCATTCCGCAATCGGGAATGTCCCTCATCGAAGTCATTCTCGTTTTGGTCATCATTGCCATACTGGCGGCTGTGGTGATACCGAGGGCAGGCTTCGATATTTCCCCGAGGGCTTCTGTTGAAGGGGCAGCTTACATGATCGCTTCTGATATCCGATATGTACAGGAATGTGCCATGGCCAATCGAGTCTCGAAGAGCGTCAATTTCGTATCGGGCACATCCACTTACACATTTCCTGCCACTGTTCCTTCCACAAGCAACCTCGACCCCTCGGGGCGACTACCATCCGGAGTAACGATTGGCACGACTATCACGATCACCTTCAATTCTCTTGGTGAGCCAACGACAGGGGCTGCATCGGTGACAGTTTCAGGAGGCGGGGGAACGAAAACGATCAGCGTCACGAATTATACAGGAAAGGTGAATATTCTGTGATTTCGGAATTCGGATTGCGGGATAAAGATAGCTATGGAAAAGAGAGAATTGAAAGAAAAAACGAAATTCCAAAAGTGGGGCATTTTTCGACTTTTTCATTCCGCATTCCCTGCCTGCGCTGGGGCTTTGGCGGGCAGGCGCAATCAGCAATCCGCGGGTCGTGTATGATGAAAAACTTAATCTCAGGGTTAAAATATTCCGAAATCCGAAATTGGGGCAGATTTCGGGTTTTTCATTCCGCAATCCGCATTCCGAAATCCGCAATTGGAATCAGGGGCTTCACTCTCATCGAGATTATAATTCTGATTGTGATGGCAGGGATTCTTCTGCCGGTCATCATTGTCCCTTTTGTAACAGGCGTCAAAGGAAGCCAAAAACCAGAGATGACGGCCACGGCCACGTATCTCGCCCATCAGAAGATGGAAGAGTTCATGAAATATCGGTACCTTGACTCGGCCCTCAATCCCATTGCGATGACTTCGTACGCAGACATTTCAGGGTTTTCTGGCTATCAATGGCAGTGGGAAAGGCTTTATGTGGACAGTGATTTTTTAAATCCAGATCTCGTAACTCATCGAGGCTATAAAAGAATTCTCGTTCGCGTAAAAGATCCGATGAACGACACCTATGAGATTTATTCAGTGGTTGCGTTCTCCCCGTAATTGAAAGGATAACAAATGCCGAAGCATAACTCCGAACTTCAAAGGGGTTTCACCCTCATCGAAATCATCATTGTGATTGTCATTTTATCCATTGTATCAGGTATTACTATTAAATTCTTGATTGATAGCCTGAAAATCTATACAATGACCGTCAATCAGAAGACCCTTTTCGACGAAGGGAAGTTGGCATTGGAGAGAATGTGCAGAGATATTCGAGATGCGAGGAGCATTACATCATTCACAGCCAGTTCGATCACTTTTGTAAGAAACAATGCAACAGCCCAGGACAGTGCGGATGAAAACATTAGATTCGATCTTAGCGGTAGCACTTTACGAAAGGTTAAGAATGCCGGAGGGGCACCTGAAAACCTTATTGCAATGGCTGACTATGTCTCCACGTTTACTGTGACGAATGCGACAAACGAGATTCAATTACAGCTTACCCTCTCTCGGGCGAGCGGTGAAAATATAACCTTGCAGACAAAAGTTTATCCAAAGAATCTTCCAACCAGTTCAACATATAAGAATTTTAAACAATACTGGCGAGAGGAGCCAAGCAGTTGAGAATGATGATTCAAAAGACACATAATCCCCCCTCACCCCCCCTTAGTAAAAGTGGGATGATTTCCCCTCCCTTTGGTCTCCGACCCAGAGCGGTCTCTGACCCGGAGAGCAAAGGGAGGTTGGGAGGGATTTTATATAATCCCAGAGGCCTTTCCGTCCTCTTTCTGGTCATTGCCATGATGTTGATGGTTTCCATCGGCTATGTCTTCTCTTATCTGATCCCGACCAAACAAAAGTCCGTTTCTCTAACTATCAGCTCCAATCAGGCCTTCTTCATTGCCCAATCTGGAGTGGAATTCGCTGTCCGGTACGCTAACGGCAATGGTTGGACAACGCCAGCCGAGCTTGCCGGATTAACCGGTATGACAAGGAATCTTGGAGCAGGAAGATTCACCTTGACTTATACCAACACCTCTCCCAATCTTGACACCCTGACTTCCGTCGGGGAAGTTCCCGTTGGCACTGCAAGAAGGAGCATCAGGGTCTCCAATTTTACCAGTTTTTTGATGGAAATTACTTATTTTGGATCAGCCTCTACTCCTGCCGATAACGGGACAAATACCGCCAATCCAACTGCGGTAGTTCCTCCCGGGAGTATGCAGGCGGGCGATCTTGTCCTGATGATAGCTCAAGCTCGCGACAGTACGGCAACAATCGCCATATCTTCCACCGGAGGCCAAAGCTGGACATCGGAGACTCAGCAAAACCAGGCCAACTGCCGGATAAGGCTCTTCTGGTGTAGGTTCAATGGCACATGGACTCTCCCCAATCCAAGCGTTTCCTTCGGTAGCGTCATTAACCATATAGTCGTCATGCACGTCTTCCGGCCTTCCAACACTAGTAGTGTGTGGGAAGTAGACGTACCACAGGTTTCCGGTAACTTCGCCGCTCCCCCTGCACCCCGCACCGTCACCATTCCGGAGATCACCACGATCACGGACGGAGCCCTCGTCTTTGCAGCGTGGGCCTCTTCAGATGACAATACCTGGGGATCTCTGACAGGTGGGTGGTCTACTCCGGGTTCGGCTCAATACCGGAACACGTCGGGCGCAGATGCATCTCAAACCCATGCCTATAAGGTCATGGCGACCGCCGGGGCTTCCGGGAACGTCAGCAAAAACCAGGCGACTCTTGGAGGAGATGCCGGTGCCCGTTTGATCATTGCCTTTAAGGCAGTAATAATATGACATGTTGGAGTTTTAGGATTTTTTCAGCGCCCTTTTAAAATTTAGGAGCTACATATGCCAGAAACCATCGGGTTAGACATTGGTTCTCATTCCATTAAAGTGGTGGGGCTGAAAAAGACCCCGAAGGGGCCTTTTCTGACCTGTTTCGGGATGAGGAAAATCCCTCATGGAATTGACAGAGAGGATATCAGCTCTATCTCCATCCTCCTCAAAGACCTGTTTGAGGAAATGGGCGTTAAAACGGATAAAGTTAGACTCACGGTTTCCGGTTCGGGAATCCATATTCGACGGATCACCATGCCCTCGATTCCTAAAAAGGAATTAATCAAAGCTCTCCCCTGGGAGATCAAGAGCTATCTGCCCTTCCCTGTCGAAACAGCCCGGATTCAATTTCATATTCTCGGGGAATTTATCGAGGATGAAGTCAAAAAACTTGACCTCCTCACAGTCGCCTGCCCAAATGACCTCATTCAACGAACGATCTCGATTATCGAGGGAGCCGGATTGCAGGTCAGCCATCTGGATGTGAGCGCCTTTGCCCTCTGGAATATGCTGATGCCGTTTGGCCGTTTAAAAATCGGAGAGACCATGGCCCTGATTGATCTGGGTGCGGAAAAGATGAGTCTCTATCTCTTCAAAGATGAGTATTTACAATTCAGCCGGGAGATGACGCCGGCCGGAAATGATCTCACCCGGGCGATGATGGATGGAATCCCTTTTGAGAAAGATCCCCATCTCCTTTATGAAAAGGCTGAGAGGATGAAAGAAGAGGTAGGAATCCTCTCCGGCTCTCAGAAGGAAACAGAGTTGGATGAAAAGATTGACCTATCGAAGATCTCCTTTCTGATGAGGCCTGTCCTGGAAAGATGGGCAGGGGAGATAGGGAGATCTCTTGATTATTATCGAAATCAATTCTACGGGGAAAAGATTGACAGAATTATTCTTACCGGAGGAGGCGCCCATTTGAAGAATTTTGCCTCCTACCTCCAAGGCGAACTCCGTCTTCCCGTAGAACTTTTCAATCCGCTGAAGGAGATGCTTTATGACGCAAAAAAGGGAGATGCCCGGGTTCTCGATCAAACAGGCTCTATGTTCACCAATGCTGTTGGCGTGGCGCTCTCTGAACCGAAACAGATCGAATTCCTTCCAGTCAAAGAGCCATTCTGGCATAAATTTCAAAACGAGAAATGGATTTCTATAACGGCTTTTTCAGTCACCGCCCTCGTCTTCCTCGGGATCATCTATCACACAACCTCACAGGTGACCACTCTTGAAAGGGAGCGGGCCGAGAAGATGGCGAAGGTAATGAAGCTGGAAGACCTCCGGTCCAGACTGGCGACACTGAAGGAGAAAGAGTTAAGGATGAAACAGGACCTTTCTCTCTTCCCATCTTCCACGATCGCTGCCGGACCTTACCGCGAGGTATTGAAAGAAGTGATCAAAATGACTCCGGCAAATGTCACCCTGACACACCTCGAAGTTCAGTCCGGAGCAAAAGCTTTGGGAAAAACCCCACAGGCTTCAAAACCCCAGGAGGGAGAATTGCGGGAGGATGGGAAGAAGGTTCTTCATCTCACCGGTCTTGCCTTCGGAAATGATATCCACTGCCTTACAGCCATCGCCCAGATCATTGAAGGACTCGAGAGGTCTCCTCTCTTCAGCCATGTAAAATTAATTTCCACAGATGAAAATAAACTGTATAATCAGTTGACCGTTGAATTCGATATTGCTTGTGACATTGACATTCCCAATAAGGGAAAGGATTGAAAGAGGAGAAGAATTAGTGTCTCCCCCTTTGCTAAAGGGGGGTATTTCGGTCGGGAATTGATAAAGAGGAGAAACCTTAACCCATGGCGCTGAAAAGAAGAGAAAAGATACTATTCTTTCTGGTCATCATCGCCGCCGCCATCTTTCTATTCGATCGTCTCTATTACACACCTCAGAATCGCAAGGTTCTAAGGCTCAAAGGAGAAGTCAAGGCGGCAGACTTGAAGCTGAGCGAACTCTCTCTATTGACCCAGGGTCTCGAAACAACAGAAACTATGATCGCTCAGATGGAGAAAGAGCTCAAAGGTTTAGGTGAGCGGACGCTCAGGGGGGAAGAGTTCAGGGCCTTCTTAAAACATCTGGCCAGGGAGAGCGACCCTCTGCAGATGAAGGTCATCTCTCTTGCGCCTTCAGAGGAAAAGATTTCCCCGCTCGAAGAGAAAAAAGGATTAGCCCCCACGGATTCAAGAAAGGTGACCGTTCAGGTTATCCTCCATTCCACCTTTGCCAAATTAGAGGCTTATTTAAAGGGGATTGAGGAGCTTCCATTTCTAATCCAGATCGATAGCCTTCAGATAGAAAGGAACGAGGAGATAAAACCCCTCTTAAAGGTCACATTAATGCTGAAGATGTATATCATTGTGTTGTAGGAGGCGTTCAGTGATTCGATCTCAAAACATCATTCTATACACAGCGGAATTAATCACGGCAAAGGCCGTCATTCCTGCGAAAGCAGGAATCCAGAAAAACACTGGATTCCCCCGTATCAAGTACGGGGCAGGCTGGGTCAAGCACGGAATGACAAGCCGAATAGGGCTTATGTCGCTATATATAATTTGCATCCTAACTATTGCTCTCCTTTTTTCTATGACCCCTTTGATGGAGACAGGAGAGGTTCACGCACAATTGAAGAAAAAACCTTATCTGTTCCAGGAAACCCGAAGGGATCCGTTCTCTCTTCCCCCTGGAGTCCGTCTTCTTTCAAAGGAGATCCCTGTTCAGGAGAACACAAAGATTCCACAAGCCCCGGAAGAAGTAAAACCTGTTGAAGTCCCTTTAAAGCTAAAGGCTATTTTAATCGGCGACCATATTCGACTTGCATCGATTGACCGATCGATCGTGTCTATTGGAGATTTTATTAACGGTGAGAAGGTTCTAGAGATCCGGTCCGACCGGGTTATTCTGGAAAAGGAAGGCAAAAAGAGGACGCTCGCTCTGGATCAGAGCCCGATCAAGTTAACGGTTGAGGAAAGATGACCTAATTCCCTCTGAGCCCTTCGACTTCCCTCAGGACAGGCCCTTCGACTCACCGTTCGCCCTGAGGCTCTCGAAGGGTGAACCTATTGAGGGTCAAAGGACGAGTAGATCGATATTATTAATGGCTGAAAGAAGCAAGAGGTAATAGGAACATGAGTTTTTGGGTTTACATTTTGTGCTGTGCCGACAACTCCTTCTACACCGGTCATACGGATAATCTTGAGGAGCGCATAGCAAAACATCAATCTGGTGAAATCGAAGGCTATACTTCGACTCGTCTTCCGGTTAGACTGCTGTTTTCAGAGGAATTCCCCACTCGAGAGGAAGCATTATCATGTGAGCGACAGATTAAAGGTTGGAGTCGGAGGAAAAAGGAAGCAATGATGCGGGAAGATTGGGCGGAGGTATCCCAATTGGCTCGCCGATATCACCCTTCGAGAGCCTCAGGGTGAACGGCCTATCATTACCTCCGCTAAAGTCGGTTGAACCTTATTAAAAATAAGGAGAAAAAATATGAAAGCCAAAATGCTATTTATATCTTTTTTATGTCTCTTATGGGCTTTAGGGTGTGCGGGTCCTCCCAAAAAGGAGCGAACCCAATTACCTGAGCAGAAGATAGAGATCTCGAAACCCCAACCGCCTCCCGAAGAAAAATTGAAGGAACTGGTGATTCCCCAGAGGGAGGAAGCGAAAAAGATTCCGGAAAAACTTTATTCCTTTTTCGCCAGAGACTCGAATATCCAAGATATCCTTTTAGCCTTCTCAAAGGAGAGCGATTACAATATCGTCATCGATCCGGAATTGGGCGGTAAGGTAACCATCGATCTAAAGCGGGTAACCCTGAAGGAAGCGCTCGATGCCATTCTCTTTCCACTGGGATGGACCTATCGCATCGAAGGAAAATTTATCAAGATCATGCGACCCCAGCTGGAGTCACGGTTTTTCACGCTCAATTATCTCGCCACTAAACGGAGCGGAAAAAGGGAGATCTATGCGAGCACAGGTGGAGGGCTGCAAACCGGCGCCCTTCCAGGAACGCAGGCGTCTACCGGTTCATCCGGCGCCAGAACAGGATTCAGCGACCTCGTGAGTGTGGATGAAATGGACCTCTGGAGAGATATCCAGAAAGGATTGGAAGCCATTGTTTTTGGTTCGGTTGAGGAGAAAACTGCATCAGATGCCGAGAAAACAGCCTGGACACGGGTGGATGGAAAAGGGAAAAAATTGATCATCAATAAGTCGGCCGGTGTCATACTGGTGACGGATTACCCGATGAACCTGAACAAGATCGCCTCCTATTTGGAAACGGTCGAGGGAAGTTCACAGAGACAGGTCACCATACAGGCCAAGATTTTCGAAGTCATCCTCTCTGATGAGAATAAGGAGGGCATCAACTGGAAGGTCATCGAAAGCCTTCCACGAATCGCCAACCTGTCCTGGGGACTGACGAACAAGGCGGGAACAACCGGATTTCCCGGAGTATCAGGAGGTTTTGCTCTTACAGATACCACCACCGGAACCACCATCACGACCCCGGGGGGATTTAAAATAAAACCCTTTGGAGGAACACTTGCCATCGGGACGGAAGTCGCCCTCTCGGATATCATGGCGGCCATTGCCGAGCAGGGAGACATCAAGGTCCTCTCAAGCCCAACGATCTCCACTCTCAACAACCAGAAGGCGATCATACGGGTGGGAAACCAGGACGTCTTCTTCATTACCGGCGCTGTTGCAACCCAGACAACGGTGACTCAGATCATCCAGCCAATGACGATCGATGTGGGAATCATCCTCGACGTCACGCCGCAGATTGCCGAGGATGGAACGATTATTATGAACATCCACCCCAGCATCACGGAGAAGACAGGAGAGAAGATTACTCCGGATGGAAAAACCACTTTTCCACTGCTAAGCGTGAGAGAGACCGATACGACGGTGAGGGTGAAGGATGGCCAGACGATCATCATCGCAGGCCTGATGCAGGAGAAGAACGAGGAGACTTATATCGGCGTTCCCGTTCTTCATTCCATCCCGTTGCTGGGAGGGTTATTCCGCTACAGGACCGAAAAGAAAAGGATCGCAGAGCTGGTGATCATGATCACCCCCACCCTTCAAGTGGGAAAGAAAGTGGAGGATTTTACTAAGAAGTAACAGCTTAAGATAATTAAATTTTACTACCACATAATCACTTTTCAAAAAGGATGTCTAATCCCCCTTCATCCCCCTTTGACAAAAGGGGGATAGATTGCTCCTCCCTTTGAAAAAGGGAGGTTGGGAGGGATTTAAGGAAAAAGATGTATCTCGACTTTTATGGCTTAAAAGAAAAACCCTTTTCCCTGACGCCGGATCCGCAGTTTCTCTACCTGAGCGAGAGCCACCGGACAGCCATCGATTCCCTCCTTTACGGGATTCAGCAAAGAGAGGGATTTATGGTGGTCACCGGCGATATCGGAACTGGGAAAACGACCATCTGCCGGTCCCTTCTCGACAAACTGGATAGAAATATAAAAACAGCGGTCATCTTCAATTCCTTTCTCACCGAAGGAGAACTGCTCAGAGCCATTCTTCAGGATTTTGGATTTACTTCGATTGGAAGGACAAAAGCAGAACGGATTGACGCCCTGAATCGATTTCTTCTCGAACAACTCTCCCAGAATAGGCATGTGATCCTTATTATCGATGAGGCGCAAAACCTTTCCATCCCGGTCCTGGAGCAGATCCGGATGCTTTCCAATCTGGAGACAACCAAGGAGAAGATGCTTCAGATCATCCTGTTCGGCCAATTGGAATTGAACCAGAAATTTCAGTCCAACAAATTGAAACAATTAAACCAGCGGATTGCCATCCGCCACCACATCCTTCCCCTCAACCGGGAGGAGACCGAATCATACATCTACCAGCGCCTCACCGTGGCCGGTTCACATGGAAGCATCACCTTTTCGAAATCCGCCTTGAATGAAATTTACCGATTTTCGAAGGGAATCCCAAGACTAATCAATCTCTTATGCGATCGCATCCTCCTCGGCGGGTTTGTTGAAAGTACGAATCATATTGAAAAAGGAATTGTTAAGAAAGCGGCAAAAGAGATGAGAGGAGAGGAATGGACGGGGTCTGCCTCCCGCTCACAGGTCTTTTCAAAATATTTCCCTCCTCTGCGAATCTTCCTTCTCGCCATCCTGATCCTTCTGATGGCCTTTGGGATCATACTCTATAGCTGCCAATATCCTCTCTTGGAGGGTATCCGATGAGTCTCATCATTGACGCTCTTAAGAAGGCCCAGCAACTCCGGTCAAAGGAGTCAAGTGGAAGTCCATTTTTTAAATATCAATCTCCGAGAAAGAGCCGAAAGAAACGGTGGTGGATCATTGGAGCAACTTCCGTAACTCTTCTCATTCTTCCGATCGTCCTTTGGCGGTTTTTCCCATCTCCCATCACTTCGCCTCCTGTGCAAACGGTGGCGATTCCGGAGACAAAGAACTCGCTTCCGGTGGATGAAAAAATCTCATCAGAGCTTTCGAAGGAGGAAGTAAAAGAGACGGGAAAACCAGAACCTAAGGATAAATCGAAAGTGTCTATGCCTGCGACCCCCGATCTGTCTCCGAGAGAAATTGACCCGCTCCTCCAGAAAAAAAGGGAGGGAGAGATACTCCCGAAACCGGTGCCTGAGGAGAAGATGATCAAGGCTGAAAAAAAGCAGGAGAAGGCAGTAGTGGATGAAAAACCATCCCTTCCAGCGCCTCCTCAGAAAGAGGAAACAGTCTCAAAACCCTTTGTATCGGAACAGGGCGCCGTACGGGAGCGTCATCTAAGCATAGAAGTTGCCCGGCAATTTAACTTGGGGGTTTCATTCTACAACCAGCGGGAGATTGCCCAAGCGATACACGCCTATCAGAAGGTCATTGAGATGGACCCCAACCATATTGAGGCCTATAACAACCTTGGGGTTATCTACCAGGAAATCGGCGATTCCGAGAGCGCCCTCAAAATCTATCAGAAGACCATCGAAATCAATCCCCAATACGAAAAAGGCCTCAACAACATCGGGATCCTCCTCTATCTTAAGGGAGAAAATGAAAAAGCCATGGAGGTGTTTAAAAAAATCCTCTTCATCAATCCCAATCATATTGAGAGCCATATCCATATCGGGACCCTCTACAAAAAGGGGGGGGAAGTCGATAAGGGAATCGAATCGTATCGGAAAGCTCTTGCCATTGACCCTCTTCATGGAGAGACTCATTATCACCTTGGGCTTCTCTATGAACAGATGGGAAATCGGGAGCCAGCGATTCAACATTATCAGCAATTCGTTCAGCTCTCTTCAAATGCCTATCCGGACCTGGCTTCAAAGGTCAGAAGGCACATCAATCAATTAATAAAAATGAGGGGTGTGAAAAAGGATTGAACCTTCCAATCACCGTTCGCCCTGAGGCTCTCGAAGGGTGAGCGGATTAGTTACTCTTGCGCAGCCCATAAGTCGAGATTTGGAAAGCTAAGGGAAGCGAGAGGTAATAGGGATATGAGTTTTTGGGTATACGTTTTGCGCTGTGCAGATAATTCCTACTACACCGGTCATACGGATAATCTTGAGTTGCGCTTAGAAAAACATCAATTCGGTGAAATCGAAGGCTATACTTCGACTCGTCTTCCGGTTAGCCTGCTGTTTTCAGAGGAATTCTCCACTCGAGAGGAAGCATTGGCCTGTGAGCGACAGATTAAAGGTTGGAGTCGCAGGAAAAAGGAAGCAATGATGCGGGGAGATTGGGCGGAGGTATCTCGATTGGCTCGCAGATATCACCCTTCGAGGGCCTCAGGGCGAACGGGGGAGCGCTGTAAGCGCTAAGACTGTTAGAATTACTAAAGATGATTCTGTTTTTTATGTTCATTGGGTATGATTTGATGTTTGGTGATTGTTGCTTAGTTATTTGGGAGGCAATATGACGAATGGCAAGAAGAGTTTTGGGGAATTCCTGATCGAAACGGGTGTCCTCACTCCTGATCAATTGAAAAAGGCCGCTCAGGAACTGAAACAGGGGGGAGAAAGGCTGGAACAGACCCTGATCCGGAAAGGCTATCTTAAGGAAGAACTCGCCTACCAGTGTCTGGCCGATTATTTTAATCTTCCCTATGTCGATCTCGACACCTATTTGATCGATGACCCGATCGTCAAGATCATCCCCGAGGAATTGGCGCGCCGTCATGTCCTGATTCCCCTCTTTAAAATCGGAAGCATATTAACGGTGGCGATGGATAATCCGCTCAACCTCCTTGCTCTCGATGAGGTGCGAAACAAGGCAAAGACCGATGTGGAAATTACGATCAGCACCGAAAAAAAGATTAAAAAGGCGATCGACCAGTATTACAGCGCCGGAGCGATGATATTCGAAAATACACTCCGTCAGGTCGCCATGCAAAATACGGTTGAATCCTCCCCGGAGCCTTCGGACTACAGAAAGGCCTACGATCTCCAGGTGAAAGAACCTCTTGCAGGTCCTGTGGAAGCGGCTCCGGCTGCAAGAATGTTCGACATCGTCATGATGCAGGCCATTCGGGACCGCGCCAGTGATATTCACTTCGAGCCCGATGAAAAATACCTGCGGATTCGGTTTCGGATTGATGGCTTCCTTTTTGAAACCCTGACCTTACCCAAAGCAGCCCATCCGGCCATTACAGCCCGGACTAAAATACTGGCAGAGATGGATATCACAGAGACAAGACTGCCTCAGGATGGCAACTTCAATATCAGGATGGAAAACAGGGGTTTCGAAATCAGGGTCTCGACCTTTCCAACGATTTATGGAGAAAATGTCGTCCTCCGTATCCTCGATCAATCCAGTCCTCTTCTTACGCTGGAGGATCTTGGGTTTTCAGAGGAGATGCTCGCCCAGTTCAGACAGCTCATACGGAAGACAACCGGCATCCTTCTGGTCACCGGACCCACGGGCAGTGGAAAGACGACCACGCTTTACGCCTCCCTCAATATGATCAACTCCGTGGATAAGAATATCATCACCATCGAAGACCCTGTGGAATACCGTCTCTCCTTAATCCGCCAGACCCAGGTCAATCCCAAGGCAGGAATCACCTTTGCCACGGGATTGAGGTCCATTCTGCGGCAGGACCCGGATGTGATCATGGTAGGTGAGATCAGGGATTTGGACACCTCACAAGTAGCCATCCAGGCAGCCCTCACAGGCCACCTGGTGCTCAGCACCCTCCATACGAACGACGCAACGGAAGCCATTACCCGCCTCCTCGACATTGGCGTGGAGCCTTATCTCATCTCCTCTTCCGTCATTGGCGTGCTTGCACAGCGTCTTGTCAGGACCATTTGCCCTCATTGCAAAACACTCTCACCGGTCGATGATGAAACGCTGAAAGAGCTCGGAGAAAATATTCCAAAATCGAAAGAGCCACCGGCTTTCTATCACGGCAAAGGGTGTAGGCAGTGTAAACAATCAGGCTATCTGGGCAGGATAGGAATCTATGAACTCCTCGTTCTGAATGAGAAGATCAAACGGCTGATTTCAGAAAAGGCCTCCGCCCAGGTGATCCGGGAGGTCGCCCGTGAAACAACAGGATTAAAATCTCTCAGGGAGGATGGATTGACAAAGGTTCTGAAGGGAGTGACGACACGGGACGAAGTGGACCGGGTAGCTTACGAGATGTCTTTTCAAGCCTAAGAAGCACAGGGCAACGAATGCAAGCGCTAACTTAATTAATTTGATGCCCCGGAGGGGCTTGCATGACAATATCCCAGCGATTCATCGCTGGGGAGAAAAGATAATATAACAGTCCCATCGGGACGATTGAATCCTACCCCTGATGTAAGAATTAGCCATTTTCAGACCCCTTTTTCATTCGTCCCCATGGGACTCCTTTTTTCATTCACATCACCAGCGATAAATCGCCGGTCTATTATCGATTATCCCTATCGGGATTTTTTCTAAAACTTCCCTTCTTCTTAAATTAAGGGTAATACCCACCGAGGGGAGTGTTTAAGGGCAAGTGGCCAATATTGGTAAAATATTTATGCGTTTGTAATTTGTGTTCAATCTTCTTCCTACCGGAAAATATTGAACTTGATGATCCAGTATATGGCTGCTAGTCCGTCCTTCCAGTTGATCTTCTTTCCTTCCGAATAATCCCTTCCCCAGTAAGAGATGGGAACCTCATAGACCCGGCAGCCCATTTTGGAAATTTTCGCGGTGATCTCCGGCTCAAAACCAAAACGATTGCTTTCAATCTTAACCTTCTTCAGAATTACCGAGCGAAAGACCTTATAGCCAGTTTCCATATCCGACAGATTGAGATCGGTGAGCATATTGGATAGAGTGGTTATCATCTGATTCCCTACGGCATGCCAGAAATAGAGCACCCGATGCGTTCCTCCCTGGAATCGTGAACCATAGACCACATCCGCCACACCATCAACGATGGGAGCAATCAAACGGGAATATTCAGAGGGATGATATTCCAGGTCTGCATCCTGAATAATGGCGATCTCTCCGGTAATTTGGGGAATAGCTGTCCGAATGGCCGCTCCCTTCCCCTGATTCTCCTTCTGTAAGAGAACAACCATCCCTTCCCCGTTCTCTTTGAGGAGGTCCGCCGTTCCATCTGAGGAACCGTCGTCCACCACAATAATCTCCTTCTCAAAAGGAGCCTCCTTCACCCGTCTGATGATTTCAAGGATCGTCTTTGCTTCGTTATAGACTGGAATGATCACCGAAAGCTTCATCATTTCTCTCCCACGGCAATTAAAGATTGACCCACCCATTTCGGAATGATCTTCTCTATTTTCATAAAAAGAGGGACCATCCTGTTGAAAATTCGGACCTGACCTGCCGGTAAAAGCTGTCTCCTTAAAAGGGTGCCATTTACAAACCATCCCAATATACCAAAAAAGTTAAAATACTTTAACTCAAATATTTTGAAGCCCCTGCGGGTCAGTTTCTGCATTAATTCCTCGCGTCCATAGCGCCTGAAGTGGCCAAGCCCTCTGTCCAGATGATTGTAAATGAGTTTCAACGCCGGGACAAGAAGGATGAGTCGTCCACCCGGGGGAAGTAATTCATAATAATGCCTTAAAACCATATCATCATCTTCTATATGCTCCAGAACATTGGAGCAGACGATGGTATCAAAAATGTGATGAAATGTCTCCGCAGGATTTTTCCGAATATCCCATATCTGAGCGCCTATCAGGTTTGGATGGCTCTGATATTTCTCTCGGATGATATCAAGGTAGTCCTCGTTGACATCCGTTGCCAGCACTTTTCCCCGTTGAAGGAGCCACTCTGTTAGATTTCCAATGCCACATCCCACCTCCAGGATGTTCCCTCTCAGAAAAGGTTTCATCTGCTCAAAGATCCACTGGTGATAAGAAGCGGCTTCTTCCAGCAGGAGAAGGGTTAAGGTATTTGTTCTTTCAGTCTCCATCATCCCGTTCGATTAGGTCCTATTAAGGTTCTAGAACTTGAATTGAACTCCATCACAAAATCTCCCCTAGCCCCTCTTTGCCCTCCGGACCAGAGGCCCTCTGGGCCGGAGGCCAAAGAGGGGTAATTGACCTCCCTTTGGTCTCCGACCCAGAGCGCCTGCCTGCCGGTAGGCGGGGTCTCTGACCCGGAGGGCAAAGGGAGGTAGGGAGGGATTTAATAAAGGATATTTCAAACACCTAAACTGTTACGGATTCCGGGGATTACGTTGGACCACCCATCCTGCCAAACAACCCAATATCCCTATAAAAGTAATGACTGCGCCCAGTTTAAAGCTGATGGGCGAATAAACGAACTCCACCCGGTTTGACCCTTTAGGGAGAACCACTGCCCGGAAATTATAATTGGCGCAAAGGATCTTTTCTTTCTTCCCATTCACAAATACCTTCCACCCAGGATAGTAGGTATCGCTCAAAACCAGGATGGACTCATCATGGACCTCAACCTGGAGGATCAATCCATTTTTCCTTTCAGCGACCAGGTCAACGGCCCCGCTTCCCCTCACTCTACCCCCCTCCCCGATAGGGAGAGGGCTTCTTCTATTTCCCTCTCCCTCTGGGAGAGGGTCGGGGTGAGGGGGTCTCTCTTCGAGAAGCACTTCCTTTCTTGGATCAAAATTCTTTTGAGCGATCGTTGAAAGCATCTCTTTTGAATCCATCACCTTGAAGTCTTTCACAAGCCATGCCCTTTGAAGGTGGTTCCTGTTTCTGTATAATTTGATGGTATTCTGTTTGAGAAGGTCCTTCTGGTTGCCTTCGAGGCCTTCCAGTCTGGCATAGAGCAGTTCAAAACCGGCCTCCTCTTCAATCGGAGTGATGGAGATGACATATTTTACTCCATAAAGGTCAACGAGATGGCTTGAAGAGATGGACGGTAGGCTTATAAACTTTTTATAAAGGTCGTTGCTCCTTTTTAACCGGACCACATCAAGTCCCCAGATATCATGAACCTGATAGATCATATTCAATGAAGGAAGATGTTTCTCCTTAATGAGGTCAAAGGGAGAGCCATTCCCGATGAGAATGGGGCTGTCCAGTCCGACCGTCTTCCCCGTCGAGAAGGCCCGTAGTGGTTCTTTATCCGAAGTGATGATT
Organism: Deltaproteobacteria bacterium RBG_16_49_23; assembly: GCA_001798855.1. Classification (GTDB taxonomy): domain Bacteria; phylum Desulfobacterota; class BSN033; order BSN033; family UBA1163; genus RBG-16-49-23. The sequence goes on along the minus strand of MGQQ01000069.1, from coordinate 41,358 downwards.
TCCAAGACTCTGGTTTTTTTGAAATAGTCGTGAGATTTTTCTTTCCCGTAGAATCCCATATTCCCGAAGAGGTCCGCTGCAAGAAAAAAGAGAAGTAAGAACTTTATCCATCCTTTCCATCTCACCTCGTAGCCAACCCTGAGAATGAGAAAAAAGACGGTAAGATAGAAGAAGAATCTCTTGATGTGGTAGAGGTTAGCAGAGAGGTGATTGAAATGCGGGAAATCAATCTCCTTCAACTTAAGGAATTGTTCAATTTCCTGATGTCCCTGGATTAAAAATAAGAGGAAAAGTCCTGAGATAAGGGAGAAGAAGATGAAGAGATGCTTTAGCCATTTTCCATCACTCTTTTTGGCAGGTTGTTGAAAAAGTCTTTTTATCATTTGAAATGTCATTCCTGCCCCGCATTGGAGTGCGGGATAAACTCCAGCAGGAATCCAGCTTTTTCGGACATTTCTGGACTCCCGCTTTCGCGGGAGTGACACCGGGTCGTTATTTTCCCTCACCCTGTTAGAAAACTGAACCAGTCTTTCAAAACCCAGGCCTGCAGTAATAGCGAGGGCAAGAATGAAAAGATAGAGGAATTTGACAGGATACCTGATCCCGTTAAAGAAAGGGAGATACTTAAAGACAAGCGGGTATAGCGGATTATATTGCCCGAGAGATAAAAAAAGGGAGAAGAACATTAAAGAGAGGAAGAGCATTCGGCTTCTCCCAATCCCCCTCACTCTCCTCTCTCCCCCATAGGGGAGAGGATTTCTCCTTGAACCCTCCTCCCCTGCGAGGGGGTTTCCTCTTGCCCCCTCTCTCTCTGGGAGAGGGTTTCCTCTCACTCCCTCTCCCTCTGGGAGAGGGACAGGGTGAGGGATAAGAAAGAATATCAAGCTCAATATAAAAGGCAACCCGCCGGTATACATGGTTTTGAGCCAGCACTGGGTCACCCAGTACTTCTTCATATCCAGAAAGTATCCATAAACATCCGGTAAAAAGAAAAGGAGGAAATCTTTCGGAGCCAAACTCCAGATCGTAGCCTCCTGATAGGAGATCCCCTGCCCCCGGATAGAATGGATCCAGAGTTCGAGAAAAGGAACCAGTTGAATGGCTGAGAGAACTAAAAAAATAGTGGAGATGACGAGGAAGCTTTTAAAACGATACAGTAGAACTTTTATCCGTCCGTCCCATAATCCCCTTAACCCCCTTGGACACAAGAGGGGAATGTACGACTGGTGCAATTGAGACTCTTGTATAGCCCCACCCCGACCCTCCCCCTGAAGGGGAGGGTAATCGTCACGCGCTTCGGGTGATTCCTCCCCCTTCAAGGGGGAGGTCAGGAGGGGGATGGGGGATCTGTCCGAGTGCTCCTTGTATCCAGCCCCCGACTTATGGGACACGGTTAATTTAGGAAAGGGGAGTGAGGGGGGATTTGATTGTTGAAGAGGAAAAATCATCATGATTAAAAGAACGAAAAAATTTCCATACACTATTTCAATCCCGCCCCCAAGGAAAGAGATGGTCATAAAGATTGCAGTCAGTATCTCATTTTTAATTCCGGGCCGCTCGATCGCCCTTCTGAAAAAGAGCATCACCAGGGGAGTCCAGGCGACTGAGAGGAGGATAGTGAGAAGACTGTGGACAGAGAGCAGGTATCCCCCGAGCATCCATATGAGACCTGATATGAGAGACCCGGTTGGCCCCACCTTCAGGTCTCTAAGAAAGAGATAGGTAAATAACCCGGCTAAAAAGAAATGGAGAAGAATGATGGCATTGAAGGCGATATCGAAGGGAAAGCAAAAGAAGAGACCATTTAAAGGATAAAGGGCGGCATTCTGGGGGTTGGCAAAAAAAGGATGGCCTGAAAATTGGTAAGGATTCCATAAGGGAAAATCGCCCTGCTTCAGGCTTTCAATCCAGAAGAACCTTGGCGGAATAAAGTAAGGAGCAAGATCCCTTTCTGTGAGAAGAAATCTGTCATCCAGAAGGTCGTAAAAAAAGAGAAGGGTGGCAAAAAAAAAGGTCAAACCAACCAAAATTTCGGTTGGTCTGACCCATCTCATCCTCTCTTTAATTTTACCGGTCACAAATAGTAAATTTAGCCTCCTATTACCAAGTAGCAAACGTACCCGCGCCAGCCGTATATGTTCCGAAGGTCGTTGGCGCTTGGAGTTGTGTCGGGGCAAGGGTAAAGAGATAGGTATATCCCCCTGCCGTCACCGTTACATTCGTTGCATCAAAAGTAAAGCTTACTCCTTGAATATTCGCATTATTAACAATCTGGTCCATCGTGTAGGAGGCAATTGTTCCTTTTAACAGGCGGTCGGCAAATACGAGAGCGTTAGCGCTCCTCAAACCTCCAAGTACACCTCTCGCTGTGCCATTGGCGGCATCTCGTGTCAAATCGAGATATGTCGGAATGGCAACGGCAGCCAATATTCCAATGATGACAATGATAACGATCAGTTCAATGAGAGTAAAACCTCTCTGATTTTTCATCATCTTTCCCTCCTGATTTTTATTTAAATATAGGCACTTTACCAGGTTCCAACAGGTCCCGCAATTGTCCCAACCGTTGTAGGCGCCTGGAGAACTGTAGGGGCAAGGGTAAAAAGATAACTATATCCCCCTGCCGTCACCGTTACATTCGTTGCATCAAAAGTAAAGCTTACTCCTTGAATATTCGCATTATTAACAATCTGGTCCATTGTATAGGCTGCGACTGTCCCTCTTATCAGGCGTTCCGCAAATACAATCGAATTTGCGCTTCTCAAACTGCCCAATACCCCTCTTGCAGTGGCATTTGCTGCATCCTGGGTTAAATCGATATATCTCGGGATGGCCACGGCTGCCAGGATTCCAATAATAACAATGATAATAATCAATTCAATCAATGTAAAACCCCTCTGATTCCTCAACATCTCTTTACCTCCATTTTGGACTGATCAAATTTTGATGTATCTTTACAAAAGTGGAACATTTTTGTCAAGGTTTTTATTAATTTCTTTATATAAAGCAATATTTATGCCAATCTTTCTCTTCTTTTCATAATAAGTTGAGCTACTATACTTACAGCAATCTCTTCAGGTGTTTCAGAGTGAATGTCGATTCCAATAGGGGCATGGACTCTTCTCAAAACCTCCTCTGGAATCCCTTCTTTGGCCAAATTTTGGTATAAAACCCGAATCTTCTTCTTAGAGCCGATCATTCCGATATAATGGGCATCCGTTTTGACTGCTTTTCCCAGAATAAGCCCATCGTAGATGTGCCCCCGTGTCACAATGACGATATAACTTGAATGATCAATGGTGATTCTTTCGAAAGAATTCTCAAATTCTGAGACGATGACCTCATCCGCCTCGGGAAATCGATCCCGGTTTGCAAACATCTCCCGGTCATCGATGACCACCGCTTTGAAATCGACCTTTTTGACAAGGGGAACCAGTTGTTGGGAAATATGGCCTGCCCCAAAGATGTATACCGTCGGTTCGGAATAGATAGGCTCCAGAAGGACCTCCAGTCTCTTCCAGGCATGACTCACCTCCTCTGAATGGATGACTAATACCTCTGGCTTCCTCTCTCTTAAAAGCCTCTCTGCCTCTCCCAAAATCCTTCCTTCCAACTCCTCTCCCATAAAAAGTGAACCGGTCTTTTCCCCGGATGGCTTTATTAACGCCTTGACATCCTTCCCCTTTGGAGAAGCGCCATCTACAGAGATCACAGTTGTAAGGATGCCCAAACCTCCCTGTTGTCTCACCTTTAACACCTCTTGATAGATATTTAAGGAGTCCTCTCTGAGAGGTTCCAAAAAGATATCAATATTCCCACCGCAGATGAGTCCCCCATTTGCCAGTTGCTCGGATGTCAATTTAAAATGGAGAATACTCCCTTCTCCTTTTTCTATCACCTTCCTGGCTTCCTGCCATACATCGGCCTCAACACATCCTCCTCCGATTGAGCCGACTGCAGTTCCATCCTTCTTAACCAGGTATTTCGCACCCGCTTCCCTCGGGGCGGAACCTACGCGATTGATGATGGTGGCCACCGCTAACTGTTCCTTTGCCTCAAGCACATTGACTATTTCGGTATAGATATCTTTCATAGATCCCAAACTCCTTTTCAATGATACATATTTTAAACTTTCATCTTTGATTTGTAAACCTTACACCCTTTAAGATGGATCAAACCAGGCATCATATCTTCCTCCGATAAAGATTTATTCTGAAGGGAGTTCCGGGGACATCCACATTCATCTCTAATAGATAATGATCCCGGACAAAACTCTGTAAATCTGGAAAATTCTCGAGACGAAATACCTGGACAATATAGATAGGGAAAGATTTTTTTATCTCCTCCATGGCCACCGGTCCATAATCACGAAGCGCTTCTCCGGGGTTACTCGTGACATTCAAACTGATATTAAAGTTATTGCGGTACCGGGTTGCGGCTCTTCGCTGGGTTAAATAGTAGAGCTGCGGAGAAACTCCCCAAACATAGATCGTATCAGCCGGACCGGTGTGATCGCGGATATGGGAAGCGATTTCATATTGCATGACGTTATATATTCCATATCCGTACTGATCGATGATGCCATTCAACCCTTTATACTGGAAGACCGTCTCCTCGACAGGGTTATACGAGAAGAAATGTCTATAGTCCGTCTTAACGAAAAGAATGACCATGATCGTCAATACAAGCGCCCATAACCCCTGAGCGACAAACCTCAGCGGAGGAGTATAAGATTTTGCCAGTTTCCAGGCTTCCAATGTCCCATAGGCAGCCAGCACGGCAAAAGGTCCTATGATTTGAAGAAAATAATGGGCATAGAAAGTTCCTGAAACCCATAGAACCCCAAAAGACCAGAAAGCCCACCAGAGCAGTATCTGGTCAGCCCTCTCTCCCTGCCCATGCCGCATTTGCCTGAAAAGGTGAATGACGGAAAAAAGAGAACCGATCCAGAGAAGGCTGTTTTCGAGGAGGATAAACTTCAGACTTGAAAAAAAATAGGCGAATAGACTCCGGTATTCGAACCCTCTCTCAAGATAGCGGAGGTTGCTTCCCACCATGGAGTCATATAATTCGTTCAGGGCATAACCATGTAAAGAATAGAAGACGAGAAGCGTAATGATCGGCGCCAGGGCCCCTGCCCCCAGAATTCCATAACGAAAAAACCACTCCTTTTTCCTCCAATTCTCATAAAGGCCGATGCAGATAAAAACAAAGAAGATCACCCCGCCTACCTGTTTGATGAGCGCTGCCGTTGCCGCACACAGACCGGCAAGGAAGTACCATTTTGACCGGCCTGTTGCTGAAGCTTTCAGAAAAAATCCGACGGCAAGAATAGAGGGGAAGTGTAAGACCGTTTCGAGGTTGACCGTCCCACCTTCCACCATCGGCCCGGATGAAAAGACTCCGAAGAGCAGCGCGGCCAGAAGCCCCGCCTTTTCCCCATAGGCCACCTTTGCCACCCAATAGATTGCGATGACCGCCATGAGAACAAAAATGGCTCCAAACATCTTTAGCCCCGGAACAGAGGGGCCGAAGAACCAAACATAGAGTGCGTAAAACATAGCATAGAGAGGAGGCTTTCCCGGACCCTCCAGGTCGATCAACACTTCTCCTTCGGCCATTCGCCACCCCATGTAAGCGATGTTTCCAACATCGGCGTCGATCATCTGTCCGAAAAAGAGGAGACGAAGATAAAAGGTGAGCGATAAGATGGCGACCAGGGCGACAGATGTGAAGGAGGATTGAGAATAGCGTAGGAAGCTTTCCAGCTTAATATTCATCGGATACCCGCTTTCGCGAGTATGACAATTGGGGACATTAAGGTTTTTTCCCTTTTGGCGCCGGCGTCTTCTCCTTCTGGGGAGGACCCCTTTCCACATCTTTTAAACGGGCAAGAGGAAGCACGTAGAGCTGGAAAAAAACCGGGTCCGCCCATAACTCCAATTCGGGGGCCAGGTCGCCCACAGAGGCGCAAAACGAAGGCATATTATTGTAACTGTTAAAATTGACAGAGAGGTCTTTAAGGGATTTATAGAGTTTGATCGATGCCATCATGTTGCCGGGCTTCTCTTTCAATGATTTAACCTGCTCCCTTCCGGCTTCGATTGATTTTTGATCCTCTTTCAGTTTCGAAATCCAGAAATCCCCCTCCTGATACCGGATATCGATCTCTCCGGTCTGAATGTCACAGGTTATTTTCTCATGGGCCTGCAGGGCTTGTTCAAGCAGCCTGCCTATCTGATTCAGCAATTCTGATCTCTCCTTTTTAGAGAGGGCGTCCGGTTTTGAGGTAACTCTGGTTAAAAAGTACTGAAGAGAATAATCCTCTGCAAAAGCAAAAGAAATCAGACCTAAAAATATCAGAAATCCCGCTGCTATGATCTTATTAAGAGTCTCAAAATTGAATTGACATGTTCCACAAAATCTCCCCTTGCCCCTCTTTGCCAAAGAGGGATATTTTCTCTCCCTTTGGAAAAGGGAGGTGAGGAGGGATTTTATAAACAATGCCGTTATTATTATGAGGCTGTTAATACGATATTCCATTCTCTTCTTCCCCCCTCCCATGAACTTACGGAAAGATGACCTCTACCACGGGCGGCTCGCTTTTTAACTGTCCTGAGATCACCCTTTCAATTCCAGAATCACCTTTTTCAAGGATGATTCGGGCTATCCCTATCGCTCTGTTTAATCCATCCGGAATATCCACCTTATTGAGAAAAGCAACCCGTCTTGCAGAAGCAGGGGCTCCCTTAAAGAGACCTTCGGGATGGGTCATCAAAAGGGCCATCCCCTCCTCCGTCATCTTCCGCCCTGGTGAGATTCCTGTTATTTTCGATATCCGTTCTGCCTGAAAGACATACTTTTCATTCAGCTCTTTCTCCACACCATCCACTCCCAATAAAGCGACCACCAGTGTTGTTCCCGATGGAATGACAGGCTCTCCTTCCCGGGGAGCTTTTACAGGACGGCCCGCGGCTCCATCGGCTTCTATGATCAAAGCATCCATATCATATAAATTCCAGAGGCTATCTGCAAGTTCCGGTGAAATCCCTCTCAACTTCCCGGTCTCGATTCTTTCTTTGGCAAGGGTGATATGGCCGTATTCATTGAGGTAGCAGTCCACAAAATCTCTTATCTTCCCTTCATCTCCGGATACAAAAAGGTGAGAGGTTTCACCCTCATCGGGCTCCAATATTTTCGTTGTTGTGGTGGTGATCACCTTCTTCCCTTCAAGGAATAACTCGCGGGCAAGCCGGAACATCAGGGTCGTCTTTCCGCCTGCTCCGGTCAGACTGATCATCTCCCTTGCCCGAAGGCCTAAAGTCTCTGAAAGTGAGCCCTTATTACTTATTAACATTCTCATAAAATTTATATAATCATAATAAAATCCCTCCTTACCTCCCTTTGCCAAAGGGAGGATTTACCCCTCTTTGGAAAAGAGGGGCGAGGGGAGATTTTTTTGGCGCATGCCCATTGAATTATGAGAATCTTAATACCTCTTGTTCATCGTTATTTATTAAACCAATAAAGAATCGCCTCAAGCACTCCCCCGCCAATAGCCCTTGCCTTCTCGGAAATGGTGAAACAGGCCTCTTGCTTCCCTCTTGGGTCAATATCGCCAACCTTCGTTCCTTTCTTTACTTCGATTCCCTCCCGTAGAAGTCCTCTGAGCACACCGCTGACCTGGGCGATGACAGGATAATCATCGACCACGGCGACCACTGAACCTTTGGTCACCTTATCGCCTATCGATTTATGGGAATGGAAGATTCCCTTCTTCATCGTCCGAAGGAGCCTTTCAGCCGTATATCCCCCTACCTCTCCCGGAATGCCTGTGTCAGGTTCTGCCTCACCCTTCAGGATCATCTTCCCCAGATGATGGCCCCGGTTCGTTTCGATGACGATGTGGGCGTCTTTTCCTGCGATAAACCCGGGGCCAAGACCGATGACCAGGGGGGCATCATCGATCCGGGTCCCCAGATTCTTCTTTGCCATAATGGCGTCGATGAGGATATCGGGTTTTAAAAAATCTTTTGTCAATTTAGCCTCGGGATCGACAAGGATAGGAATAAATCCCTTCTTCCATCCGGATTCGATCTCCTTGGGTGAGGAGATGAGCATCGCCCGCACACCCTCCACCTTCTTCTCTCCTTCGTAAACAGCCTCACAGAAAGAGACCTCCCTTCTCACGGCCAGGGGATGCGAAACTTCGGTCATGCAAAGCGTGAAATGGGATTGGTAAAGGCGATGCGCAACACCACTCGCCATCTCCCCTGCCCCCCGGATTAAGACAACAAGTTCAGATATTTTTTTCCCCGATCTCATTTAAAACCCCTCCAACCCCTCACCTCTTTATTTTTAATTCTTTTCTGTAATCCTCCCAGGTATCAATGTCTTTAATGACGCCCTCTGACTTAACAGGAACCTCCCAAACATCGTGGGGATACCTATCCATGATCCGTCTTGCTCCTGTATCCCCTCTCAATCTTAAAAGTTCCTTCTCGTATCTTCGATGGAAGATGACCGGATGACCTCTCCTTCCCTTGAACGATGGGACAATGATCCCTCCCTTCCCTTTTTTAAATGCCCCGATTAAAGCATTAATCGTTTGTGTCTTGACAAAAGGCTGGTCTCCAAGCCCAATGAGGATCCCATTGCTTTTTGAATCCAAAGCGCGGATTCCCCTTCGAATTGAGGCGCTCATTCCCTTTTTATAATCACGATTGAACACCACTTTAACCTTCTTTTTCCTCATGCGAAGAGTCATCTCCTCCATTGGACCCTTGAGGACCACGACGACCTCCCCTGCCCTTGAGCGAAGAAGGGTTCGAAGGCAGTGTTCAAATATCGTCTTCTTCCCCCAGGGAAGGGAAAGTTTCTCTTTGCCCATCCTTTTTGATTCGCCTGCCCCCAGAAGAATCGCAGAGATATTTAACATCTTCCATTTCCGGTAGAACTTTGATAAATTGTACCTATATATTTAGCGGTTTGAAACAAATCTTTTAAAATCCCTCCCCTGCCTTCGCCGAAGCGCCTGCCCTCCGCAAGGCTTCTGGAGGCGGGGCTTCGCGCAGGCAGGCCACCTCCCTTTTGCCCTCCGGGTCAGAGACCGCACTGGGTCGGAGACCAAAGGGAGGAGAAAATATTTTCCCCTTTTGCCCACCGGGTCAGAGACCGCTCTCTCCGAGCCAGAGGCTCTTCTGAGCCGGAGGCTGGGTCGGAGACCAAAGGGGGATGAAGGGGGATTAGATAACCTTTTTCAACGAACTAAAATAACAAGGTAAATTTAATCTGGATATTCGATTCATGTCAAGGTTTATGAGCACGAAAGGAGACAGCAATGCCGCAAACAACATTAACTTCCGGTTCGACCTACTGGCCCTTCAAAAAGTATTTCGGAGTCTATAACCGCTCCATCAAAGACCCGGAAGCTTTCTGGGCTGAAGAGGCCAGAAAATTGGAATGGTTCAAGACCTGGGATAAAGTCCTGGATTGGCAACCCCCTTATGCGAAATGGTTTGTAGGAGGAACACTCAACGCCTCCTACCTCTGTGTGGACCGCCATGTCAAAACATGGCGAAGAAGCAAAGTGGCCATCTACTGGGAAGGAGAACCCGGAGACACGCGTGTCCTCAGTTACTCAACCCTTTACCGGGAGGTGAACAAATTTGCCTCCGTCCTTCTCAATCTCGGGATGAAAAAAGGGGACCGGATCGCCCTCTATCTTCCAATGATCCCGGAACTTCCGATTGCGATGTTGGCCTGTGCGAGGATCGGCGCCACCCATACGGTCATCTTCTCGGGCTTCAGCGCTCAGGCATTGGCGGACAGGGTGAATGACACCGGTGCGAGACTCCTGATCACGGCGGATGCGGGCTTCAGGAGGGGAAAACCCGTGGCATTAAAGCGGATTGCCGACGAAGCGCTTGAGATCACCCCTTCGGTCGAAAAGATGCTCGTCGTGCGGAGAGCAAATATCCCCGTGGTGATGACGCCCGGAAGGGATGTCTGGCTGCATGAGCTGATGGACCAGGCCAGCCTCTTTGTCAACCCGGACCCGATGGATTCGCTCCATCCCCTTTACATCCTCTATACTTCAGGGACGACGGGCAAGCCGAAAGGAATCGTTCATGGAACAGGGGGTTACCTCACCTTCAACCATTCGGTCTATAAATGGGTCTTTGATATTAAAGAGGAGTCGGTCTACTGGTGCACCGCAGATGTGGGATGGGTAACCGGACACAGCTCGATTGTCTATGCCCCGCTCATGCACGGAGCCGCCATCGTCCTTTACGAAGGGGCGCCGGACTATCCATCGATCGATCGCTGGTGGGATATTATTGAGAAGTATGGCGTCACCATCTTCTATACCTCTCCCACAGCCATCCGGATGTTGATGAGATATGGAGAGCAGGAGATTGAGAAACATGATTTGAGCAGTCTCGAACTCCTTGGAAGCGTGGGGGAACCCATCAATCCTGAGGCATGGGCCTGGTATTATAAACATATCGGGAAAGAAAAGTGTCCTGTTGTGGACACCTGGTGGCAGACAGAGACAGGCGGGATTATGATCTCCCCGGCTCCGGCCATCGAATGCCCTCCGCTCAAACCGGGTTCCGCCACCTTCCCCCTTCCTGGAATCCTGGCCGATGTGGTGGATGAGAAAGGGGAAAGCATGCCGCCCGAAGAGAGGGGAATTCTGGTGATCAAAGCGCCCTGGCCAGGAATCTTCCTGGGAGTTTATGGCGATCCCAAACGGTATGTGGAAAGCTACTGGTCAAAATTCCCCGGCATTTACTACACCGGGGACTATGCAATCAAGGACAAGGATGGTTACTACTGGATTTTAGGCAGGGCGGACGAAGTGCTCAAAATTGCCGGCCATAGAATCGGAACGGTGGAGATTGAAGACGCCGCCGTCTCTCATCCTGCCGTTGCCGAGGCAGGGGTCGCAAGCATTCCGGACCCAATCAAAGGAGAAGCGATTGTGATCTTTGTCATCTTAAAAGAAGGTTTCTCGCCTTCTCCCGCTATTAAGGCTGAGATTAAAGACTTGATTCGAAAGTCGATTGGTCCGATTGCCTCTCCGGAACAGGTCTATTTTGTTTCCAAACTTCCAAAAACACGAAGTGGAAAGATCATGAGACGAATTTTGAAGGCGGTTGCCACAAGCGCCAGCATCGGCGATCTCACCACCCTTGAAGACGAATCCTCCATAGAAGAGGTGAAGAAGGTCTATGAGGAGTTGAAGAAAGAGGTGTAGGACCGATAAAGCAGATGGAGAGATGGACTCTACTGATGAAAAGACCAAAGGAAGGCTATCGGATATGAATAAGGGCTTAAGGTTAGAGAAAATTCAAGGAGGAGGAGATCATGTTGAAGAAACCGAGTGAACAGGAAGAGGAGTATTTTGCGAGATTGGAGTTTGAGAAGAGAAAGAAGATTGAGGGGGAAAAACAGGAGAGACTTGCCAGAGAGGAGAAAGAAAAACTGAAAGTCCTCCATTACAAGAAATGTCCCAAGTGCGGCATGGATTTGATCGAAATCGATTATAAAAATATCAAGGTGGATAAATGTTCCGGTTGCGAGGGGATCTGGCTCGACCCGGGAGAGCTTGAAGCGGTATCGAAACTCGAGAAGACGGGACTGGATAAGTTGTTTGGTGTCTTTAAGAAATAAACTCCTCACCCCATCCCTCTCCCACAAGAGGCTGTGTCGCAAATAGCCGTCCGCCCTTCGACTCACCGTTCGCCCTGAGGCTCTCGAAGGGACGAATCCCGCGCAGCGCGGGATCGAACCATGAACGGACTTACGATACGGTCTCCAGGAGAGAAGGGCAGGCCTGTCCTGAGCTTGCCGAAGGAGTGAGGGGATGAAAGGAGGCGCTTCCTATGAACATCTTCAAAAGGTCGCAGTGGTCGCCCTATGTGGCAGGTGCTCTGATTGGAATGGTAAGCTGGTTTGCCGTTCTCACCGCCGGGAAATATCTGGGGGTTTCCACCACTTTTGTCCGGACAGCGGGCATGATCGAAAGCCTCTTTGCTCTTGAGCGTACGGCCGCCCTGCCCTATTTCGTCAAAGAAAAACCGGTCATCGACTGGCAGTGGATGGAGGTTCTGGGGATATTGATCGGCGCCTTTATCGCTGCCAAGCTTTCAGGAGATTTCAAAAGCAGGTTCGTTCCCCCTATGTGGGAGAAACGATTCGGGCCCGATCGGTTTAAGCGATGGTTTGTCGCCTTCCTCGGGGGAATCATTCTGATGTTTGGGGCCCGGATGGCCGATGGCTGACCGAGTGGCCACGGGATCAGCGGTTCGCTGCAATTAGCTGTCAGTGGCTGGATCTCCCTCTTCTGTTTCTTCATCGGTGGTATCGTTATGGTTCGCCTCCTTTACGGAAAGGGAGGTGAATAGGATGGTAACTCTCATATTGGGTTTAATAACTGGAATATTTTTCGGATTCTTCCTCCAGAAGGGACAGGCATTAAGATATGACAGACAGGTAGGCATGCTCAGGCTCAAAGACTTCACCATCCTGAAGTTGATGGTCACTGCTATTCTGGTCGGAATGGTTGGAATCTACTTCTTTGTAGATATGGGTTGGGGAAAACTGAGCCTGAAGCCTGTCGTTCTGGGCGCCAACATCATCGGAGGGCTGATCTTTGGGCTGGGCTGGGGTATGTTAGGATTCTGTCCTGGAACCGCAGTGGGAGCGATCGGAGAAGGGAGATGGGACGCTTTTTGGGGTGGTGTTCTCGGAATGCTTGTTGGGGCAGGAATCTATGCCGAGGTCTATCCCTCCCTTAAAGATAGTTTTCTAAAGTGGGGAGATTATGGGAAACTGAGTATTCCTGCGCTACTTGGGATTAATCACTGGATCGTAATCGTTCTCGTCTGGGTGATGATGGTCTCCATTTTGATCGTCATGGAGAAAAAGAAACTTTAAATATATCGGGGCTTCCCCGGTGTCAACAAACGGAGAAGCCCATTCCCTTAAATATAGGAGCGCTGGTTAGCCGGCAAGGGTGGCTATATAAGCAGCGCCAAGTTTTTCAATATGGTCTTTCACATTCTCAAAGTAGTTGAAATGTTCTTCCTCATCTTTGAGAAGCTCTTCGAAGATCTCTTTTGAGATCTGGTCCTTTTCCGCGGCACAGACGACCGAGGCTTCGTTATACATCTTCATGGCTGTTGTCTCAAGGCCCATATTCGTCTTCAGCATTTCTACGAAACCTTCCCCTTTCTTGGGAACGCCATCGGGCTTGGAGGTGGGTTCTCCCTCCAGAAAGAGAATTCTCTCCGCCAATTTCTCCGCATGTTTCATCTCCGCAATTGCGATCTCCTTGATCTTATGGGCCAGCTTGCCGAAATCCTGGTCTTCCAGTTCATAGTGCTGGGCCATATACTGCAAAATGGCGGTCAGCTCTCTTGACCGCGCCGCATTCAACAGATCAATCACCTTCTTGTTCATATGCCCTCCTTTCTAACGCTAAATGTTTTTCTATTTTATAACACTGAACCTACTATAAGACAAGCAAAATTTTAACCCCATCACCATCAAATGTTGGAAAAGTTAAGCTTGTCAATAACCTTTCATCATGTTAAAAGAATCTTAAAGGAGTAAAAGATGATCGTCAAAACCTTTTGTGCCAGGATGGACCACGGGGGTTGCGGGATGTTGGTCCATGTGGAGGATGGAAGAATAAAAAAGATTGAGGGCGACCCGGACTGCTCCTTAAACCGGGGTACCCTCTGCGCCAAAGGCCTCGCCCAGGTTGAAAGACTCAACCACCCTGACCGCCTCACCTATCCAATGAAGAGGAAAGGTGAAAGAGGAGAGGGAAAGTGGGCTCGCATCTCCTGGGATGAAGCGCTGGAGACGATTTCAGAAAAGTTCAAAGAAACGATACGGCAAGATGGCCCCCAAGCCATCTCATTAGGCCAGGGAACTCCCAAGGGATTGGAGCTCTTTCTACTCCTCAGGCTCGCAAATCTATTACAGGCCCCAAATGTTTCAACACCCGGAAATATCTGTCACATGCCGAGGGAGACCGCATCCACGCTCACCTGCGGGTTCTTTCCCATCCCGGATTACGATCATCCTCCGGCCTGTGTGGTTGTCTGGGGGAGCAACCTCTTCCAGACAAACGAGGAAGGCGTCATCGGTTCTCAGTTGAAAAGAGCTCTGGATCGTGGGGCAAAATTGATTGTGATCGATCCAAGAAAAACAGCCGTGGCTTCCAGGGCGGACCTCTGGATTCAACCCAAACCGGGCGCTGACCTGGCCCTGGCATTGGGAGCGCTCAGGGTCATCGTTGATGAGGAGCTTTATGACAGGGTTTTCGTAGAAAACTGGACAGAAGGATTTCCGGAATTGACAGACCATCTCCGGCAGTATTCTCTTGATAACGTTTCAGAGATGACCTGGGTCTCAAAAGATCAAATCATCCGCCTGGCTCAACTCTTCTCTCAGACCAAACCGGCCTGCATCCAGTGGGGAAATGCCATCGAGCATAATATCAACAGCTTCCAGTGCTCAAGAGCGCTGCTCATCCTCATGGCGATCACCGATAACCTCGACGTGCCCGGAGGAAATGTGAACCGGGTGGGTCCTCCTGTCATGAGGCCCGGCGAGCTGGTCCAGATCAAAAAATTCCCTGACAAGGCGGAGAGGATTCTCAGCCCGGAATTCCGTCTGGCAACGATGATGGGCTTTGTCCCTTCTCAATTAATCGTTAAAGCGATTCTCACTGGAAAGCCCAATCCGATACGTATGATGTATATACAGGGTGGAAACCCCCTTTTAAGTTATGCCAATGCCAAAGAGACCTTTGAGGCTTTGAAAAAACTCGACTTTCTCGCTGTCTCCGAAATATTTTTAACCCCAACCGCTCAGTTAGCAGACCTTGTCCTCCCCGCGGCAACCAATTTTGAATTCGATGATATTGGCCATTTCGGTCTTCCCCACGGGTTTATCCTCGCCCGGCCCGGAATCGTCGAGCCGCCGGGAGAATGCTGGTCTGACTCAAAGATATTAAACGAGCTGGGCAAGCATCTTGGCCTCGGTCAACACTTCTGGAATGACGTGGGAGAATGTCTTGATGAAATCCTCAAGCCGGCAGGGATGACTTATGACGATTTCAAGACGATCGGGATATTAAAAGGGAAGTGGGAATATCACTCCTATCAAAAGAAGGGGTTTTCAACCCCTTCAGGAAAGATTGAAATCTACTCTGAAAAGTTGAAAGCATGGGGATACGATCCACTCCCATCGTACATTGATTTATCGCCATCTGTGGAAGAATCTCTCAAAGAGTATCCACTCATCTTCACCTCTGCCAAAGACCCCTTCTATTTTCATTCGGCCTACCGTAATATACCGTCTCTTCGAAAACTCTCTCCGGATCCTATTCTTTTGATTCATCCTGACACTGCCTTTCAAACAGGAATTAAGGAGGGCGATTGGGTCGCCGTCGAAACCCAAAGGGGGTCGATTCGTCAGAAAGCGAAACTGGATCATGAGATTGACCCACGGACCATTGTCCTCAGCTTTGGCTGGTGGTTTCCAGAGAGAAAAGACCTCGAACTTTGCGGTTGGAAAGAATCGAACCTCAATGTTCTGACAGATAACAATCCCCCTTATGAACCGGCAATTGGCTCCATCCCCCTTCGAGCCATCCCCTGCCGCATTAATAAATCGAATCCCTTTTAATGTAACTGTAATTCCTCAGTTGTGGGGAATTATTGGTTATGGAGTTATCCCTTTTTCTCGTAGCGTCCCGATTTAGTCGGGACGGACTCCGCCCCCAATAAATGAGGGCGCTACATATATTATAAAAATCTCTCCCCATAACTGAGGGATTACATGTAACTTTTCAATTTCCTTGACAATTCCGTCAAAATGGATAGAATTCAAAGAATTTAATTCGCGGGGTTAATTCCTCTGAAAACCCTGGTTACAGGAGGAACAGGATTCATCGGAAGTCATCTCGTCGAGGCCCTTCTCCAGAGGGGGGATGAAGTCCGGTGCCTCGTCCGGAAGAAAAGTGAGCTCAAATGGTTGAAAAACCTTCCTGTTGAATTGGTGGAGGGTGACTGTACGGAGAGGGCTTCCTTAGGGGATGCGGTAAAAGGCGTTGATCAGGCCTTTCATTCCGCTGGTGTCACCAAGGCGATCGATGAGAAAACCTACTTTGAGGTAAATGCGAAGGGAACAGAAAACCTGATCCATGCCTGTCTTGAAGAGAATCCCAATCTCAGGAAATTCATCTATCTTTCAAGCCAGGCTGCCGCAGGTCCCTGTCAAAATGGAGGAAGAAAGAAGGAGTCCGATTATTGTGAACCTGTTTCTTCCTACGGCCGGAGCAAGCGGCGAGGAGAGGAGTTTTGCCTCGAACACAGTCATGAGATTCCTTGCGTCATCCTCCGTCCCTCTGCGGTCTATGGGCCAAGGGACAGGGATATCTATGCCTTCTTTAAGATCCTCTCCAAAAAGATCAAGCCTAGTTTCTCGCTTCAGGAACAGCATATCAGTCTCTGCTATGTCCATGACGTCATCCAGGCCGCTCTTCTGGCCTCCGATGCCAAAGAGTCCGCGGGTGAGATCTTCTTTCTCTCGGATGGGCATGATTACCGGCTTGATAAAATCGGCGATCTATTTGAAGAGGCGATGGATATCCATGCCTATCGAATTCCTATTCCAGGGTGGGTGGTTTCTGGAATCGCCTCCTTCTCGGAATTTCTTTCGAAGTTCTCAGGAAAGCCTCCCCTGATCAATAAGGGCAAGGTGGAGGAGATGGTGCAGAAGAATTGGCTCTGTGACATCACAAAAGCGAAGACCCTTCTGGGTTTTGAACCACGGTTCTCTCTTGCAGAAGGTTTAAAAATCACTTATGAATGGTATCGAAAAGAAAATTGGCTATAATATCTCCCTCACCCCATCCCTCTCCCCGGCGAGATTGTGTTGTAATGAGGTTAATGGGTAACTCTTGGCGGAGCGGGTGGTGGGGTGAGGGGCCGAAATATTAGAAGAAATTTCTCAGGGTTAAGCATGTAAGAATTAAAAGGGGTGGGTTATGGATGTCTTTGAAAAATGTGCGAAGGTAAATGAACAGGTTCGAGAGGTCTATGACAGTGGCAACTACTTTTTCTTTCGCAAGATCGAATCCGCCCAGGATTCCGAGGTCATGGTCAACGGAAGACGGGTGATCATGGCCGGTTCCAACAACTACCTCGGTTTGACCAATCACCCGAGGGTGAAGGAAGCCGCCATCAAAGCCATCGAAAAGTTCGGAAGCGGCTGTGCAGGTTCACGCTTTCTCAACGGAAACCTTGAGATCCATGAGGAATTGGAGAAAAAGCTGGCCCGTTTCTTCCGGAAAGAAGCCGCCCTTGTTTTTGCCACGGGCTATCAGACCAACCTCGGAGCCATCTCCGCGCTCGTGGGCCGGAATGATGTTGCTATCATCGACAAATATGATCATGCCAGTATTATTGACGGCTGCCGCCTCTCTTTCGGAAAGGTGAAGAAGTTCCGCCACAATGACATGAAAGATCTCGAAAGGGTCCTTGAAGGGGCGAAGGATAAGGGGAAATTGATCATTGTGGATGGTGTCTTCAGCATGGAGGGCGATATTGCCGACCTTCCGCCAATCGTCAAACTGGCCAGGGTTTATGGCGCCAGAGTCATGGTCGACGATGCCCATGGCGTCGGGGTCCTGGGAGCAGGAGGAAGGGGCGCGGCGGAACATTTTGGATTGGAGAATGAAGTCGATCTGATCATGGGCACCTACAGCAAATCGCTTGCCGCCATCGGAGGATTTGTCGCTGGATCCTGGGAGGTCATCAATTACATCAAACACACAGCCCGCTCCATGATCTTCAGCGCCAGCCTTCCGCCTGCGCTGGTTGCCTCTGTAAGCACGGCCCTGGACATTATTGAAGAACAGCCTCAGCTCATCACACAACTCTGGATAAACACAAGGAAGATGCTTCAGGGCTATAAGGATCTGGGTTTTGATACCGGAACGAGTGAGACGCCCATCGTCCCGATTATCATCGGTGACACCCTGAAGGTCTTTGGAATGTGCAAACTTCTCTTTGAGAATGGTGTCTTTGTCAATCCGGTGGCGAGTCCCGCAGTCCCTCCCGGAAGAGAACTTCTCAGAACGAGTTATATGGCAACCCATACGGAGGAACAGTTGGATAGAGTCCTGGAGGCCTTTAAAAAGGTCGGGAAACAGATGGGCCTGATCTGACGGAAGCCAACGGAATGACAGCGCAGGAGCTCACCCTTCAGGAGGTTAAAAACCGGCACGATCTCATGACCTTCATTCAATTCCCCTGGAAGGTTTATCAGGGGAATCCTTATTGGGTCCCGCCTCTCATTAAAGACCAGATCCAGAAATTCAGCCCGCAATCCCCCTTCCTCTCCCATGGGGAGATGGCCCTTTTCCTCGCCCGCCGGGGAGGAGAGACGGTGGGGAGAATCGCAGGCATCATTGATCATCACTATATTCAGTTTCATCAGGAGAAGGTGGGGTTTTTTGGATTCTTTGAATCGATGGAAGATGCTGATGTAGCCCGCTTGCTTCTCTCATCTGTCGCCGCCTGGCTCAGGGAACGGGGAATGGAGAAGATGGCAGGCCCCATGAATCCATCAACCAATGATGAGTGCGGTCTTCTGATCGATGCCTTCGATTCCTCTCCCTGTCTCATGATGCCCTATAACCCTCCTTACTACCCTGCCCTGCTCGAGGATTGGGGTCTCCATAAGGTAATGGACCTCTACGCTTACTGGCTTGAAAAAACCGTTTTTAACTATGACCGCCTCGAACGCATTACAGGCCGGATTTTGAAAAGAGAGCCCGAGCTTTCTGTGCGGCCGTTAAACCTTCGCCGTTTCGACGAAGAGTTAAAGACCATCAAGGACATTTACAATAACTCCTGGAGTAAAAACTGGGGGTTTGTTCCCATGACCGAAGAGGAGATCGACGATCTGGCAAAAAACCTTAAGCCGATCATCGTTCCCGAGATTGTCCTCTTTGCCTACTGGGGAGAGACGCCCATTGGCTTTTCGGCTGCCCTTCCGGACTATAATGTTGTCCTCAAACATCTCGATGGAAAGCTCGGGCTTCTGGGGTCGATCAAGTTTCTCTACTTTGCAAGGAAGATCAAGACCGTCCGGATCATGCTTCTGGGGGTGAAACACTCCTTTCAGAAAAGGGGCGTGGAAGGCCTCCTCTATATCGAAACCTTTAAGAGAGGGACCCGAAAGGGTTATCCGCAGGGAGAATGTTCCTGGATTCTTGAGAATAACCTCCTGATGCAGCATGGCATCGAGGCGATGGGAGGGAAAAGATACAAAACTTACCGGATCTATGAAACACGGATCTGATACATACACATTGAATCGTTTGTGTTATTAGTCAGTCCATAATTGTATAGACACTTAAGATAAATCCCTCCTTCCCTCCCTTTGCCAAAGGGAGGAATTACCCCTCTTTGGAAAAGAGGGGCGAGGGGAGATTTTCAGAAGAGTATGTCTTCTCAATTATGGACTCCTTATTAATTCCGTTTCCACCATCGATAAAGCCCGGGCGCAATGAGAATACACCCCGCGGCCAATACAGCTCCGGCGATAAGATCGATGACATAGTGGTATCGCAGATAGACCGTAGAGAGAACGAGGCCGCAGACGATGGGGAAAAAGATGGTAAAGATGGTTTTTTCATGGCGCTTTGCCAGGAATAAAACCATGAGGGCGATCTGAGTATGTCCGCTGGGCATACAATCCCGTTTGTTATGTTCTATGGCATTCAAGAGATCCCTGACAAGGTCGCTCAAGAAGGCTCCTTCCAGCGGGACGGTTTGGAGATGGGAAAGGGTAAATCGGGGGCCAATGGCAGGAAAGAGGACATATCCGATGAATGAAATATAGTACCCAAAGGAAAGGATAAATAGGGTCTGATGAAATTCCTCTTTTCGACCCTTCAGATAGAGGGTGACAACGAGAATGACCGGAAGAAAATAGTAACTGATATAAGCCAGGGACATGAGATCCGTGAACCAGGGATTAATCCATCGTTCCATCCAGACGGTGGGATGAACGCCGAATAGAAGAAAGTCAATGCGGATCAAATAGGGATCGATATCAGGCTGAAGATATTGAATCATATTGCCGAGAGATTGGTAGATGAGGATGATGAAGGCAATGGGGGAGAAGTCGTTCAACAACCCTCCGACCCCTCCCCATCTTTTTCGATCAGAGGATACCTTCAATGCCCAAAGAAGGCCGAACAGCAGGCCGTAAAAGAGGAGCTGGGACCGCCAGAGAGGGATCTGTCCCCGGAAGAAAAAAACCAGAAGAGAGAGGCCAATAACGAAGAAAAGGGTCAGCCCTTCAGTAGAAGCAATTCGTTTCATGGAAAAAGTTCTATACCCTAAATCG
The DNA here is from genome assembly GCA_001798855.1 of Deltaproteobacteria bacterium RBG_16_49_23. Lineage (GTDB taxonomy): Bacteria > Desulfobacterota > BSN033 > BSN033 > UBA1163 > RBG-16-49-23. The sequence continues at coordinate 20,910 of MGQQ01000069.1, read as the reverse complement.
ATTAAAAGATCAAGAACATTGAGTACCCCAAAAACAGAGGTAGGAATTCTCCATCATTCCCCTCTCCCTTGACGGGAGAGGGTTAGGGTGAAGGTGATAAATCACCAGAATGGTTACCCCTCCCCTTAGTCCCCTCCCGCAAGGGGAGGGGATTTACGGTGGACGGTAAATTTCTATGTCGGGATTTGGGAGTGTTTTTTGAGTAACCTCTCAGTTATGTTTTTTTATCCCCCTTTGGTCTCCGACCCAGAGCGGTCACTGACCCGGAGGGCAAAGGGGGATAAAGGGGGATTTTAAAATTATGTTTGGAATCCCGCGAAACGCGGGACTCCCCCCACCCCTGGTTGCCAAACTAACCGTGTCCCATAAGTCGGGGGCTGGACACAAGGAGGGAACGTACGACTGGTGCAATTGAGGTTTTGGCATACCCCACCCCCACCCCTGCCTGCGCCGAAGCGGCTTCGCGCAGGCAGGCTGAAGGGGAGGGTAATCGTCACGCGCTTCGCGTGATTCCTCCCCCTTCAAGGGGGAGGTCAGGAGGGGGATGGGGAATCTATCAGGGCGCCCCTTGTGTCCAGCGCCCCTATTTATGGGTAAGGATCAGTTTGCCAAAGAGGGGTAATTAATAACATTTTTTGAGGAGGCATTCAGATGCGGTATTCGAGATATTTCCTTCCCACATTGAAGGAACTCCCATCCGAGGCAGAAGTCCCAAGCCACCAGTTGATGCTTCGGGCAGGAATGATCCGAAAACTGACATCCGGCATCTATTCCTACCTGCCTTTGGGCCTGCGATCCATACGAAAAGTGGAGGCCATCATCCGTGAAGAGATGAATCGGGCCGGAGCCATCGAGGTTCTGCTTCCCTTTGTCCAGCCGGCCGAACTCTGGCAGGAAAGCCGCCGCTGGGAAGAGTATGGGAAAGAACTGGCCAGATTTAAGGACCGCCACAATCGGGACTGCTGTCTCGGGCCGACTCATGAGGAGGTCATCACGGATGTCGCGCGCAGGGAAATAAGGTCCTACCGACAGATGCCCGTCAATCTCTACCAGATCCAGACCAAGTTCAGGGATGAAATCCGGCCCCGTTTCGGGGTGATGCGCGCCCGTGAGTTCATCATGAAAGATGCCTACAGTTTTGATATGGATGCGAAGGGCGAAGAGGCGAGCTACCGTAACATGGTCGATGCCTATAGTCGAATATTTACGCGGTGTGGTTTGAAATTCAGAGCGGTGGAAGCCGAGTCCGGGCTGATCGGAGGGACCTATTCTCATGAATTTATGGTCCTGGCCGAGACCGGCGAAGAGACGATTGTGAGCTGCACCCGCTGTTCTTACGCGGCAAATATTGAAAAGGCTAATTTTAGAAGATCGGAAACAGGAGCCTCTCCCCCCGATCCGAAAATATTTGAACCCCTCCAGAAAGTGTTGACCCCCGATCAGCGAACCGTGGAGGAGGTGACTCAATTTCTTAATGTTTCGGCCAGGGACCTGGTCAAAACGCTCATCTTTGTATCGGATAAAGGTTGGGTGGCCGCTCTGGTCCGGGGTGATCATGAGATCAGCGAGAAGAAGCTTAAAATCATTCTTGGAACGGATGATCTCCAATTGGCCGACGAGGGAACAGTGGAGAAGGTCTCCCATTCTCCCAAAGGGTTTGCCGGCCCCATGGGTCTCTCCGTTCCCATCTTCGCTGATCTGGACATTCAGACCATGGCTAACTTTGTGACCGGCGCCAACGAAAAGGACCATCATCTCAGCCATGTCAATACAGGCCGGGATTTTAAAGTCTCCGGGTTTGCCGATATACGAAAATTTGCTCCTGGGGACCTTTGCCCCCACTGTGGAGGAGAGACAAGACTGGATAAGGGCATTGAAGTGGGGCACACTTTCAAACTCGGCACCAAATATAGCAAGGTATTGGGCGCCACCTATCTGGATGATAAGGGAATGGAGAAAGAGATCGTCATGGGATGTTACGGCATCGGTGTGGGGAGAACGGTGGCTGCCGCAATCGAGCAGTCCTATGATGAGAATGGAATCATCTTCCCCATGCCCATCGCTCCCTTCCAGGTCCTGATCCTGCCTGTGAATATGAAGATTGATTCTCTCAGAAAGGCGGCCGAAGAAATCTATCAAGCGCTTCTTGAGGAAGGGGTTGAAGTCCTCTTTGATGACCGCGAAGAAAGCCCTGGAGTGAAGTTCAAAGATGCCGACCTCATCGGAACCCCCCTGAGATTGACGCTGGGGGAGAAGAATTTGAAGAAAGGGTTGATCGAGATCAAGAAAAGGAAGACAGGGGAAATCCTTCTGGTGAAGAAAGAGGAGGCGGTCTCTAAGATTCAGGAGATGATACGGATGGAGATGGCCCCTCACCCTTCCCCTCTCCCCTGAGGGGAGAGGGCGGGGTGAGGGGTATTCCGAATCTTGCCTCGGTGGCCCTCTGAAAGCGGGGCCGGTAGATCAGTTCAAAGGCAACTTCTTTTTCTGGAAAAAGATTCAACGCCGCCCTTTTCACCTCTTCGACTAATCCGAATGCCTCATCGAGTGGAAGGTCGTCCTGCTGGATAGACCGGAGGGAGAGATCAACCAGAAATCTTAAAAATCGAATCCTTCGATTTTCTTCTTTGATTTCCTGATTTTCCATTTCTCAGTTATTTATAACAGGGAAGGAACTGCTTGTAAAGAAAAACTGAATGTGATAGATTCCCGAATATAAGGAAGCATGAGATGGATCCAATGACCCCAACCAGCCCTAAAGACAGGATCATCTTCGCCCTCGATGTCGAACATTTTACAGAGGCCCGGCAATGGGTCACACTTTTAAAGGACCGTGTGGGCATCTTTAAAGTGGGAAAACAGCTCTTCACTCACTCCGGGCCAAAAGTGATCGACATGATCTGCCAGAAGGGGCAAAAGGTCTTTCTCGACCTCAAATATCATGATATCCCCAATACCGTGGCTAAGGCTGGAGAGGAGGCCACGAAACATCAGGTGGCCGTGTTCAACCTCCATGCCCTTGGAGGCTTCGAGATGATGAAAAAGACGGTTGAGGCTTCAAAGGCGATTTCGAAAAGCCTTAACCTTCCCCGGCCGATCATCCTCGCCGTCACGATTCTCACCAGTATGGATGAAGAGAGTTTGCAGGAGGTGGGGATACCGGGCCCTCTGATCGAGGAGGTGGGACGACTTGCCCTCCTCTCGCAAAAGGCGGGAGTGGATGGAGTGGTTGCCTCCCCTCAAGAGATAGGGATCATCCGTCAGCGGTGCGGAGAGAAGTTTTTGATCGTCACGCCGGGCATTCGTCACCCTTCTGATAAAAAAGATGACCAGAAGAGAACATTAACTCCGAGAGAAGCCATTGAAGCCGGAGCCGATTATCTCGTGATCGGCCGACCGATCAAGGAAGCAAAAGACCCCATTGAGGCTGTCCAGAAAATAGTAGAAGATATTTCGTAATCGAATCCCCCTCACCCCATCCCTCTCCCCGATGGGGAGAGGGGAAGGGTGAGGGGGAATGTCTCAGATCATTTACGGCATCCATCCTGTCAGGGAGGCATTAACATCACCTTCCCTCCGCTTTCAGAAGATTTTGGTTTCTGCCCGGAATCCCTCCCCTTCCCTTCAATCCATTCTCGACCTCGCTCAGAAAAGGAATATTCCTCTAACCTTTACGGATAAGGAAGCCCTTGGAAAGATGGCCGGAGGAGGTCTCCATCAGAACATCATCGGAATTGTCGAGGAAACTTTCTATGCGGGTTTGGAAGAGATGCTCGTCCGGCCCAAAAAAGAAGAGACAAAAGCCCTCTTTCTCATCCTCGATGGGATTCAGGATCCGCAAAACTTCGGATCCCTTATCCGCACTGCCCTGGGATGCGGAGTCCAGGGGATCATCATCCCAAAAGACAGGGCGGTTGGGATCACTCCTGTCGTGATCAAAGCCTCTGCAGGAGCGGCTGCCCATATGCCCGTTGTCCGGGTTGTCAATATTGCGATGACAATCGACCGCCTGAAAAAAGAGGGAATCTGGGTCTACGGCTCTTCGGGGGAGGGAAAGGATCTGATCTACGATCTCGATCTCAATATCGATCTCGCGATCGTCATCGGCGCCGAGGGAAAAGGGATCAGGCCTCTGGTCAAGAAGAAGTGCGATCGCCTCTTCTCGATCCCGATGAAGGGTCCTGTATCTTCCTTCAATGCCTCCGTCTCAGGAGGAATGATTCTTTATGAAGTGATGCGGCAACGTGCTTTTCATAAATAGCCTCAAGGGTGTAGGTTGAGGCTTTAGCATACCCCACCCCCACCCCTCCCCTCCCCCCTGCCTTCGCCGAAGCGGCTTCGCGCAGGCAGGCTGAAGGGGAGGGAAATAGCCATGCGCTTTGCATGATTCCTCCCCCTTCAAGGGGGAGGTCAGGCCGCCGGCTTGGAGAGCCTCTGGCTCGGAGAGAGGGGGATGGGGGATTTGGATAATATAAAATGATCACAATTCTGAGACCCGGGCAGGCTCCCCTGAAAATTGAATTTATCCTTATTGATTTTGAAGGGACACTCGCTTTGGATGGACGAGTCCATCCAAAGGCAAAAGACAAGATCAACCTCCTCTCCAAACGGACAAAACTATTCGTTTTTACAACCGGAGAGAAAACGTTGGTAGAAGAAAGATTGAGAAAGGTTAATGCGGAAATCGTCTATGTAGCTGAAAGTGAGGCCTCCCGGCAGAAGCTCGATCTATTGCGTCAACTTGGCCCCGGCAAAACGGTTTCCATCGGCAACGGTGCGGATGATGCGGTGATGATTGAAGAGGCAGGTCTCGGTATCTGCATTATTGGCAAAGAGGCGGCGGCAGGAGAAGCCCTCAGGAGGGCTGACCTTGTGGTGACAAATATCCTTGATGCCCTTGACTTCTTATTGAAGCCACTCCGCCAAAAAGCCACACTCGGTAAATAAAAGATCAATGGACAATGGTCAATTATCAATTTCCAATTAGCATTTCATATTACTTTTTTCCATTGCGCCTTGGTCATTGACCATTGATAAATGTTCATTGGTTTTTAAGCTATGTTTCCTTACTATTTCATCCGTTTTAGCGGCCCATTGCTCCTTATCCTGGTGGGATTTAAAATCCTCTCCGGTTATGCCGCCACAGGAAAGATTGGCGGACCATCCTGGCTCTCCGCTCTTCACGTAAATCAAACCTTCGATTTTTTTCTCCTCTTTCTCGTTATCTTTCACGCCTTTTACGGGCTTCGGCTCTTTTTAATCGACTTAGGAATGGTGAAAAAGGAAAACCTCCTCTTCTGGGTCTTTACCATAATGGGCGTCGGGTTGTTTGCTATCTCATACTTTTACTTTTTTTGACGAACATTCAACGTATCCCCTCGGTTATGATTTGTTTGAGTGTGCTATAATTCGTAGCTCAGCCCTTCAGGGCTGATATTTCAGGGCTAAAGCCCTGAGTTACATATTCGGTAAAGTATTTATCCTTCGTAACTGGGGATTATCATCGCAAGGAAGGGATCCTTCTAAAGGATTACGTGGAAATTCTCTCACATGACATTTTAATCATTGGCGGGGGGCTTGCAGGGTTGAGGGCGGCCATCGAAGCCCAAAAGGCCGGCAGAGATGTCGCTATTCTCTCTAAGGTTCACCCTCTCCGTTCCCACTCCGTCGCTGCTCAGGGCGGGATCAATGCGGCTTTTGACAATGTCCCTGCCCCCGTAAACGATTCCTGGGAAAATCATTCCTTTGATACGATTAAAGGGAGTGACTATCTCGCTGACCAGGATGTTGTGGAGATCATGTGCAGGGAGGGCCTGGAACGGGTCATTGAAATGGAACGCTGGGGCACCCTGTTCTCCCGGACAGAGGATGGAAAGATTGCTCAGAGGCCCTTTGGCGGCGCCGGTTTTCCACGGACTTGCTATGCCGCCGATCGCACCGGTCATAATCTCCTTCATGTCCTTTATGAACAGGTCACAGGCCTTCGAATCCCTGTTTATGAAGAATGGCATGCCCTCTCTTTGGTTGTAGCCGAAGGCCGGTGTATTGGAATTCTTGCCTTTCCTCTCTTTGAGGAGAGGACCGTTCCCATTCAGGCAGAGGCGACGATTCTTGCAACCGGAGGATATGGCCGGATCTATCTCAGGTCAACCAATGCGATCATTAATACGGGGAGGGGCTGTTATCTGGCATACCAGGCAGGCCTCCCTCTTGAAGACATGGAATTCGTCCAGTTTCATCCCACCAGTCTATTTGGAACGAATATTTTGATTACAGAGGGAGCCAGGGGAGAGGGGGGATATCTGGTCAATGTGAAGGGTGAGCGTTATATGGAACGCTATGCTCCTCATCTGATGGAGCTCGGGCCCAGAGATATTGTTGCCAGGGCAACCCAGCGGGAGATTGACGAAGGCGGAGGGTTCGAAGGTCAATATGTCCATCTCGATCTCAGACATTTAGGAAGGGAAAAAATATTGGATCGCCTTCCTGGAATTCGCCAGATCGCCATGGATTTCGCAGGAATTGATCCCATCCTGAACCCTATTCCGATTCAGCCTGCACAGCACTACTCCATGGGAGGAATTCCAACAAATGTTGATGGAGAAACTCCTCTCCCGGGTCTTTATGCAGCCGGGGAATGCGCCTGCGTCAGCGTTCATGGGGCTAATCGCCTGGGTGGAAATTCTCTTCTGGAAACTCTGGTCTTCGGGGCGAGGGCCGGAAGGAAGGCTGCTTCCAATGTAAACCCCGTTAGAAATTCCAGGGGCATGATTTCTAACGGGGTAAAGGGGGAAAAAGGAGATTTCAATCCATTGGCCTTTCAAAACCAATCCGCGGCATTTCAATCCGGTCTTCATGACCTCTCTTCAAGAAAAGAGGGGGAACCCTGTTTTCGCCTGAGAGACGAGTTGAAAGCCCTGATGACCGATCAGGTAGGAATTTTCCGGAGGGAATCAGATCTCCTCTCAGCAAAGGAAAAGATCAGAGAGTTGAAGGAAAGGTTTGGAAGGATCGGTATCAAACAGAAAAGACTCGCCTTTAATAATGAATGGATCCAGTATCTTGAACTGGAAGGGATGCTTCATGTGGCAGAGGTCATTACGGAGGGCGCGTTGGCCCGAAAAGAGAGCCGGGGTTCCCATTTTCGAACCGATTATCCGGAACGGGATGACGAGCATTGGCTTCGCCACACCTTTGCCTACAAGACACCAGCGGGAGCCAGGCTCGAATACAAAGAGGTGAAGATTACGACCTATCCTCCGAAGGAAAGGACCTATTAAAGTGAATGGTTAAGCTTAGGGCTGAAGCGAATCATTATGGAAACATCCGCCTTAATATTGAAAATCAAACGTTACAATCCTGAGAAGGACCCGCCCCGTTGGACGGAAACCTTCAACGTTGATACGAAAAAAGGAATGAATCTCCTGGAGGCATTACTGCAGATTCAGGATGAACAGGATCCAACGCTATTCTTCCGCTATTCCTGCCGGGGGGCGGTCTGCGGCTCCTGCGGGATGAAGGTCAATGGTAAACTGGCGCTGGCCTGCCGGACTCCGGTGGAGGGGCTGTTAGAAGAAACAACACTGATTGAACCCCTTCCCTTCTTCCCTGTGATCCGGGATCTCATTGTGGATATGTCTCCCCTCTTTGAGCACTTCAGGAAGATTGAGCCCTATCTTCATGGAAAGCCTGTGATGCCCGAGCGCGAACATATCATGACCGAGGAAGAACGGAAAGCGGTTGATCCTTATATTCAGTGTATCCTCTGCGGAATCTGTTTTGGGGTTTGCCCTGCCTTCAATAGGGAGGCCCTATTTTTTGGGCCGGCCATCTTGGCGAAGGCTTTCCGTTTTTTGCTTGATCCAAGGGACAGGAGGGACAAGGAAATCCTTGAATCAGTCAATCATCATCAGGGGGTTTGGGGATGCAATACGGTTTTCCAATGTGTGAAGGTCTGTCCGAAGGAAGTTCCGCCTACCCACGCCATCGTCAAAATGAGAAGAAACATTTTGAAATACCGACTCGTCTCTTTCTTCTCACGATTTTCGTCATTATGCCGAAGTTCATCGAAATGAGTTTCTTCTCCTGATCCCTTATCACCCTATCTCGCCATCCCATGTAAAAAATACAGGGCCAACTTTATATGTAGATTACTACCTCTTTGTACCTAATCGAATTTTGAAGGTTTTACCCCGAAACTCTTTAATACGTATGATTACAGGCGTCCCGCTTCGAGGAAGCTGAAGTAGTTGTTCCGATTGAAGATGATGTGGTCCAACAACAAAGGTAAACGAGGTCCTCGCGACGGGCGTGGACGGTGCTGCGGATAACGGGATCGGCAGCCTTCTCCTCGGTGACCTGTTTAATATAGAGCGCTTCCTCATCACTGATGTCGAACTTGGCGCGAATCCCAGCGATCATGTCTTGAATAGACACCTTCTTGTGCGGAGGGCCTGAGCCTTTTTAACCTGTGCCAGGCTTTAGTTTCACCTCACCCCCTGCGCTTCGCACCTCACACCAGAGAATTAGCGCAGAATGCAGAGATGGGTAGATGCAGTTGCGTTTGAGTTGACTTCATCAAGCTCGCCATTTTTTTGTCATTATGTGGAATGGAAGCTAAAAGGTCAATATGGATTTATCGGCGGCTATCCCCCCTCAGTTATTGGTGGTTTTATCCCCTTTTGCAAACTAACCGTGTCCCATAAGTCGGGGGGCTGGACACAAGGAGGGAACGTACGACTGGTGCAATTGAGGTTTTGGCATACCCCACCCCCACCCCTGCCTGCGCCGAGGCTCCGGCAGGCAGGCCAACCCTCCCCCTGAAGGGGAGGGTAATCGCTATGCTCCTCCTAATGAAAGGGAAGGTAATCCCCACGTTCCTCCCCCTTCAAGGGGGAGGTCAGGAGGGGGAGGGGGAATCTATCAGGGTGCCCCTTGTGTCCAGCGCCCCTATTTATGGGTAAGGATCAGTTTGGCAAAGGGGATAAAGGGGGATTTTAAAATTGGGTTGAGAAAATCTCTCCTTGCCCTTCTTTTCCAAAGAGGGGTATAAGGATACATTTATATTATTTGAACCAAAAACTGTGGGATTATCGGCGGCTTCAGTTATTTTGAGAATTGAAAGGCGATCCTTCGGATTATAGATAGACGATCACTCATCCAGCACTTTCCGGACCACCTGGAGCATCTGGTTGATATTAAAAGGTTTAGGAACAAATGCCTTTGCTCCTGTTTCAATCGGATTGTCTGAAGTGACATCAGGGGAGTAACCGCTGGCAATCACGACCTTTGCCTTCGGATTAATCTCAAGGATTTTTTCCAGACACTTCTTTCCGCCCATCCCTGGCATGATCAAATCTAAAATGACTAAATCTATCCTTTCATCCCCTCTCCGGTAAATCTCCAGGGCGCTCTCCCCATCAGAAGCCTTAAGCACGGTATAGCCCGATCTGAGAAGGATTCGCTCACCCAATTCCTGAATCGGCTTTTCATCGTCCACTAATAAAATCGTCTCCTTCCCTCCCACCAGTATTTTTTCTTCTACTGGACCCTCTATCGTAATTCTGTCTTCAATGACAGGGAAGTAGACCGAAAAGGTCGTGCCTTTGCCCGGTTGACTGAAGCACTGGATGTGCCCTCCATGGCTCTTCACAATCCCATAGACCATGGCAAGACCAAGCCCCGTTCCTTTTCCAACTCCTTTGGTGGTGTAGAAGGGTTCAAAGATATGCTCGAGTGTTTCTTTTTTCATGCCATGGCCGGTGTCAGAAACGGTTAAAAGGACATGCTCCCCGGGATGGGCTTCCAGGTTCCCGCTGCAATAGGATTCATCCAGAAAAATATTTTTTGTACCGATGATTAATTTACCCCCCTCTGGCATGGCATCCTTTGCATTGACAGACAGGTTCATGAGGATTTGTTCCATTTGAGCCGGATCGGCGTTGATCACCCCTAAGTCGTCTGTCAGCCGGAGCTCAACATGAATCATTTTAGGAATGGTTCTCTGAAGAAGCTTCTGAACCTGTCTCACCTCTATGTTCAGATCCACCGGTCTCAACTTGCTCTGAACCTTCCGGCCGAAGGTGAGGATCTGCTGAGTCAGCTCAGCCCCTCTCTGGGCTGCACGTTTGATTTGCTGGAGCTCCTGGGAGATGGATTTTCCCACTTCCTCATGAAGCAGAATTTCGGCGTAGCCCAAAACTGTCTGAAGGAGATTATTAAAATCATGAGCAATGCCGCCGGCGAGGGTGCCCACGGCCTCCATCTTCTGCGCCTGCTGAAATTGGGCCTCCAGCCTTCTCTGGGGAGTGATATCCCTCATGAAACAGAGGACAGCGGGTCTCTCTTCCCATTTGATAAGAACCGCATTGAGTTGGACCCATAATTCTTCACCGGCTTTATTGAGTATTCGGAAAGAATAGTTATTTTGAACTTCCTCCCCATTGAGCCTCTGTTTATGCCTCTCGATCACCATCTCCCTATCCTCAGGATGGATTAGATTGATGAAGGGGGTGGTGGCGTATTCCTCGGCGGAGATCCCGGTTATATCGAGGGCGCTCGGATTTGGGAATTTGATCATTCCATCCTGGGCAATGAAGATGGCATCGTTCGCATTAGCTACCACGGAACGGTACTTCTCTTCCGATAACTGAAGGGCTTCCTCCATTCGCTTCCGTTCGGTGATATCGCGTGATATGCCCAGAACAGCCCCCACGTCTTCGGACTCCTTCGCAATGGGGGTTAACCAGGTCCCCAGCCATACTTCCCCGTTCGGAAACTGGATTTTATTCTCACCATAGAAAGGCTTCCCGGTCTCAAAAACTTTCTGAAGATTCGCTTTTTGTCGTTTGGCAATTTCATGTGGAAACAATTCTTCCTGTAACTTTCCGATGATCTGCTCCGGAAGGGTGCGAAACTGGCTGGCCGCAAAATGATTTACATATTGCACATAACCTTTACGATCGATGATGAAGATCATATCGTGTGCTGTTTCCGCCAATATCCGGTACCGTTCTTCACTCTCCTGGAGCTTAATCTCAGCCCTTTTTCGTTCTGTAATATCTCTGGTCACATGAACAGAGCCAATAACCTGGCCTGCCTCATCAACAATGGGCGTCGTCGCTATTTCAAAAATACCTCCCAAATAGGGCTCTTCCACCTCTGCCTTGGCAGGTTTTCCTGTTTTGAGAGTGATCTCATGAGGGCAGAAATCAGGCGGCGCTTCGGTTCCATGAATTAATCTATAACATGTCTCTCCCAGGACTTCCTGAGGTTTCTTTTTAAGGAGATGCGCTGCTGCATGATTTAGGCGCAAAATACGATTATTTCTGTCAAGGATAAAGATTGGGTCTGCGACAGAATCAAATGTCCGTTCCCAATCCCTTAGCGACCCCTGAAGAGACATGAATGCCTGATCCAATCTGTCGTACATCTGGCTAAAAGCTTTTGCAAGATTGCCAATCTCATCGGAGGATTGCATTGTTTTCAGTTCCTCCTGCAGGTCTTTCTTTTGCTTCCGAAACTCATCTCCCTTGATTTCTCTCTCTTGACCCATTCCCATGGCTACTTTCCGAAGCTTCACCAATGGTTCGGTCAGTCTCCTGACAGCCAATGCTCCTATCCCAACAGCGATCAGAAGAGCAGCCATCGTGCCCCACATCATCCGGGTACGCGCCTTTTTGATAGGGGCAAACGCCTCAATTCTGGGCTCCTGGGCCCCGAGAATCCAGTCGGTCCCCCGAATACTCTTTAACGAGAGGAGCATGGGAACGCCTCTTGTATTCACGGTCTCACCGACTCCCTCAAATCCTTCTATGGCTGCATCCAGTAATTTATTGGCGCCGGAGGGAATATCTCTTTGTAAGATCCTTTTGTCCTCCGGATGAAGAATCATCAGCCGGGTTTTATCAAAAATATAAATATACCCTGTTTGGCCGATCTTCGTCTTCCGTATTCCGCCTAAAACATCGGGATGGAGAAGCTGGGCAGAACATCTCAGAAGTCCCAGAATCTGATTCGAAGATCCTCGCAACAAGGCGGTAAAGGTCAAAACCGGTTCTGCGTTTCTTGCCGATCGATAGGGAACTCCGATAATGCCTTGCTGCTTCTCCATGGTTATTTTGAAATATTCAAGAAAGGCGAAGTTTTCCCCTCTGGTTTCGGGGTGGGGAGGATAATCTGCCCAGAGGTTCCCTTTCATGTCGTGGATGAACATTCCATTTTCGAATTTTGGATAGATTTCTGCTATCTTCTTAAGCTGTCCCTCAATGACGGAGGTATTTTTCTTCTCGAGCGCTTCTTTGGATAGAGAGGAAGCGATGGCCTCCGCGTCATTCAGGGTGTCGTCCAAAATTCTTGAGACCGATTCCGAGGAGACGCTGGAAACGCTTTTCAAGCCGTCAAAAACTGATTTTCTAAGAGAGTCTTCAAGAAAACGGAGGAAGCGGAAGGCGACGAAACTTGAGATCACGATGATGAGGAACGCAAGAAGAAGGGAGGTCTTGGTCCGAAGCGACATAGGAATCCTTTCTTTGCTAAAAAATAAAACCTAATGATCATTCAAAGGGGTTAAGCCCGCCTCAACCATTGACTCTTTTCTGTTGTAGATGCATGTTGTCGGAATTATTCAACACATTCCTTTAAATTTCAAGGTTTGAGGTTAAATGGGTTCGGCATCCCGTTTTGAAGAAGCATTAGGCTAAGGTTAGGGTAAGGATGCCAGTTTGGTGTATAGGTAATGGCAAGGGTTTAAATTATTAACCCTAACCCATCGACCTTTCAGCAGACGGGCTTCGTAGCCTTAACCCCTCAACATAGCCCAGGAGATCATTTCCATTTATCGAGGGTCTGCTCCGTTTCAAAAGGCTAAAGTGTTACTATTTCTAAAATCCTATTTTAATGGTATAAAGAGGAAGAAAGGAGCAGAGGATGATCGATTTTGAATTATACAACCGATTTCACGAGGCTTTGGGGTTAAAGGAGTCTCCATTAGGCATCTATTATACGAATGATAAACCGGAAGGGGTCGCGCCCAAAGAGGGAATTCATGTGTGCATGTTCGGTCTGCTCCAAAATGCACGAAAGAAGGGAAAGACCGTCTACTTCGACAAGACCCATTTTGGGTGTCCCGGGGGTGCATACTACATGGGTTTTTTTGAATCACCCAGGCCCAACATCGAATACTTCCTCTCCTGCGGAATTCCCGGCGAGATGGAAGGGGAGCGCTACATTAAGACACCGGAGCGGGCGAGAGAATACTTTGCCAGAATGATACCGAGGCGAGCGCCGGCAGCCTATTGTGTCTTCAAGCCCATTGACCAATTCAAGACGGATATGGAGCCAGAGGTAGTTGTTTTCTTCATTCCACCGGATATCCTTTCCGGCCTTTTCACTTTGACGAATTACGCCCTTGAACGAACAGACGCTGTTTATGCGCCCTTTGGCTCCGGCTGTGGAGCCATTCTGACCTACCCTCTGAAGGAAACGGTAAGGGAACAACCCCGCGCCGTTCTCGGAATGTTCGATGTCTCGGCAAGACCCACGGTCGAGAAGGATGTCCTCACTCTGGCCATGCCCTATTTCCTCTTTTTAAGACTCCTGGAAAATGTTTCGGGCAGTTTTCTCGAAACCGAAAGCTGGAAGAAGGTCCGGGGGAGGATAGAAAAATGACTTTTTAGGCAAGGTTAAGGGGTTAAGGTTATGAGGCCAGTTTGGTGTAAGGTCAACGTGTTAAGGTTAATGATTTATTACCTTACCGTTACCCAAAGACGAAACGGGCATCCTCACCTTCGCCCAATGACTTAATGTTCCGATCAAATATTACAAGATATCCCTCAAAAGCATCCGGGCTATCTCGGACATTTCAGGCTGTAATTCCTCAACCGTAATGGCTCACTCTTGATAACATCAACACAACTTTTGCAGCCGGGACATTCCTGCTCGCGAACAACCACCGATTTGCCGTCCTTCATCGTAAATACATTGACCGTGCAGACATCCAGACATTCCTCGCAGTTCTTGCATTTCTCACTTTCTACGGTCACTCGAAACGCCATCTTTAAAGCTCCTCAATAAGAAATCGAAGAGCCTAAACCTTTTCCAGGACCTTGCCCTGAATTCCGTTAAGAGTAGGACTCCGGGACGGTTGTTAAAAGATGAATTAAATGTAGCGTCCCGATTTATTCGGGACGATAGAATTCGCCCCCATGAAATGGGGGCGCTACGAATGATACAAACAATAAACATATACCCTGATTGGCTCAAGCCAGTCGATAGGGACGCTTTTATTCATTTGGGTAATTGAAGGAGGTTTGGTTGACAAATGGAAGAATCATCCATTATCATTTCCCCCCATGGGTAAGAATCTCGTTCAAAAAATATTTGAATCTCACCTGGTCAACGGAAGATTAGACCCCCAGGAGGATATTGCCATTTCCATAGACCAGACCCTTACCCAGGATGCCACCGGCACGATGACTTATCTTCAATTTGAAGCCCTGGAAATTCCGCGGGTAAAGACCAGGCTCTCTGTCAGTTATGTCGATCACAATATGCTCCAGACGAGTTTTGAGAATGCGGATGATCACCGGTTTCTGCAGACCTTTGCGGCAAAGTACGGAATCCTCTTCTCAAGACCTGGAAACGGCATCTGCCACCAGGTTCATCTGGAGCGGTTTGCAAAACCCGGAGAGACTCTTTTAGGCTCTGATAGCCATACGCCCAATGCAGGAGCAATGGGGATGATCGCCATCGGCGCAGGAGGTCTCGATGTAGCCATTGCCATGGGAGGCGGGCCTTACTATCTTAAGATGCCGGAGATCGTCCTGGTAAAATTGAAAGGAAGGCCCCATCCATGGGTCTCCTCCAAGGACATACTCCTCGAGCTTCTCAGGCGTTTAACCGTGAAAGGAGGCGTGGGGAAGATCTTCGAATTTGGAGGTTCCGGAGCCAGGACGCTCTCCGTCCCGGAGAGAGCAACGATTGCTAATCTGGGAGCAGAGCTGGGAGCCACCACCACGATTTTCCCAAGCGATGAGAAGACTCACGAGTTTCTGAAGGCACAGGAAAGGGAGAAAGACTGGATTTCCCTTCAGCCTGATTCCGATGCGGAATATCACCAGGTGGTCGAAATCGACCTCCGTGAGTTAGAGCCCCTCATTGCTCAACCTTCCAGCCCGGACAGAGTCACTACGGTGACAGAGGCGGCAGGAAGAGAGGTGAAGCAGGTCTGCATCGGCAGTTGCAACAATTCCTCTTATCTGGATCTGATGAGTGTGGCAAGAATCCTGAAAGGAAAGAAGATTCATCCGGAGGTGAGCCTCACTATCACCCCGGGATCGAAGCAGGTCTTTGAGATGATTGCCCGGAACGGCGCCCTGGGCGACCTCATCAGCTCTGGCGCCCGCATTCTGGAGTCAGCCTGTGGTCCTTGCATTGGAATGGGCCTCGCTCCTCCCTCTGGCGCCATTTCGATTCGGACGATGAACCGGAACTTTCCCGGCCGAAGCGGGACACCTGAGGATCAGGTCTACCTGGCCAGTCCCTATGTGGCCGCTGCCTGCGCCTTGGAAGGGTCGATCACAGATCCCAGAACATTGGGTCCAAAACCTCCTCCTGTCCCCATGCCGAAAAAATTTTTAATTGACGACAGTCTCATTCTGCCTCCCTCCTCAACCCCGGAAAAAGTGGCGATTGAACGGGGACCCAATATTAAACCTCTTCCCATCCGGGGCCCTCTGGAGGATTCCATAGAAGGTTCAGTGATTTTAAAGGTGGGAGATCATATCACAACAGATCACATCCTTCCTGCTGGAGCGAGGGTTCTCCCCCTGCGATCCAATATCCCTGCTATTTCAAAACACCTCTTTGAAAGACTGGATCCTGAATTTTTTAAGAAGGCAAAAGAGCTTGGAGGCGGATTTGTGGTAGGAGGCGAAAATTATGGACAGGGGTCGAGCCGGGAGCATGCGGCTCTGGCTCCGATGTACCTGGGGATCAAAGCCATCCTCGCAAAGTCCTATGCCCGCATTCATCGTTCCAATCTGATCAATTTTGGAATCCTCCCTCTTGTATTTGAAAGCTCCGATGAATATCTCAGGATTGAGCAGGGGGATCAACTCCGAATCACGAACCTGCGGATCGGACTTCAGGAAGGCGGCCTTCTCAGGATCGAAAACCTCACCCAACAGAGGCCATTCGAAGTTTTCCATGGGCTGAATTCCAGGGAGAAGGAGATTCTCCTTGCCGGAGGTCTATTAAACTACACCCGAAATCACGCCAAGAGCTAACCTTCAGAAAACTCCTTCGTTATTCCAAAGTCAAAAATTTGTATCAATTTAGCTCATCTTCTACAACTGCAAAAATAATATTGTGTAATTCCAATTAGATAGAGGTGCCCTAAAAGGTTCTTAGCACCACAGTTGGCTCTTTGAAAGATCTATGGTTCGTCATGATATTTCTCGAATCTTGTCCCCCTGATCTTCGATTTCATTCCCCAAAAACGCCATGGCCCGATAAAGGTGATGTAAGGACAAATCCTCCACATTGATGACTTCAGGAAGCAATCTTCGGGGATTCTTAAGGACCCAATGGCATTAAATCAACACTCAGGGATATTTACCCTGTTAGAAATAATGCCTCGTTGGAATTTCTAACGGGATTTACTCTCTGCGATTTTCACCTATTTCATAGTAAACCGACTCACCAAAAATTCTGGCCTGAATCTTTCCTTCTTCAATCAGGGGGGGGAGGTATTTATCCAGTTCATTCTGAGGAATTCCCATCCCTTTTGAAAGATCAGAGCGAGAAAGGGGTCTTCGTTTCAGAATCTCTAAAATCTCCTCCTTGATATCCCTCTCCAAGATCGGTGGTGGATGACGATCGAATTCGGAGATGATTTCAGCCTTTTCACCAAAAACATCCCTGATCCTTTCCATCTCTATTTCATCCAGGGGAAGGACCCACTTCTCAGAAGGAGGCCGGACAACTGTGTTGAGATGAATCTTGTCCGGCTGGATCCGGTTGATCGCTTCTTTCATCAGTGTCAGCTCACTCTGACTATCATTTACCCCTCGGCAAAAAAGAATCTCCAGCCAGATCTGGCCTTTGTAAATCTTTCTGAATTGAATCAAACCTTCGACCATTCTCTCTGCCGAGAACCCCTCGTCAGGGCGGTTGATCTTCCGGAAGACCTCTGATGAGACGGCATCCAAAGAAGGAAGAACCACATCCGCATCGATCAGGTCCTTCCTCACTTCCTCCATGGAGAGGAGGGAACCGTTGGTGATGACCGCAATTGGAATCGAAGTGATCCTTTTCAAACCTTCTATGATTGACCTTATTTTAGAGTGGAGGGTTGGTTCTCCGGACCCAGAGAGGGAGAGATAGTCAATGGAAAAAGTCTCTTCTTTTAGAAAGCGCTCGGCCTCTTCCAAAATTTCCTTAACAGGAACATACTCTCTTCTATCAAGCGTCCTCTGGCTTGTCTTTCCAATCTGACAGTAGATGCAATCGTAGGTGCAGATCTTGTGGGGGACGAGATCGATCCCGAGGGACCTTCCCAAACGCCTGGAGGGAACAGGACCGTAGAGATGATGAAATTTTTCCATTTCCCATTCGCTATGCGCTTTTCGAGCGTTTAGGCTCCAAATTTCTTCAACTTCAATCCGCTTGCCAGCATCAGGGGAAGAACCTCTGATGCGGGAAATCTCCCTAATTGCCCCTTCTGACATTCCCTTTCTGTGAAGCGTCGAAGCCTATCCAACCGTTCATACTTTGAGTTAAGAAGGATCGGATTGGGATGCCAGCTATGGCCCTTTAAAAGAGCCGGGGTAGAATGGTCCCCTGTCACGACGAGCACATCTGGTTTCAATTTAAGGAGGGATGGGATAACCCGGTCGATCTCCTCCAGAGCCTTCACCTTCATCTTAAAATGACCATCCTCCCCTGCGGAATCGGTCTTTTTAAAATGGATATAAAAGAAGTCATATCGGTCATAATATTTTTTCAGGGTTTCCACTTCATCCCGGAGGGTCTCTCCTGTCTCTAATATCTCCATCCCGACCAGTCTCGCCAGCCCCCTGTACATCGGATAGGTCGCAATCGCTGCGGGTTTGAGTTTAAATCGCGCTGACATCGATGAAATATCCGGAATCTTCGAAAATCCCCTGAGAAGGACAGCATTGGCCGGATGGAATGGTTTGAGCGCCTCCGTCGCCCTTCTCAAATACTCGTTCACAATCTCCGCTGTTCTTTGAGCTTCTTCAGTAAGATTCTCGGTCTCCTTAGCCCTCTTTCCATCCTTCTGGGGATCGGCATCCGTGAGATCATCTTTCAATCCCTCACCCTGAAATACAATCACAAAGCGGTGCTCTTTCCCGGGATAAATAGCAACTTTAATTCCATTGACTTCCCTGATTTTACTCTGAAGAAATTGGCAGACTTCATTATTTTTTTCGGTCGATATCCTCCCTGCCCTGCGATCCACGATGATCCCGTTTCCGTCGATCGTGGCGAAATTACCTCTTGCAGTCAGGTCATCCTTTGTCAGACTTAAGCCAATCCCCAGCGCCTCCATCACCCCTCTCCCAATCTCATATCGAACCGGATCGTATCCGAAAAGGGCTAAGTGGGAGGGTCCACTTCCGGGTGTGATTCCATAGGAAATGGGGTCGATCAATCCGCAGATCGATTTCGAAGCCAATCGGTCAAGATTCGAAATCTTGGCCGCTTCCAGCTCGGTTTTACCTCTCACAGGCAGACCCCCAAGCCCATCGATGACCACCATCAGCAACTTTGACTCTGTTTGAACGGCAAGCGAATGGAGAACTTGTTCCTTGGTCATCATCTCCCTGCATATCCTCTACAAATGAACTTCCCCCTCACCTTTCTCCTCTCCCCTGAGGGGAGAGGGATGGGGTAAGGGGCTGATAATTTTGGTCATTATTTAATTATTGGGATTTGATTATTGGTTATTCTATTTCTTATACCCATCATAAAACACAAATTCAGAAATTTCTTTCCTTTTGGGTATCACCCCTTGGGCTGCGGGGTATCCAAGAGGTGTCATGGCAACGACTTCTCTATCCTGCGGAACCCCCAATATCTCCTCTGCCTTTTTATGGTCGAACAACCCCACAACCACCGTCCCCAGACCCAACCCATGGGCAGCCAGACAGAGGCTCTGCATGGCAAGGCCCGTATCGAACATCAACCAGTCTCCTTTCACCGTTACGGCCTGTCCTTTGTAAAAGCCGGAGACTCCTTTTTTTCCGCACAGGACGGCCACGACAGGCGCATCGGTTATTGAGGAGAGAGCCGGGTTTCCTTTAGAGAGGACAGTTGCCAGCTCTGACTTCATTTTTTGATCTTTTACAAGGATCACTTCCCAGCATTGTGTATTCGCCCACGAGGGAGACCACCTCACCGCCTCCAGGATGGTCTTCAATACTTCTTCCGGAACAGGATCAGGTTTATATTTCCGAATACTCCGCCTCCCTTTAATCGCATCCATCAAATCCATCTTCTCCTCCTTTTCCACGCTTTAATCCAATTCAAAAATATCCTTTGTAGCTCCACACGTGGGACAAACCCAGTCTTCGGGGATTTCCTCAAAGGCTGTTCCAGGCTTGACCCCGTTCTCAGGATCTCCTTTTGATGGATCATAGATATAGCCGCAAATTGAACATTTCCACTTTTTCATTTCTCCCTCCCTGATCCTCTCATCGCCGGATCCTTTACTAAGAATAGATCCCTCCCAGTCAGTGAAAACCGGATATTCTGCCGGAAAAAGAGAAATCCTGTCTCCCTCTTTGAGCGGCTGATCTAAAAAGGCCCCCGTGTGATTAACAAAGATCAGCTTGACTCTTTCCTTGGGTATCCCCAACGCTTGAATGGCCTCCTGGACCGTGGCTCCATTCTTAAGGGTAATTTCAATGAGCCCTGGCTGTTCTGGAGAACCATAAGGGAGAAGACTTCCCATCAACTTAACATAAACCGTTATCAATTCGCCTCACTTAAAATTTGTTTCTTCCGGTTTTTATGGGTCCTTTCTTTATTCCCCCCCTTTACTAAAGGGGAGGTGAGGAGGGGTTACGGGTTACTTCCATCGTCGGACAGTAAAAGTCTAAAATAACTCCCCCTCCCCCCCTCTTACTTTTAAGAGGGGAATATACCCACACAAAAGCCGGAGGAACCGTATAAAAAAAACTACTCAACTTGGGTCTCAATGATTTAAATCCCTCCGGAAGGAGATGGCGACATACATATTAAATGCCATCTCCGGTGGAAAAAGAGCAATCCGGTCGCCGTTGGATAAAATGCTATCAGAATCAACACCCCTCCCATTGAGTAAAATCATCCTCACTTTTTCAGGAGGAATTCCCAGTTCCCGTATGACCTCACGAAGGGTTGCTTTCTCCACCATCTCCAGCGAAAAGAGACCATCGTTGGAATCGCTCCTTCCATACGGTCTGAGAGAGGCATGTAATTTGACAGTAACCTGCATCCAAACCTCTTTGAGATAAGGCAAGCAGAGGTGAATATTCTATGTTCCCCCTCACCCCGCCCTCTCCCCTGCCTTCGCCGAAACGCTTCGTGCAGGCAGGCGCCAGGGGAGAGGGGAATAATGGGGGGCAAACCTAAAACTTAAAGACCTTGTCCAGGTCAACATCGGGAACTAAAAAGGTTAGATTATGGGGAGGGAGTTTCTCCTCTTTAAAAAACTCCGGCAGCCGGTCGTCCACATTGGAAAACCCTGCTCGCTCATTAAAATCCCTCTCTACCTTAAGGATCTTTTTCCCGAGGGCGGCCACATCATCCGCCGTCAGTTTCCATCCATAGCAGCCATTAAGCATCCCAATCACACCCTCAAAGCATTCCGGAATATCCAGTGCCGGAAATGCGATAAACAGG
>MGQQ01000068.1 GCA_001798855.1 Deltaproteobacteria bacterium RBG_16_49_23 | reverse complement strand
GAGAAAATCGGGCATGCCTTTCAGATTGTCGATGATATTTTGAATGTGGAGGGAAAGACAGAACTCCTTGGGAAAAATACAGGAAGCGATTTTTCTAAAAAGAAGGCAACCTACCCCTCGTTGCTGGGACTCGAAGAATCGAAGAAAACGGCAAAGGAATTGATGGAGTCGGCAATCCAAGACCTCCGACCCTTTGGACCTGAAGTAGAGCCGCTCAGAGAGATTGCCCAATTCATTATTTTAAGGGAATATTGATCCATGACGAAATACCTGGAACAGATCGACCACCCGATTGATGTTAAGAAACTGGACAGGGAAGAACTGGAGAAACTCTGCGAGGAGATAAGAGGGAAAATCCTCTCCACTGTCTCCCAAAATGGCGGACACCTCGCCTCGAATCTCGGGGTGGTGGAGTTGACCATTGCCCTTCACTACGCCTTTGATCTCCCCAGGGACAAACTGATATGGGACGTAGGCCACCAGAGTTATACGCATAAACTGCTGACCGGAAGAAGAGACTCTTTCCATACCCTGAGGCAGTATGAAGGAATCAGCGGTTTTCCAAAAAGGGATGAGAGCTCTTATGACACCTTCGATTCCGGCCACAGCGGCACTTCCATCTCAGCCGCTCTGGGCATGGCCGAAGCGAAGAGGCATCGGGGAGACGAGGGACGGCCGATTGCCATCATCGGAGATGGGTCGATGACTGCCGGACTCGCCTTTGAGGGCCTTAATCAGGCAGGCCACATCGACCAGGATCTGATCGTCATTCTGAACGACAATGAGATGTCGATCTCGCACAATGTAGGCGCCCTTTCTTCTTATTTAAATCGGTTGATGACCGGGCAGTTTGTCAACCGCTTTCGGGATGAGATGAATAAGTTTCTCGAAACCATACCGAGCATTGGGAAATCAGCCCTCCGTTTTGCTAAAAAGGCCGAGGAATCACTCAAATGCCTGTTGATCCCCGGACTCCTCTTTGAGGAGTTAGGCATGAAATATATCGGACCGATTGATGGCCACCGCCTTGATCATCTGATCGAGACCTTCCAGAACATTAATAAATTGCGGGGTCCGTTCCTCGTCCATGTGATCACCAAGAAGGGGAAAGGGTATGGCCCTGCCGAAAAGAATCCTTCCCTTTACCATAGCGTTCCGACGTTCGATCTCGAGACCGGAGAGATCAAAAGGAGGCCCCACCCTGGCGGGGCGAACCCTGTTCCCACCTACACCGAGGTCTTTGGAGAGACGCTCTGTAAATTGGCCGCGAAGAATAGAAAGCTCATCGCCGTTACGGCTGCCATGCAGAGCGGAACGGGTCTGGAAGATTTTGCGATAAGGTTTCCTGACCGGTTCTATGACATCGGAATTGCGGAACAGCATGCGGTCACCTTTGCCGCCGGCCTTGCCCTCGAAGGAATGAAACCGGTGGTGGCCATTTACTCCACCTTTCTGCAGAGAGCCTATGATCAGGTTCAGCAGGATGTCTGTCTTCAAAACCTTCCAGTCGTCTTTGCCCTGGACAGGGGCGGGATTGTGGGAGAGGATGGGCCGACCCATCACGGCCTTTTCGATTATTCTTACCTGAGGCACATTCCGAATCTAATTGTCATGGCGCCCAAAGATGAAGAGGAGTTCCGGCATATGATCAAAACGGCGGTTGAACATCCAGGGCCCGTTGCCTTGAGGTATCCGAGGTCAAAGGGCGTGGGTGCGAAGAGAAGCGATATCCTCAAATCATTGGAAATCGGTCGAGGAGAAGTGCTCAGGGAAGGCAAAGATATTCTTATCGTGGCCATCGGTTCGACTGTTTATCCCGCGCTCCGGGCCGCACAGAGACTGGAAGAGATCGGGATCGATGCTGCAATCATCAACAGCCGTTTTCTGAAGCCTCTTGACGGGGATCTCCTTTGCCACTGGGCAAAAAGAACAGGGAAAGTGCTCACCGTTGAGGAAAATGTTCTGATGGGAGGTTTTGGAAGTGCGGTTCTTGAGCTCTTTCAGGAGAAGAACCTCTTATCCATTCCGGTGAAACGGCTGGGGATTTCCGACTCTTTTGTTGAACATGGGCCTCAAACTGTTCTTAGAGAGCAGGTCGGGATCGATGAAAACGGGATATTCAGAGGAGCGAGGGAGATGGCTGAGGAAGGGAGATCGTCCTCGGCCCATTCGACTCAGGTCATCCCCTTCATGGTCGATCCGCCGAACCATCCCAAGTAACGAATTGCACCTTGATGCGGGGTCAGGCGCACCCAATAGGGCGGAAGAATGATCGGCCCTGCAGTTGTCCTCAAAGGCAAGACGGCAAGACGGGAGAGGCTCGACAGGCTTCTAATAGAGAAAGGCCTTGTTCAAAGCCGTGAAAGGGCGAGGACGTGTATCATGGAGGGAAGGGTTCTTGTCGATGGGACGATGATTGACAAGCCCGGAGTCCGGGTGACCGAGGAAGCCCGGATAGAGATTCGAGGAGAAGACCATCCTTATGTGAGCCGCGGGGGTCAGAAACTCGAAGGCGCGCTCAATACCTTTGAAATCGATCCAAGGGGAATGGTGGTCATGGATGTGGGCGCATCCACAGGCGGGTTCACGGACTGCATTCTTCAGGGAGGAGCCAGGAAGGTTTACGCCGTAGATGTCGGTTATGGCCAGTTGGCCTGGAGATTACGAAAAGACCCGAGGGTCGTCAATTTAGAAAGGAGAAATATCCGATATCTGAAAAGGGAAGAGGTGAGCGAGGAGGTGGACCTGATCCTCATCGACACCTCATTCATCTCCATCGAGAAATTTCTTCCACATCTTCTCGGATTTCTGAAAAAGAGGGGGGCCCTCCTCAGCCTCATCAAGCCCCAGTTTGAAGTGGGCAAGGGCGAAGTGGGAAAAGGGGGAGTGGTGAGAGATGGAACCCTCCATCAAAAAGTGATCGATAGGATTTCCGGGTTTTGCCGCAATCTGGGATTGAAGGTTCTTGGCGTGATCGAATCTTCACTGCCCGGTCCAAAAGGGAATAAGGAATTTTTTATCTATTTAATGAAAGAGGACTAAAAGGATGGGCAGAGCCAGGGAACCCGGCCCCACCAAACTTTTTATGAGTCTGATAGTTAAGGAGGAGGATATCCTCCATCAAGGAATCCAGGACCTGCAAAAAGATTTTGGGGAGATAGATTTCATCAGCCAGAGGATTTCATTCAATTTCACTCAATATTACACGAAAGAGATAGGAGAGAACCTGTTCCGTCACTTCATCACTTTCAAACAACTCATTTCACGGGACTCTCTTCCCGGCATAAAACTGGCCACCAACCGTCTGGAGGAAAAGTATGCCGCCACCGGAAAGAATCGCCGGATCAATATCGATCCAGGATATCTCTGCATGGAACACGTCATCCTCGCCACGACAAAAGCCTATACGCACCGGCCCTATCTCAGCAAGGGCATCTATGCGGATATGACGCTTATTTACCGGAACAAGTCATTTCAGCCACTGGATTGGACTTATCCTGACTATCGTCAGGAGGAAACCCTCCAGCTCTTCAACCGTTTCAGAAAGGGATATATGGAAAATTTAAAGGAAGGGGAAGATCATTCATGCTGAAATCGATGACAGGTTATGGAAGAGGGGAAGGGGAGAGCAGTCTGGGGAAAGCGCTTGTCGAATCGCGCTCTGTCAACCACCGGTACAGCGATATCAACATCAGACTCCCTAAACGTCTGGCCGCCTTTGAAAGCCGGATCAAAGAGATGATCCGGTCGCAGGTGTCAAGAGGAAGAATCGATGTCTCCGTTAAACTGGATGCCTTGGGAGGCGAGAAGGTTCAACTCCAGGTGGATTCCAACCTCGCCGAGCAGTATTTTCAGGCCCTCCTCTCCTTGAAGGATAAGTTTCAGATCAAAGGTGAGATCACTTTAGATTTGCTGGCGGGAGCAAAGGATCTGATCTCCGTCAAGGAAGAGCCCGGAGATATTGAACCCTACTGGCAGGAGATTGCCTCGATTCTGAAACAATCTTTGCAGGAAATGGACGAGATGAAATCCTCAGAAGGAGACACACTTGCAAAGGATATTCAAAAACGGCTGGAGCGCATCACCCAGGAGCTGAAAGAGATCAAATGCCAGTTCTCTTCACACTTTGAGGTTTACCGGGTTCGCTTCCGGGAGAAGCTTCAATCTCTCCTGGGCGGGATTGAGGTGGACCCTTACCGGTTTCAGCAGGAGATGGCCATGCTTGCGGAACGGACAGATATCACTGAAGAGATTGTAAGGGCGGAGAGTCATCTCAGCCAGTTTGCCCTGCTCATGAATGGGAAAGAGTCTGTCGGCAGGAAGATGGATTTTTTGCTTCAGGAGATCCATCGTGAAGTCAATACCGTAAGCGCAAAGGTCAATGATGCAGAGATTTCCCAGAAGGTGGTGGAGATCAAAAGTGAATTGGAAAAGATCCGGGAGCAAGTGCAGAATATTGAGTAGTCGGGTAGTCAAATGACTGAAACCCAAATTGGGCGATATTTTTGTGAACTGTAGCCGCACCCTTCAGGGGGCGAGGATTTTGGCCTCTCGTTCCTCACACGGACGCATCTTTTTTACGTCCCGGAAAAGCCGGGGCGATTACAATTTTTAAAAGAATCGCTCAAAGAAATTGGAAGCCTTATCTTCGGGACTGGAATGGAAATTCAAAGCCAGGAGGATCAAAGAGGAAGGGGCCTCATCTTCATCATCTCCGCACCTTCAGGAACAGGGAAAACCACTCTGGTGAAGCGGGTAATGGAATTATTGCACGGCCTTCGCTTCTCTGTCTCCTACACAACCCGGCCTCCCAGGACCGGCGAGCAGGAGGGAGTGGATTATCATTTTATCTCCCCTGATGCTTTCAGGGAGATGATTGAGAAGGAGCAATTTTTAGAGTGGGCTGAAGTATTGGGGCACTGTTATGGAACAGCCCGGGTGGATATCGAAGCCCTGAAATCAGAAGGGGTGGATCTGATTCTCGATATCGATACCCAGGGAGCAAAGAAGGCAAAAGAGAAGCTGGACCATGCCGTATTGATCTTCCTTCTTCCGCCTTCCATAGACGCCCTCGAAGAACGATTAAAGGGCAGGGGTCTCGATTCGCTTGAAAGGATTCAGTTCCGTCTGGCCCATGCGAAGAGGGACATTGAGGAATCACACTGGTACCATCATATCATCGTCAATGAGAGGATTGAGGAGGCCGTTGAGAAATTGAAAGCGCTCATCCTTACAGAGAGATGCCGAAAGGAGATGAATCATGGCAAGAGTGACAGTGGAAGACTGCTTGAAAAATGTGGAAAGCCGGTTTGAGCTGGTGATGCTGACTTCGAGAAGGGCCAAGATGCTGCTGAAAGGGGCAAAACCCCTGGTAGAGACGGATAACCGGCACATTGTGAATGCCCTGAGAGAGGTAGCCTCCGGAAAAGTTAAATTTGTCAATCCAGGAGGGAAGAAAGACAGTTCCTCTCAAGAGGAGTGATGAAGACAGGCATCAAAGAAATGAAAGGTGCGGCTGAGAGTCAGGGAACCGGATTGATCGCCGATCCCATCTATCACTATATCGTCATGACCGACCGCATCGAAGGGGAGAAGACCGAAAGGGATGTAATCGATTCCCCTTATGTTCAGCGGCTCCGCCGGATCTTTCAACTTCAAAGCGCCCGCTGGGTCTTTCCCTCCGCAGAACATACACGCTTTCAGCACTCCCTGGGAACAATGCATGTGGCAGGGGTCTTTTCAGAACAACTCTATCCCTCCCTCTTCGATCTCTTTAAATCGGAACTTCCATCCTTTTCCTATATCGAAGAGCTTCTGAGAATGGCCGGGCTCCTCCATGATGTCGGTCATGGCCCCTTCTGCCATTTTTTTGATGAACAATATCTATCCCGCTTTCAGACGAATCACGAGGGGATCGGACAGCATATCATCCGAGAAAAGGTTTCTCCCATCCTGAGGGGAATCCGAAGGAGCGCCGGAGGCTCCTTCGGAAGATCGGAGTCGCTCGACCCGGAGCAGGTGGCTTTTCTCATCAAAAGGCCGCTCCACAGGGAGAGGCGAAGACATCCAAAGTGGCTTGTCTTCCTCCAGCAACTCTTCCGTGGAATCTTTACCTTTGATAATATCGACTATGTCCTTCGGGATGCTTATATGACGGGCGTTTCCATCGGCCCTATCGATTGGAGGCGTCTCCTCTATTATACCTCCTTCCGCAGAGAGGGACTGGCCCTGGATAAAAGAGGGATGGACGCACTGGCCATGTTCCTCAATGCGCGGCTTTACCTCTACTCCAATGTTTATTACCACCGGACAACACGCTCCATCGACCTTCAACTTCAGGAGATCTTTAAGGAGACGATGGAGATCCTCTGCCCCTATCATCCACTCAAAGAGATAGAACAATATCTCAGCTTGACCGATTGGTTCCTGATGGAGAAAGTGATGGAATGGAAGAAATCCCTTTCATCGAAGGAAAAACGGCTGGGTGAAAAATGGGGAGAGGTCCTCTCAAGGAAGTTGAGATGGAGCAGTGTTTTTGAGGAAAAACTGACCCTCAAGGAAATGGAGATCGGAAGACCGGTCTTTCTAACCCCCAAAGAAGTGAAAAAGAGAATCGAGGCCTTTTTGCCCAGGAAGTTGAAAAAGATCGAATTCCATGTTGACATGGCCCATCACGACCCCAGGCCTCTCAACCCCTGGCATGAGACAGAAGGGTCGGCCTTACTGATCTACGACCCGGGGAACCAAAGGATTTCAAGGGAACCCTTGAGGAGGTTGTTCCAGTATATTCCGGCCAGGGTGGCCATCTGCCGCGTCTATGCGCCCGATCACCGTTTTGACCGTCAACTCAGTCATGCCGCACGCCAGGCCCTTGCTTCAGAAGGGCAAGCAGAAATCTTTGAAACGAACGTTTAACAAATTGTAGCAAGTAAGCGGTTTGAAATCATCTCTATAAAATCCCTCCCAACCTCCCTTTTTCAAAGGGAGGAGATTTTTCTTCCCCTTTCCCCCCGCCTTGTCTTTAAAGTGTAGGCCGTGTTAAAATAAAATAGTGTTAAATTAAAGATAGAAAGGTGTCGGTCGTGGAAAAGAACGGATATCAGAAACAGGTGATGGCCATCTACCGGTTCATCAGCGATCATCTTTACTTCAATAGACCGGATATTGAAATCAAAGGCGAATCCTATAACTCAGCCATCCTCTTAAGCGTGCTGACCGGCCTGACCAAAGGAAAGGAACTGGTCATCGGAGAACCAGGGATGGGGAAAACGACCTCCGCTGAATTTGTCTGTTCGTTGATGTACCAATTCCCGTTAGGGGTGATCTGGGGGAGTGAGGTTTCAGGGCATCCCGAACAGACCGAGGAAAAGATCATCGGCAGGCCGGACCTTGGAAAATTGAACCGGGGAGAGGAAGATGTGGTGTGGACCAATTTCTCCCAGGTGCCGGTCAAGATCGTGGATGAAATTAACCGTCTCCCTGAGACGAAACAGAGCATGATTCTCGACGGAGTGGACCGGGGCAACTGGGAATACCTGAACGAGATGATCATCAACGACGAATACTGCCTCTTTGCCACCGCCAATTATCAGGATGGAGGGACCAACTCGATCATCGCCCCCCTCGTCGACCGGTTCGATGTGATTGTGGAATCGAGATACCCGGGGGCCAATCTCTCCTTTCTCATCGGGAAATCCCGGGGAAAGGACCGGGTTCTAAGACATCCCAAATATGAGAAGGAACTCTATCGTGTCCTGAAATCGAAGGTCGCTTATGAGAGGAAGATCCCGAAGCTGGAGGAGATCTGTAACGCTTTTGGCGAATACGTCCAGGAGACACTGGGAGTGAAGCCCCTCCGGAGGGAGGACCGTGACCGGATTCGAACCGAAATGGGGAAGCTCGATCTGGATCAGGATGCCAGCGCTTTTGAAAGGATGCTCCTGGCAGAACTCTCCTTCTGCGATCGTTACGGGCAGAAAAGGATCGTAGAAAACTGTGAGGAGGGCTGTCATTATACAGGATATCTCTGCCGTCAGATTAAAAATTGCGCTTCGAATCGCCTTCCGACGTCCATCAAGCTTTTTGCCCAGGGACTGGCATGGTTATTGGGAGACTCCGAAATCGATATCGAACATGTGAAGGCGGTCATGCCTTTTGCCCTTTCTCACCGGATCCAGTGGAAGGATGAAATCCTCTCTCAAAAAGAAAAGGCAAAACGGGACGATCCCTTCCAGATCTTCCTCGCCAAGGAAGCGGTGAAGACTGTTTCCCAGAGATACCGGGAGCAGAGCGATCATATTAAGGATGCGCTCGCTCTGGGATCGAAAATCTTTCAGGGCGAATCCCTGGAGCCTTTAGAGGGGGATCATCCGATTTACACCGAGATCAAGAAAGACATTCATCATAGAAGAAGTCATTGATGAAGAACGCTTGCTCAAAGAAGAAGACTCTGGAGCCTCTTCAGCAAAAGCCTGAGGCGACCCTCAACCCATTTGAGGAATTCAGGTCTTTCCAATTTAAACGGGAGGAAATCCCTCTGGACCAGATCGTCCAGACCACTGAAGTAGTGATGAACCAGATTCGCCTGGGGTATGAGAGACTTCTGGAAGAAGAGGCCAAAGAGCTGGTCTGGATGGTTCAGTATAACACCATCATCAAAGCCTACGAGGTGGCGGAAAAATATATTAAGGAGATCGATTATTCAGCGGAGGATATTGAGGATTTCTGCTTTGCCCTCGAGAATACCCAGAGGATTCCCTATCTCATTCCGGGACCGGCGGGCATCTATATCTCCGCATTGTGTAATTATGCAAAAGAAGAGGAGATCGTTCTGAAACTCTCGGAGCTCAAGACGGAGATCAATCTTGTCGGTTTCCGGTTGCCCAAAGGAAAGCGGCTGATGGTCGAGGGGGATACGGGCGATTTCACCGGTATTGGCCTCGAAGGCGGAGAACTGGAGGTCGAGGGAAACGCAAAGAACTGGACCGGGGCAGGGATGAGGTCCGGAAAGATACGGGTGAAGAAGAACATCGGCCTCCATACAGGGGAGTGGATGATGGGGGGCGAGATCTATGTCGAAGGAAGGGTGAGAGGACTGGGAAATATCGTTGAAGGGAAAGTCTATGAAAGAGACAAACTCGTCTATCCCGGAAAGGTCCGCTATCCCAACCACTATTATTAGGTGATCCATGGAAGAAAAAGAGCTACAGGCCCTCATCGAAGAAATCTGGCCCCGGTTGAAAAGAAAACATCTCTACCCTGAGATCCCCATCCCGAAGGTCGGGAAGGTCTCCGATTCTTTTGATGAAGAAAATGAGAAGGATGACTCCGCGGAAGTTAGGGTTGGATTGGAGATGAAAGGGAAACAGATGACCCTCAACCCGCTCTTTCTCTCCAGCATGAAGGGTAAGATGGCGGAGGATAATCTGGTGGAGGCTTTACTCGATCACGGAATTACTCACTACACCTTCTGCCCCTGGGATTTCCATACCCACCTCATGCTCTATGCGGAAGCCAAAAAGGTGATGGGGGATAAGGAGTCGGCCAAGCAGGTAGCCAACTACTTTATCGACGTGATTGCCGATACCCATTGCGTTAAAAAAAGGGCAACGGAGATCCCGGAATTACATCGAAATATTAAGAAGGGGAACGTTGAGGCGGTGATTGCTTCTCTCTATCAGAGGATCTGGGGAATCGATCTGGGCGTCGCTCCGTCTAAAAAGGGCGAAAAAGGCAACGAGGAGGTCGTCCGAAGGCTTGCGAGGATTCCCTATCTGGATCGCTCCAGGTGGTCTGAAAGCATCCGGAAGTTTGCCCGCTCCCTTAAACCTCTTCTCCTCCTGGAACAGAAGGAACAGGAGGCCAGAGGTGGGAAAGGGGAGTCCAACCCTCAGGGAGAGCATGATCTGAATCATTACTCCTATGAAGAGATCGACGAGGGGCTAAGGGATTATGCTCAAAAGACCATGGGGCTTTCAGACTTCAAAGAGGTCGTGGATGACTTCTCCAAAGAGCTGAAGGAAATGGGTTATGGAATTGAAGGCGGAATGGGTAGGGGGAGGGGGGCTCCCATCGATTCCGATGTCCTCTTCTATATGAAACTGGCTGAAAATTATTCTATTCCATTAAAGAAAGTTCCCATCGAAGAGACAGGAACTCTCCATCCCCATTCCCATTCACCCTGGGAGATCGGATCGCCCTTTCAGGACATCGATATCTGGACAAGTTTTGGGAAAATCATGCCAGGAATCACACAGGTCTGGAAGAAGAAAGAAGGAAAAGGCCGGGGGAAAATCGACGGGACGCCGGACTGTCTGATCATCATCGATTCATCGGGAAGTATGATCAATCCCCGGAAAAACCTTTCCTATGCAGTCTTGGGGGCCGCCTGCGCAACCAATGCCTATCTGAGGAACGATTCAAAAGTGGCGGTCTATAATTTTAGCGATGCCCCAATGGGTGGACGAGATGTTCTCGATTATACCGATAAACGCGAAGAAGTCTACCGTGTGCTCTGCAGATATTTTGGAGGCGGAACGGCATTGGACCTGGAAGATATCATGCCCCTGATTAAGGGAAGAAAGGAGCTGGATCTTTTCATTATCACGGATATGAAGATTACCAACCTGGAAACCCTGATCGGATTCTTCGGGAAGATCCAGAACAGGGTTACAGCGGTCCATATCGGAGAAAATCCTTATGCTTCACGGTTTGAAAAGGCGGTGGAGAAGAGGAAGAATATCAATATTTTTAAGGTGAAAAAAAAGGAAGATATCCCTCATATCGTTTTAGGAAGCATCCGTGAATACTTTAATCCGGTTCATAAAAGCCGATGAGATTCCCTTCAAGTCCTCAAAAAACCTTGACTCTTATCCTTTAAATCCTGTAAGTTATTATTCAATCCTTGGTCCTCCCATGTTTATAAATGAAGTGAGTCAAATCGAAATTAGGATTATGGTTTGTGTTTAACCTTAAATCGGGGAGGATATGGATAGGAATAGGTGGCTAAAAACCTTATAAGACATTGTAAAAACAATACTTTTTATTGATTAAAGATTAGGCAAAAGGTGAAAAAAATGAAAGATACGCCATTTTGAATCCTAAAATATTAAGTTATCAACAGGGTATAAACAAAAAATGTTGAAAGTAAATTTAACTACTTAAAACCATTGGGTAAACAAAAAGGGATCAGTTAGAGGAGGGCTTTAACTGATCCCAACCAATGCATCAAATGGGGGTGAAACAAGGAGGTGATATGGTTTGATGCACCGGCTTGTTTATTATAACTGGTAAAAAATAAGAAATCAAATTACAAACCATTTTTGGCATAGTAATTGCTCATCATAAGTTATTATGAAGATATTTCTCCTTATCATTCTATCCATTTTTATTTCAACTCCGGGGTTTGCCCAGGTTTATAAATGGGTCGATGATAAAGGAGTGGTCCACTTTACAGATGATGTGACGAAAATCCCTGAAAAACATATGCCTAAAACTGAAAAGATTGGAGTACTTGAAGAAAAAATAGAGGTTGATCCATCTCCGAAAACCAAGGGAGATACCTATAAAGACCTGGTGGGCAGAAACGAAGAATACTGGAAGAACAGGGTGGAGGATTGGAAAAGAAGATTGAGGTCCGCCCAGGAGAAGATCGAACAGACAAGAATAAAATATAATGAATTGACAGAAAAGTTTAATGATTCAAAGAGTTCTGCCGAAAGAAACCAGCTAAGGAGGGAAAGAGAACAGGTGAAGCAGGAGATGGATCAGTATAAAAATCAAATTGAAGAGGCAAAGGTGACTCTTGAAAAAAAGATACCTGAAGAAGCAGAGCTCTATAAAGCAAAGCCGGAGTGGATTAAGCAGTGAAAAAATTTCATAGGGGCTAAAAAAAATATCTAACCCCCAAATGGCAATTAACCTATTATTATTATTAATACCATCTTGATATGAATAATCGACACTTTGTAATTCTTTAAGGAGAATAATTAATATTTCAAAAAACTGGTATTATTTTTGCGCAATCTTATTTGACCCAATTAGCTCAAAAATGAGCATTCCGGTGGTCAATAATTGAGCAACTCAATCTAAAAAATAAAAAACGAAGATATGGCATTTTTAATGCATCTTATTTATAGTAAATGGATATGAATAAACGGGCGACCACTGAGAGAAAATTAGGTGTCCTTTCCGTTGAAAAGAGACGGTACCCAAGATATAGCGTTGAATTCCCTCTCGACTTTACCCGGGTTGAAGATAAAGAGACTTATGGAGGGATGGTCGCCAATGTGAGCGAAGGAGGATTACTCGTCTACCTTCCTCAAAGGATGGAGATCGGAGTCGTATTAAAAATCGAAATCCTTTATGTTCAGGGATTGGAATTCAGCACGATCAAAGCCGTCGCCAAAGTCGTTTGGGCTGATCTGGCCGCAAAAGAGAGTTGGGGAGAGTATCGTTACGGGTTGCAATTCGTCCACATCGAAGAGAACGAATTGGTCAGATTGATGAATTTGTTGAAGGAAATTGGAAAATGAAGATAGACCCCCCGGATCATCAACTCTTTCCACCCATCCTCCTCACTATCCCATCTTCCTTCTCCCCCCTTCTTTTTAAAAAAAGAAAAATCTCTTGAACTTTTTAAAAAAATTATTAAGAATAGAGATGTTTTAGATATCCCTGAAGGCGAGGATGTCTCATTTTCGTTTTAAAAAAATCCGAGACCGCTCTTTAATTTATATTCACTGAAAAGGCATGATGTCTACCATTGATCCCAGAAAAGAAAGTTATCGGGTCATCCTCCATAGCATCGGGGGAAACACTGAAGAGGAAAAAACCCGTTTCTGCAGGGAGGTCTCAGAAAATTATGGGATCCCTCTGCGCCTGATGAAAAAGATTGCCGACCGCTGTCCCATTGTCGTTAAAAAAGACCTCCCGTCTAAAAAAGCAGAGCTGTTGGCCCTTGCTTTTAAATCATCCGGGGCCTTTGTCTCAGTGGAGAGGAAGAGGAATCTCTCTCCCATCTTTCTCGACTTCATGACGGAAGAACCCTGCCGGTTGGAATTGAAGTCATCCAGCCTCAGGAAGTCGCCTGGCGGAGCATGGCAGGTGTCCGGAAGGGTTAAAAACATATCCAACGAAGAGCTTCACAATATCTGGTCGCTGGTTCAGCTCTTTGATGAATTTGAGGAGTTGATCACCTTCGAAGAAATCCCTCTTCCTATCAATCCTCTTCGACCGGATGAGTCCTCTCCCTTTAAAGTGATTTTCGAAGGGGATATTCCTATCCATAAAATTACCATTGCCTTTAAGAACGCTTCAGGAAACCTTTTCCAAACGATGGATAGGAGGGATAAGAAGGAATGGGTAGAGATCAAGAGATATGAGGTTGAGAAAAAAGACGCTTCCTTTCGTGTGGCGGAAATATCCGGAGAGATCCTGCCCCCTCTTGAGCCTCAGATCTCTCTTGTCTCCGAAATAGGAGAAGAGAAGTCAGAGGAAGAGAGCGCAGGAAAGACTTCACAAGAAATCTCACTGCCGGAGACTCATGAGCTTGCCTTAAAAAAAGAGGAAGAAATAAGAAGCGGTGGAGAAGCATTAACCCTGAGTCTCTTGGAAGAGGTCAATCAACAGGAGAAGGAGCCGGCGACAACAGAAGAGGGAGGCGAAATTGAGCCGGAGGAAAAGGCCGCTCCAGACGTCATACGGGCTTTGATTGAAAGGGAGGAGGGAGGCCCCGGGGAGGAAGAACTCCATCTGGAGGCCCTTTTGGAAACCAGAATCGGAGATATCCTGCAGACTGAACCGGACCTCTCCTTATCCGAAGAAGGAGATCAAGTTATAGAAGAACGTCCTGTGGCTATCGAAAAAGAAGGGAAAGAGGAAACGATCCTCTACCCCTGGATGGAAGACTTCAAGAAAGCCATTGTTGCCTATGAGCAAATCAATCCGGATCCATTTGAGGTTTGGTTCGAAAATGTCCAAAAAGAGGTCGGTTTTGAGGGAGCCTACCACTCTTTATTCACCCTGTTGATCTATGCCCGTTTCAATCAAACGCATCCCTCAGAGACCCCATTGGAAAATACCCGGAAAGTATACAAGCTCTCCCTCCGAGCCGATCTGCTCCTTGAGGAGGTCCCTCCCATGGAAGGGACGCTTTTCTTTTCGGGAGAAGCCTGGAGAGACTTATACTTCAGGGCCATTCCCAAACTTCGAGAAGTGTCACATCGAATTCTTGAGAAAAATGAATGGGACCCATCCGAATTGGATCGGTTGATTCGTATCATCCCTCACATGACCGATAGGAACAGCCGTCGTGCCATCCGTTCCATCCGTGAAAGGATTCCAGGGATCAACGTCAAATTTTTAAATATGGACATTGATATCAGTGAAGGTCTTTACCGGGTGGCCTCCCGTTTAGGAATTGTCAATCCGCTATTCGATTATTATCAGGGGAAAAATTCGATGGGTGACCTGAAGCTTCAATCCTTTGCAAAAACTGCTTTCCCTGATGATCCGGGAAAGATCGAGGAGCCGATGAGCCGATTAGGGGGAAAGGAGGAGGAAGGAGGGCATTGTTTTCCGACCGGACCCCAATGTCGTCATTGCCCTTTTGAGGGCTTCTGCCCAAAACTCTTGCCCGGCCTTAATCCTGCAGAAA
Source organism: Deltaproteobacteria bacterium RBG_16_49_23 (assembly GCA_001798855.1). Taxonomy (GTDB): domain Bacteria; phylum Desulfobacterota; class BSN033; order BSN033; family UBA1163; genus RBG-16-49-23. The sequence continues at coordinate 22,829 of MGQQ01000068.1, read as the reverse complement.
AAGGAATGATTATTCAATCATGACAGTCAAGCCGGAGGCGTTAAATGGAGAAGTCGAATTCCATGGAAGATAGGAGAAGGTCCCAGAGAAAGATGCTGGACTTACCCATTGAATACCGTGTCATGGATGCGTCTTATGCTCACGGAGGATTAGTGGTCAATGCGAGCGAATCCGGCCTCCTTGTCCAATCCGTGAAAAGTATCCCCATTGGGGCAAAATTAAATATCGCCGTCTTATTCCCGAAGGGCTTCGAATTGACCCATTTCGAGGTTCTGGCCGAAATCATCTGGAAAGACCTCCATTGGGAAGAGGATTGGGAGGGGTACCAGTATGGCTTGAGATTCATTCAGGTTCTGAATCATGAGTATTGGAAATTGAAACAGGTCTTGAATGGTCAATTCCATCCGGAGGAGACCCAACGAAATTACCGTTAAGGGGAGGGGGGGAGCGGATGACATCGCCAAAGGAAGGGAAGCCTCGCATTGGGATTGTTAACATCGAAAGAAGGAAGTATCCACGTTTTTCGATCGACCTGCCCATCGAGTATCACCGGGTCCAATCAACCGTTATTCATACCGGCCGGGCACTCAATGCGAGCGAAGGGGGATTATTGATTTACCTTCCGGAAAAGATGGAGATGGGCCAGCAGCTCAGCCTGAGACTCTTCTTCCACTCCGGTTCTAGTATGAATACCATCGAGATGACAGGAGAGGTCATGTGGATTGACATCCACCTGGATATGAATTGGGGAGATTATCGGACGGGTTTGAAGCTGATTGATATTTCTCCTGAAGATCTAGAGCGCCTGAAGGATTTCCTGTTATCCCTTACAAACTGAATCTCGTTATTTCTTACTTTTCTGAATCTCCTTGTCAAAAAAAGAAAGAGGGATTATAATTGGCATTAAAGGAGCAGAACGATGAGTGGCAGAAGTAGCTTTCCATACCGACAATTTGACAGGAAACCCCACCCCCATATCGTCAAACAGATCCTCGAAGATGAAGAACTGGTCGAGATGATGAAGGAGATGCTCATCAAGGAAGGCAAACCCTGTCCTTTTTGCCATCGAAAATTAAAAGATGAGATAAAAGCTAGAGAGATCTGGTAAACCCCGTTAGAAATCCCAGCGGGGCATTATTTCTAACGGGGTAAACGATTTAACCCTACATATCTTCATCGGGGCACTTACGAGTAAAGGTAAATTTAAACGGTCTCTTAATAAAAGTATCAGCCGCTTCGTCTACCCCTCCTGTTGGGATGGTATAAGGGAGGGCGAGAATGAAAATGCCGGTCCCGAGAATACCGGCAACAATTCCCATTGGCCTTGCAATGATGATATCGAACATCTTCCATTCATCCGTGATGGGATCGTTCGAGTTCCAATTATCCCAGGCAAATGCGTTCGCATGAATACCCCCTGCCATCATTACGGAAACCAGAAAGATTAAAAACGCCTTATTATATTTTTTCATAGGTTCCTCCTTTTTTAAAAATCGTATCAAAAGTGAATACCTTTGTCAATCACTCCAAGATACCGGACAGCAATCCCATGATGGAAGGGTAAAGACTAGCGGAGAGTCTTCATCATCCAGACTGAAATGATTTTGGCCATGAATAACTTGCTCATCACAAGGTGGATTCTTAACAAATAAAGCTTGGCCAGCGTTGCTTCCATGACTATTCTCAGCATCTACCCGGACCTCTTCAAACAGAAGCTATTGAATGGATAATCATAAAATTACTGCAAAATTATTGCCAAATTTAAATAATAAAGTAATCCATTGAAATAATATAACAATATCAATAATTCAAAATAAAATATTTTGGATTCTCCTTCCAAGAGTGACACGGATTGTTCATTTTTTGAAAAAGAGTCACTTCAGATGCTTCCTATTTCCTATCCAGTTATTGCGAGCGCCTCCAGGGTGCGTGCCTGCACGCCGAAGCGGCGTTATAGCACGCAGGCGAGGCAATCTCATTGAAAAAAACAAGATTGCCTCGGATACCTCGCAATGACGGTTTCTGAATCGGAATTTGAAGTTTGAAAAAATGCTTGACAACCAGCTCGAAAGTCGTTATTTAACCTTAAAATTCAACAGGAAGGATAGGCTATCCGCATCATCGATGGAATGGACATTACTACTCAACTCAACTTTTGAGCCTTTGAGAGTGGTGACCTGGAAAAAAGCAATCATCATGGTCATGCTCGGCAAGGTGGAAGTGATCGAAGAATATGAACGAGCGATCAGAGGAATCTGTGTTTCCATCCCCCTCCCGGCTGTCCTCCGTTTAAACCGGTTTATTGGGAGGAAAACACCCATTGTCAAATTTTCCAGACAGAATCTATATGTTCGGGATAGAGGGGTCTGTCAATATTGCGGGACCCCCTTCGAGCATAAAGAGTTGACCTATGATCATGTGGTCCCCCGCTCCAAAGGGGGACAGACTGAATGGACCAATGTAGTGACCTGTTGCACTCCGTGTAACCTGAGGAAGGGAGGGAGAACGCCTGAGGAGGCGGGGATGCCCTTGATCAGAAAACCGAAGGCCCCGATCTGGATCCCTCTATTGACCAAGAGTCTTGGGATCGATGAAACTCCCACTTCATGGAAGGATTATCTCTACCTCAATCAGGAATTTTCATCATAAAATTTCATGGATACATTTCCTTGCGACCAATCCGTCTATCTCCACCTCCGGTTTTTCGGAAAAAAACGGGATAAAAGGATTTGACAACATTGAAGAAGGAGAAACCATGAGATATCTTTGGGCTCCTTGGAGAATGGATTACATTTTGAAGGATAAAGGAATGGGGTGTCTCTTCTGCATGAAACCGAAGCAAGGAAAGGACAGGGAGAATCTCATCCTGTGCCGGGGAAAGCATGCCTTTGTCATGATGAACAGATATCCTTACAACAACGGCCATCTGATGGTTGTCCCCCACCGGCACTGCACCGACCTGGAGGACTTAAATCCTCTCGAATCGAAAGAGCTCTTTGACCTCTTAAAGGTGTCCATCCGGTTATTAAAGAGTTCCCTCTCTCCTCACGGGTTCAATATCGGCGTCAATATCGGAAAGGTCGGGGGAGCCGGCGAGGACCATCTCCATTTTCATATTGTTCCCCGCTGGGCAGGAGATACCAACTTCATGCCGGTCCTGGGGGAGACGAAAATCGTTCCGGAGCATCTTGTCAATACTTACCAGAGACTTCGTTCTGCCTTTATCGATCATCTGAAGAAAAGAACGAGGCGGAAAGGGGGGGGGAAAAAGTGAAATGGGTAAAAACGCTTCTGATCATGATCATCTTCATCCTTGTCATTCTCTTCTCTCTTCAGAATAGGGAAGAGGTCGTCCTCCGTTTTGGACTTTATCCGATCCAAGACCGTATCTGGGAGGTTCCTAAACTACCTCTTTTTTTAATCATCCTCTGTTCGGTTTTCTTGGGGGTGTTGATCGGGGGAATCGGCGACCTTTACCAGCGCTTTCAACTCAAAAAGGCCCTTCGCCAAAATGAGAAGATGATTGAAAAATTGAGCAGAGAGGTGGAAACCCTTCGTAGCTCAGGGATGGAGCAACCCTCATTTCTTAAAAGAGAGGGTTGACCCTCACTGAAGGACCTCAGAACGGGGACCTCCGTTAAAAATATTCTCTTGCATTTATGGTAAAATTGTAGTATACATTTCTTAGAGATTCGGGTCTGCTGAAAAAGCGGGCTATTGGCCCGCTTTTTTTTTAGACCGCTTCTCTTAAAGGAAGGCAGGATGTCAGAGGAGATCATTGAGCGGTCGAGAAAAATCATTCACCCCATCCTTTCCAGCGAGGGGTTGGAATATGTGGATCTCGAATACCGCAGAGAGGCAAGAGGATGGATCCTGCGCCTTTATATCGATAAAGAGGGCGGGATCACGCTCGACGATTGCGCCCGGATCAACCGGGAAGTGGGAAGGATGTTAGATGTGGAGAATTCTATCGACACCCCTTATACCTTAGAGGTCTCTTCTCCCGGGTTGACCCGGCCCCTAAAGAGCGAAAGAGATTTTTTGAAATATCAGAATCGCCTGATCAAGGTGAAGACCGTTGAGCCCGTCGGAAATCAACGGCAGTTTAAGGGAAGATTGCTAAAGGTGATCCATGAGGGGATTGAGATCGATGCGGATGGAAAAGTCGTTCACATCCCTTTTCAGAATATTGCAAAAGCTAATTTAGTTTTGGAGTTTTAAGAAGGAGAAGTCAGCCATGCCAACCAACCTCAATTATGTGATTGACCAGGTGGGGAAGGACAAAGGGATCGACCGGAAGGTGATCATTGAGGCCCTGGAACAAGCCGTTTTGACCGCCTCCAGAAAAAAATATGGACATCAAGGAGAGATCGAAGTCCACTATAACGAAGAAATCGGCGAGGTGGAGTTATTTCAATTTAAACAGGTCGTCGAAGAGGTGACGGACCCATCGACGGAAATCTCCATCGAAGAGGCAAAAGAACTGGACGGCGAAGTGCAGATCGGGGACAGCCTGGGTGTGAAGCTCACGACCGATTTCGGTCGCATCGGTGCCCAAACGGCAAAACAGGTGATCATCCAGAGAGTTAGAGATGCTGAAAGGGATAATGTCTATAATGAGTTTAAGGACCGGAAGGCAAATCTGGTAAGCGGCACGGTCCAGAGGATGGAGAAAGGAAATCTCTACGTCAATATCGGGAGGGCGGAAGCCGTCCTTTTATCCAAAGAGCAGATTCCCGGAGAGGTCTATCGTCAGGGGGAGCGGATCAAGGCCTATGTGCTTGACGTACAGAAGAATGCCAAAGGCCCCCAGGTCTTCCTTTCCAGAACCCATCCGGGATTGCTCATCAAGCTTTTTGAAATGGAGGTGCCTGAAATCTCAGAAGGGATCATCAAGATTATCAGTGCGGCCCGGGAGCCTGGAGAGAGGGCAAAGATATCCGTTTACAGTTCGAGCCGTGATGTCGACCCTGTCGGAGCATGCGTGGGCATGAAAGGTTCCAGGGTTCAGAATGTGGTTCAGGAACTCCGAGGGGAACGGATCGATATTATTCCGTGGTCTCAGGATCAGGCGAAATATGTGTGCAATGCACTCGCTCCTGCCAAAGTCTCAAGAGTTTATATCGACGAGGAAAACCGGCATATGGAAGTGGTGGTGGCGGATGATCAGCTCTCTCTCTCTATCGGAAAGAAAGGGCAGAATGTCCGTTTGACCTCCAAATTGACGGGGTGGAAGATCGACATCAAAAGCGAATCAAAGATGGAGAAGATCTCCGGTGAAATTCTGGAGAGTTTTAAAGGTCTCCCGCATATCGGGGATGTGGGAAGTCGTATCCTTTATAATGAAGGATTTCGATCGATCCAGGAGCTGGCTGAGGCAGACCCCGAGGAATTGGCCAAGGTGTTGGAGACCGGGAAGGAAAAGGCTGCTGAAATTATTCAAAACGCATTGCGAATGATTCAGACGAAAAGCGTCGAAGAGGGTAGCCCGGGAACTCCGCCGGCCGTTGAAGAACCCGGCCTCGATCCTGTCGAAAAATTAGAAGGAGTTGGAGAGAAACTTGCGGAAATCCTGAAAGGCCATGGATTTCATACCCTCCGGGATATTGTGAAGTCAGACGTGGAAAAGCTTTCAGACCTCCAGGGGATCGGTGTGAAAAGAGCGGAAAGATTGATCCGGTCAGCAAAGCAGTTTCTTGAAAGCAATAAGAAATGAGCCGGATGGAACATGTCCCGATTCGAATGTGTATTGGATGCAGAAAGAGAAGGAAGAAAGAGGAGATGATCCGGTTCACTTTGACGACAGATGGCGTCGCAATGGCTCCCAGGGCGAGACATCAGGATGGGAGAGGGCTTTATCTCTGCCCGGATGCCTCCTGTTTAAAGGCGGCCAGAAAGAAACGCCGGCTCGAGGCATCCGTCGACCTCGATCCATTTGAGGAATGGCCCGAAATTAAAACCACTGCCGGAGGGAAGGATTAACATGAAGGAGGAAAGGGAATGGCGAAGGTAAAAGTCCTCGACCTTGCGAACGAAGTTGGGGTAGGGGACGATAAACTGCTTCAGAAATTGAAACGGATGGGATTGAAAGTTAAGGATAAAAAGCCCGAACCTTCCGAAAAGGCCGCTCCCCTCTCTGACGAGAAGATCATAGGAAGGGATGCCGAAAAAGAGGTCGTCGAGAAACGGGTCAAACCCACGGTCATCCGGAGAAGAACGAGAAGTCTTGAAATCCTCCCTCCTCCCCCTCCTCCTGTGTCTGTAGAACCCGAGATTGTTGTTCCAAAAGCAGAGATAAAGCCAGAACTGATCACTCCACAAAAGGAGTTAAGGGTCCCCAAAAAAGGGGAGATCAAGGAGGAGAAAGAAAAGGGGTCCATTACAACACCCTTGAAAGGAAAGAAGGAATCAGAGGAGGCGATCGAGATAAAAGCCGGGATTCGGGAGGCCGTTTCACCCAAACCGGCTTTTGAAGTGCCCCACCCGCCCAAAGTCATGGTCAAAGAGGCCGTGAAGGGCGCAGGGAAGGCCGAGGAAGAGATAAAAAAGAAAGAAGCCCCCGCTAAAAAGGGGGAGGCAAAATTATCTGCAAAAGAAGCCCTTCTCCAGGAGCAAAAAGCGAACCTCTTTCTTTCGAAGAAAAAGGGGATCGTTAAGAAACGAAGACTCATCGAAGAGAGGATGGTGCAGGAGGAAGGCTTTGTTGAAGAGAAGAAACCACAGAAAGAGGGCGAATCGTTGATCCGGCCTTTCAAACCTTTTAAGAAGAAGCTCGTTTTGAAATCACCCAGAAAAACAGAGATCACCGTCCCCAAACCCATCAAAAGAGTCATCCGGATTGCCGAGGTGATCTCGGTTGGAGACCTTGCGAAAAGAATGGGTGTTAAAGGCGGAGATTTGATTAAAAAATTGATGGATATCGGAGTCATGGTCAATATCAATCAGATGATCGATGCAGATGTGGCTTCGCTGGCGGCAAGCGAATTCGGATATGAAGTGGAACGGGTTTCCATCGAGCGCCAGGAGCTTCTTGAAAGGAAGGAAGACCGGCCTGAAGAATTACAATCCAGGCCGCCCGTGGTTACCATTATGGGCCACGTCGATCATGGCAAAACCATGCTTCTGGACGCCATCCGCAAGACGAATGTGGTGGAGGGGGAGGCCGGCGGAATCACCCAGCATATCGGCGCCTACGATGTTCAGCTGGAAAACGGGCATGTCGTTTTTATTGATACACCCGGTCATGAGGCATTTACTGCGATGAGGGCCAGAGGAGCCCAGGTTACCGACGTGGTTGTCCTGGTCGTCGCGGCGGACGACGGGGTTATGCCGCAGACCAAAGAGGCAATCGATCATGCAAAGGCGGCCAATGTTCCCATCCTCGTGGCCATCAACAAAATGGATAAGCCGAATGCGAATCCGGAAAAGGTGAGAAAAGAGATTTCAGAATACGGACTGGTCCCCGAACAATGGGGAGGCAATACGCTTATTGCTGAAATATCCGCTAAACAGAAGACCGGAATCAAGGAACTGCTCGAACTGATTTTGCTTCAGGCGGAGATACTGGAGTTGAAGGCCAACCCCGATAAGCCCGCACGGGGAATTGTGATTGAAGCGAAACTGGATAAGGGAAGAGGACCCGTGGCAACCGTTCTGGTTCAAGAAGGGTCCCTGAAGGCGGGTGACGTCTTCATCGCAGGCTCCCATTACGGGAGGGTCAGGGCCATGTTAAATGATAAAGGACAGAAGATCGAAAAGGTCGGCCCCTCCACCCCCGTTGAAGTATTGGGCTTCACCGACGTTCCGGATGCCGGGGAGACCTTCATCGCGGTCACGGATGAGAGGATGGCTAAGCAGGTCAGCCTCTACCGACAGGAGAAGCATCGCGCCAAGGAGCTTTCTAAGTTGAGCAAGGTCTCTCTCGAAGAGCTCTATGAAAAGATCAAGAAAGGGGAGATCAAAGAGCTCAATGTCATCATCAAGGCGGATGTCCAGGGATCGATCGAGGCGATGAAGGAGGCATTAAAGAAGCTCTCCAACGACGAAGTAAAAGTGAACATCATCCTTGACGGGGTCGGCGGAATCACGGAAACCGACGTCAATCTGGCTTCGGCTTCCAATGCGATCATCATCGGGTTCAATGTGAGGCCGGGACCCAAGGCCCAGTCCCTTGCCGAACAGGAAAGTGTGGATCTCCGTGTCTACTCGGTCATTTATGATGCCATCTCCGATATCCGGAAAGCCCTGGAGGGTCTGTTAGAGCCCACCTACAAAGAGCGCCTTCTGGGAAGAGCCCAGGTGATCCAGCTCTTTAACGTCAGGAAAACAGGGACCATCGCAGGGAGTTTGATCACGGACGGAAAAGTGGTGAGGGGATCCCATGCCAGGCTTCTGAGGGATAACGTCGTCGTCTATGACGGACGGATCTCCTCGCTCAAACGGCATAAAGACGATATGAAGGAATGCGCCCAGGGTCTCGAATGCGGCATCTGGATGGAGAATTTTAACGACATCAAACCCGGGGATATCATTGAATCCTACGAGATGGAGGAAGTTCAACCCCGATTGTCTTAAATCCCGAAGGATGAAAAGGGGAGGGGAAAGCGATGGTTGTTGGAATTTGCCAGCTTGATTTTCGGATTCCGGAGAATCATTCGCTCAAAGGAAAGCGTCATGTCCTTCGAAAGATGATCGATCGGGTCAGGCATCGATTCAATGTCTCCATCTCGGAGGTCGGGGATCAGGATCTCTGGCAGAGGGCCCAGATCGGAATCTGCACGGTGGGCAATGACCGGCGGCATATCAATTCCAGTCTGGACAAGGTGGTCGACTTCATCGAAAAGATGAGCCTCGGAGAGCTGGTTCATACGGAGATGGAAATCCTTTCGGTCTGAACCTTACGATTCAGGCTCTTTCAGCGGGTTAAAGGAAATGGAAGGAAAGCGATCGGAGAAGGTAGCGGATTTGATCCGCAAAGAGATCTCCGAGATGTTCGTGAAGACGATCAAGGACCCACGGATCGGTTTGGTCACCATCACCAGGGTGACGGTGACCGGGGACTGTCGTTCGGCCAGGATCCATTTCAGTGTCCCGGGCTCGGTCGAGGAGAGGACAAGGTCAATGAAAGGGCTCGATAGCGCCAGGGGATATATCCGGAGAGAGTTGGCCAGACGGGTCAACCTGCGTTACACCCCTGAAATTACCTTTGAGTTCGATCCTTCGATCGAGTATGCCATCCATATCGGAGAGGTGTTACAATCTCTTCAAGAGGAGAAAGAGGAGAAGCCGGATGAGAATTGACGGCCTTCTCGTCGTGGACAAACCCGGGGGAATGACCTCTCTCGATGTGGTGAGGGAGATCAAGGCGAGATTTTTTATCAAGAAAGCGGGCCATGTCGGAACGCTCGACCCTTTTGCCACGGGAGTCCTCCCCGTTGTCATGAATGAGGGGACGAAGCTCGTCCCTTTCCTGCGGGAGGATCCGAAAGATTACGAAGCGGTGATGAAGCTGGGAGAAGAGACCGCAACCGATGACCTTACGGGCGAAATCACCCGGAGCGGCTCCTGGGAGACGCTATCACCGGAAGCCATCCAAACCGTTTTTAAATCCTTTTCAGGAAGAATCCGGCAGACGCCTCCTATGTTTTCAGCGGTGAAAGTGAAAGGAAAACCCCTCTACCGGATGGCCAGAAAAGGGATCGAGATCGAAAGAAGAGAGAGGGAGGTTCAAATCTTCGATCTCCAGATACGGAAGATCGATCTTCCGATGGTCCATTTCCGAGTCTCCTGCTCCAGAGGGACATATATCCGGGCCCTGGCAAAGGATATCGGAATACGGATTGGATGCGGGGCTCATCTTGTCTCTTTGAGACGGACCCGGAGCGGTCCCTTTTCTCTCGACCAGGCCATTCCGATGGAAAAGGTGAAGGCCCTTCCGGGGGAGGAGGCCCTGCAGGCCTGTCTCATCCCTTTGAAAGAGGTATTGCCTGACTTCCCCGAAGTGATCGGAGATGAGCGTATGATCCGGAAGGTCCGTTATGGAAAGGAGATGGCGGCGCGGGACTTCGAACCGCAACCTCTTCCTCCCTTTGTGGAGGGGCAATGGCTTAAAATGTCCTCTCCTGGAGAGGGACTGGTGGCTATCTTACAATCTGAGTTAAGAAGGGGAGAGAGTGACAAGGCAGGCCCGGAAAGAGTTGTGCTTCGTCCATTAAGAGTTTTTCACCCATCACCCCTGCCTACCGGTAGGCAGGCCATTCCTCTCCCCATAGGGGAAAAGGGTGAGGGAAAAGATCTTATTTAAATCGAAGGAGGGATTTCATGGCATTGGTTCAGGAGAAAACAAAAGAGATCATCGACCAGTTCAGAGTTCATGAGAAGGACACCGGCTCACCGGAGGTTCAGATCGCCCTTCTCAGTGAACGGATCCGTTATCTCACCGAGCATTTTAAAGGTCACAAGAAGGATCATCACTCAAGGAGGGGCCTCTTGAAGATGGTGGGACAGCGAAGAAGACTTCTCAACTATCTGAAGGGGAACAACATGGATCGTTATCGAATGATCATCGATCGATTAGGCCTCCGGAAATAGACGGATGATTTTTCAAAAATGAAATAAACGAAGGAGAGTGAATAAACCTATGGTTCAAAAGCTGCAGATCGAATTTGGAGGGAAACCCTTTTCCATAGAGACGGGAAAGGTAGCTAAACAAGCCAGCGGCGCTGTGGTCGTTCAGTATGGCGAGACCGTCGTTCTGGTCACCGCGGTGTCATCGGAGGAGAAGAGGGAGGGGATTGACTTTCTCCCCCTTACGGTGAACTACCAGGAGATGACGTATGCGGCGGGGAGAATCCCCGGAGGTTTTTTCAAAAGGGAGGGAAGACCGACCGACCGTGAGATTCTCATCTCCCGGTTCATCGATCGGCCCCTGAGACCCCTCTTTCCAAAAGGATTCCAGAATGAAACCCAGGTCATCGCAACGGTCCTCTCTGCGGATTCGGATCATGACCCCTCCATCCTGGGAATGATCGGGGCTTCGGCCGCGCTCTATCTCTCCGATATTCCTTTCGATGTTCCTATCGCAGGAGCAAAAGTGGGGAAAATCGATGGAGAATATGTCCTCAACCCCGCCCCCGACGAACTGGAGTTGAGCGACATCGACCTCTTTGTCGCCGGAAGCGAAGATGCGATCATCATGGTCGAGGGGAGTTCGAAAGAGGTGAGGGAAGAGGTGATCCTGGAGGCGATTCTTTTCGGACATCGATCCCTGAAGCCCGTCATCGAATTGCAAAAGCAATTGAGAGAAGTTTGTGGACTGAAGAAGAGGGAGGTCAATTTCAAAATACCCGATGAAACCCTTTTTGAAAAGGTAAGGGGGTTCACGCAGGAGAGATTGCAGGAGGCCTACCGGATTCCCGAAAAGGCGAAGAGGCGAGAACATCTGGAAGAAATTTTAAATCTCACCCTCAAGGAATGCGGAACCGAGGATGATCCATCCCAGAAGATGGTCAAGAAGGTTTTTGAGGATATGGACCGCAAACTGAAGCGAAGGTGGATTCTGGAGAAGAGAGAGAGAATGGACGGGAGGGGCCTTTCGGAGATTCGTCTCATCTCCTGTGAAGCCGGGATCCTTCCACGAACCCACGGCTCCGCCCTGTTCACACGCGGGGAAACCCAGGTGCTTGCCGTGGTCACCTTCGGCACCTCCGAGGACGAACAGAAGATCAACTCCTTAATGGGAGAGACCTATAAGTCATTCATGCTTCACTACAACTTTCCTCCGTTCAGCACCGGGGAAGTCTCCCCCCTGAGATCGCCTTCTCGAAGAGAGATCGGCCATGGGGCCCTGGCCGAGAGGGCCATCCTCCCCATTCTTCCCTCCAGCGAAAAATTTCCTTACACGATTCGAATCGTCTCGGAGGTCCTGGAGTCGAATGGCTCCTCCTCGATGGCCACCGTCTGCGGGGCAAGCCTCTCCCTGATGGATGCGGGCGTTCCCATCAAAGCGCCTGTGGCCGGGATTGCCATGGGGTTGATTCTCGAAGACAGGGAGGAGGCGATCCTCTCCGACATCCTTGGCGACGAAGATCATATCGGCGATATGGATTTTAAAATGGCGGGCACAGCCGAAGGGGTCACTGCCATTCAGATGGATATCAAGATCAAGGGAATATCGAAAGAGGTGCTGGGCCGGGTCCTTCAGCAGTCGCGCGAAGGAAGGCTCTACATACTGGAGAAAATGAGGGAGACCCTTCCGGAACCCCGGAAGGATCTCTCCCGGCATGCCCCGAGGATTGTCACGCTCCAGGTCAAACAGGAGAAGATCCGCGACATCATCGGACCGGGAGGCAAGAATATCCGGTCGATCGTCGAACAGACCGGCGTGAAAATCGATGTGGAGGATTCGGGCGCGGTCAAGTTAGCCTCGCCGAATTATGAATCGATTGAAAAAGCCATCCAGATCATCAAACGGCTCACCCAGGAAGTGGAAGTGGGCGCGATCTATATGGGCAAGGTAAAGAGGATCATGGGATTTGGCGCCATTGTCGAGATCTTCCCAGGGACGGATGGCCTGGTCCACATCTCCCAGCTGGCGGACTATCATGTCAAAGAGGTGACCGATATCGTGAAGGAAGGCGATGATATGCCGGTCAAGGTGATCGAGGTTGACCCGCAGGGTCGGATCCGCCTCAGCCGGAAGGCAGCCTTGAAGGAAAACATGCATTCGAAAGAGGACAAGGGCGAAGAGAAGGTCTGAACATGGATTCAATCAAGAGTAAACTGTGCTCTTCATTAAAACCCGCCGCCATGCCGGATGGCCCCGGATACCAGAAGACCGTTCTGGAGAACGGGATTAAAGTGATCACGGAAGAGATTCCCTATCTCAAATCGGTCTCCATTGGCATCTGGGTTACCACGGGATCCAGGGATGAGCAGCCGCACGAAAACGGAATCTCCCATTTCATCGAACATCTGCTCTTCAAGGGGACCGAGCGAAGAACCGCTTTTGACATCGCCAAGGAGATCGACTCTGTGGGCGGTACCCTGAATGCCTTTACCGGGAGGGAATATACCTGTTTTTATGCCAAAGTGATCGATAAAAACCTGCCCCTTGCCATCGACCTCCTCTCCGATATCTTTCTCCACTCCCTTCTGGACGAAAAGGATGTGGATAAGGAAAGGATGGTCATCCTTCAGGAGATCAGGATGGTAGAGGATACGCCCGACGATTACGTCCACGATCTTTTCAACCGGACCTGCTGGGGAGATCATCCCCTTGGCTTTCCGATCTGCGGAACCGCGGACCGGGTTCAATCCTTCCGTCGGGATCAGATCGACCAATTTTTTAGATCCCAGTATCAACCGGACCGGATCATCGTCTGTGCGGCAGGGAATCTCTGTCATCAGAACGTGGTTGACCTCATCGAAGCCACATTTGGCCGGATCTCGAGATCGAACCATGTCAGAGAAAGGGTGAAACCTCTTTCGATCTCCACCACCCATGTCTTGAAGCGGGATCTGGAACAGGTCCACTTCTGTCTGGGCACCCATGGACTTCATTACAACCACTCCCTCCGGTTTGGCTCTTATGTGTTGAATACGATTTTAGGAGGGGGCATGAGTTCACGGCTCTTTCAGGAGATCAGGGAGAACCGCGGCCTGGCCTATTCCGTCTATTCCTATCTTCCCACCTATATCGATACCGGGCTGGTCGTGGTTTATGCGGGAACGGACGAGAGCTCATTCGAAGAGGTCATTGAACTCATCCTGAAAGAGTTTAAAAAGCTTAAGTCCGAGCCCTTCAAGAACGGAGAGCTGAAGATCGCTAAAGAACAGTTGAAGGGCAATCTTCTGCTCAGCATGGAGAGCTCTGACAGTTTAATGACCCGACTGGCTAAAAATGAGATCTACTTTGAAACCTATCAGACCGTGGACTCCATCCTGAAGGGCATTGACGAGGTCGATGAGGAGATGGTCAAAAACCTGGCCGGCCAGATCTTCGATGAACAGTACTTTTGCCTCACCGTTCTGGGCCCCATGGATGGAAGCCAGCTCGACAGGAATCTGCAACCATGGGGTCAATGGAACAGGTAAAGATCCATATCAGACGGCTCAAAAAGAATCACCCCATTTCCCTTCCCCAATATATGACCGAAGGTTCCTCCGGAATGGACCTCTTTGCCTCTCTCGAAGAGGAGGTTACCCTCCTGCCCGGCGAGAGGAGACTCATTCCAACCGGGATTTCGGTTGCCATTCCCAAAGGATTTGAAGGACAGGTTCGACCCCGCAGCGGGTTGGCCATTCAGAAAGGGATTGGCCTGGTCAATGGACCGGGGACGATTGATTCGGACTATCGCGGAGAGGTGGGAATCCTCCTGATCAATTTTGGAAAGGAGCCTTTCACTCTTCGTAACGGTGAGAGAATCGCCCAGATGGTGATCTCCCGCGTTTTTCGTTCGATTCTGGTAGAGGTGGACGAATTGCCCCCCACGCAAAGGCAAGGGGGGGGCTTCGGTCACACAGGGGTCTGACAAATTTAATCGTAGGGCAACCCTTTAGGGTTGCATCCCATGCAACGATGCATCAATTGTTAGACCGATTCCTCCATTATCTCATCGTCGAAAAGGGCCTTTCCAGGAATACGATCGAAGCCTACAGCCATGGGCTGAATCGCTTTCTAAACCATTTACGGGGAAAAGGGATTGAAGAGGCCAGGGAGATTTCAAAGCTCGATATCAGGGAATTCCTCCTCTTCCTGAAAAAGAAGGGACTTTCGAGCAAGACCCTGGCGAGGAATCTGGTCTCCATCCGCGTCTTCCTTCGCTTCCTGACCGAAGAGGGCATTCTGGGCGCCAATCCGTCGGAAGAAGTCGAATCTCCGAAGATCGCCAGGACCCTCCCCGAGATCCTCTCCCTGGAGGAGGTGGAGAAGCTGCTGGTGCAACCCGATCCCATGATCCCAAGGGGAATAAGAGATCGGGCCATGCTGGAGATGCTCTATGCCACAGGCATGAGGGTCTCTGAATTGATTCGCCTCCAGGTCAATCATGTCCAACTCGAAGCGGGATATGCCCTCCTTTACGGGAAAGGTTCAAAAGAGAGGATTGTGCCGATCGGCAGCGAGGCGATGAACTGGGTGCAACGCTATATGAGGGAACCCCGGGAAAGACTCTTAAAAGAGAGGGAGAGCCCCTTTCTCTTTGTCAATCGATCCGGAAGGCCGATGAGCCGGCAGCAGTTCTGGAAGAGCATTAAGGCCTATGGGCGGAAGGCTGGAATCCGTAAAAGGATCACCCCCCACCTTCTCCGCCATTCTTTCGCCAGCCATCTCCTTGAAGGGGGGGCGGATCTTCGCTCTGTGCAGCTGATGCTTGGCCATGTCGACATCTCCACGACACAGATCTATACCCATGTGACAGGCGAAAGATTGAAGAAGATCCATCAGCGATATCACCCGAGAGGATAGATACCGGAATATTGGGTTACTGGTTGACTACTGGAATGTTGGAACGTTGGAATATTGGAATATTGGGTTTGAATACGAATAGAAATTTCTTTACCCATCATTCCATTCTTCCACTATTCCATTATTCCTTTTTTTAAGAGATATGGAAGTGATCACCACTCATACGAATGCGGATTTCGATTCCCTGGCTTCCATGCTGGCAGCCAAAAAACTCTACCCGGGAGCGGTCCTGGTCTTTCCCGGATCTCAGGAGAGGGGGCTGAGGGAGTTTTTCATCCATTCCACCCTCTATGCCTTTGAGGTGGAACGAGTAAAAAATATCGACCTTCATGAGGTCGAAAGATTGATCCTGGTCGATACCCGGCAGAACAGCCGGATCGGAAAATTTTCGGAGATCGTCATGAAACCCGGCCTGGATATTCATATTTACGATCATCACCCCTCCTCTTCGGAGGATATCCATGGCTCCCTCGAGATTGTCTCTGAAGTCGGGGCCACGGTTACGCTCCTTCTGGACCTCTTAAAGAAAAAAGAAATTCCCATCACTCCCGATGAAGCCACGGTGATGCTTCTCGGCATTTATGAGGATACCGGAAACCTGACTTTCCCTTCGGCCCGCGAGGAGGATTTCCAGGCGGCAGGATACCTGGTGGGAAAGGGGGCCAATCTCAATATCCTGTCCAATGTGATCACCAAGGAGCTTACCTCGGAACAGGTCTTCCTGCTCAACGATCTGATCCAGTCGGCCACCCGGTATGATGTCCATGGCATCGATGTGGTGATCGCCCAGGCCACAGTGGACCGGTATGTCGGAGACATTGCCATTCTCGTCCATAAATTGAAGGATATGGAGAATCTCGATGTCCTCTTCGTCCTCGTCCAGATGGAAGGCCGGATCTACCTGATCGGAAGGAGCAGAATCGAGGAGGTCAATGTTTCAGAGATTGCCGCTGAATTTGGAGGCGGCGGCCACCCCACTGCCGCCTCGGCCACCATCAAAGGGACGGCGCTCTTAGAAGCGCATGGCCGCCTGATCAATGTATTGAGACAGGTTGTTAGACCCAGAAGGGTAGCCAAAGACCTCATGGTCTATCCGGTCAAGACCGTGGGCCCTGAACGCACATTGGAGGAAGCAGGAGAGATTCTCTCACGTTATCTTCTCGATATTCTCCCGGTCGTACAGGAGGAGCGGGTGGTCGGCCTCATCTCCAAGGAGGTGGTGGAGAGAGCCGTCCATCATGGACTGAAGGATTCCCTGGTGAAGGAGTATATGACAACAGAATTCTCCGCCGTCTCTCCGGAAACGCCCTTTTCCAGAATTCAAGAATTGGCCATCGGGCAGAACCAGAGCCTCATCCCCGTCATTGAAAAGGAGCGGCTCATCGGGGTCATCGCTATGGGCGATGTGATGCAGGTTCTCCAAGAGGGAATGATCAAGTCGGTGAAAGAAATTCAACCTCTCTATGCACGAAAGAAGATGATCTCAAAATTGATGGAGGAGCGATTTCCGGAAAGGATACGGAACCTCTTGACAGAATTTGGCAAAATAGGGGATGACCTGGGGTATTCGGTCTTCGGGGTGGGAGGTTTTGTCAGGGACCTCCTGATGAGGGTGGAGAACTACGATGTCGATATCGTCATAGAGGGCGATGGGATCCGCCTGGCGGAGGAATTTGAAAGGAGATTCCCCTGCCGGATTCGGACTCATAAAAAATTCGGGACCGCTATCATCCTCTTCTCGGATGGCCTCAAGGTGGATGTGGCGACCGCCCGTCTGGAGGTCTATGACTCACCGGCCGCCCTTCCAACGGTGGAACGGGGGTCGATCAAGGCGGATCTCTACCGCAGAGACTTCACGATCAATACGCTGGCCATCCAGCTCAATCCCAGGGCCTTCGGAGAATTAACCGATTTTTTTGGCGGGGTGAAAGATATTAAGGAGAAGATAATCCGTGTACTCCACAACCTCTCCTTTGTCGAGGATCCGACCCGTGTCTTCCGGGCGATCCGTTTCGAACAACGATTGAAGTTCCAGATTGGAAAACACACTCAGAATTTGATGAAGAATGCGGTCAAGACGGGCATCTTTGACCGCCTCTCAGGCGGAAGGATTCTCTCGGAATTTATCTTGATCTGTCAGGAAGATGATCCCCTCCCCGCCATGAAACGGATGAAGGATTTCGGCCTCTTCTATTTTCTCCATCCCCACCTCAAATGGGATGAGGAGAAGATCACCCTCTTTGAACAGATTCACCATGTCATCTCCTGGTTCGATCTTCTCTTCCTCGATGAGCGGTTTGAGCGCTGGCTGATCTATTTTTTGGGATTGATCGACTCTCTCAAGGAGCAGGAGAGCCTCGAGGTCTGCGAACGGTTAGCCATGAACGAGCGGCAGAAAAAGAGGGTGATCGGAGGGAAACGCGAGAGCGATCCGGCCCTGCTCCAGATTTACTCCTGGATCAGCGGAGGGAGGGAACCCAAGCGTTCGGAGATTTACACGGTTCTCGACCCCCTCTCAACGGAGGTCAAGCTGTTTATGATGGCCATGACGACCCAGATGGCCACCCGGCGATACATTTCCCTCTACTTCACTCAATTAAAGGATACGAAAACGATATTGAAGGGGGCCGACCTGGTTCAAATGGGGGTCAAACCCGGGCCCTCCATCCGGAAGGGGTTGGAGGATCTTCTCAAGGCCCGTTTGGATGAGCAAGTGATCACGCGGCAGGATGAGATACACTATTTGACTAAATCTCTTGGGGCGAAATAATGTCTGAAGGCGAATTCCATTCAGAGGAGAGATCTCCCTATACCATTCGGCTGGAGACGTTTGAAGGTCCTCTCGACCTTCTGCTCCATCTCATCCAGAAGAATGAGATGGACATCTTCAACATCCCCATCGCCCTGATCACCGAACAGTACCTGGAGTATCTCAAATGGATGAAGACTCTTGATCTCGACGTTGCGGGAGAATATCTTCTGATGGCCTCCACCCTCCTCCACATCAAGTCGAGGATGCTCCTTCCGCAGCCCTCCGTGGAAGAGGAGGAGGAAGGGGAGGACCCCAGGGTCGAGTTGGTTCGAAGGCTGCTGGAATATCAGAAATATAAGGCAGCCGCCACAGAACTGGTAAAGAGGCCCATGCTGGACCGGGATGTCTTTATCCGATTGGCATCGACGGAGGAAGGGCTGCCGGAAGAGGAGAAGATCGAGGCAAACCTCTTCGATCTCATCGATGCTCTTCGCAAGGCTCTCTCAAGGGTGACGGAGGAGTCCTTTCATGAAGTGGTCCTGGACCGGCTCAGCGTGGAGGATAAGGTCCAGGAGATTCTCCTCCTCCTTCAAAAGGAGAAGCGGAGCCTTCCTTTTCATCTTCTTTTCCCCGAACAGGCCTCCCGCAGGGTGATCGTTATCACTTTTCTGGCCATCCTCGAGCTGGTCAAAACCAAATGGATACGGGTCTTTCAGGCCGCTCCTTTTGAAACCATTCGAATCTCACCCACGTGAGCGATATATCTATGTCTTTGAATGAGGAGGTCTCTATGAGACAGAAAAGAATCTTACTGGGTTTGGTTGCCATCGTTGGATTACTGGCTTTCTTTTTTATTCTCCTTTTTGTCATCAATCAGTATGTCTCCAGATCCGGTTCTCCCAAATTCGCCTTCCGCGATAAGATCGCAGTGGTTGAGATCCGGGGGGTGATCACCCAATCTTTAGGAGTCATCGAAGAGCTTCACCAGTACGACGACGATGAAGCGGTAAAAGCCATCATCCTGAGAATCGACTCTCCCGGCGGAGGAGTAGGGCCGTCGCAGGAAATCCATCGGGAGGTTCTGAAGATTAAAACGAACAAAAAAAAGAAGGTGATCACCTCCATGGGCTCGGTGGCTGCATCGGGCGGATACTATGTGGCAAGCGCCTCTGATCTTATCGTCGCCAATCCCGGAACGATCACGGGCTCCATCGGCGTTCTGATGGAGTTTACCAACATCGAAGAGCTCTTCAAGAAGATCGGGATCAAGGGCGTAGTAATGAAAAGTGGCGAGCATAAAGATATCGGCTCCCCCTTCAGAGAGATGACCCCTGAAGAGAAGAGACTCATCCAGTCGGTGATTGACAATGTCCACCAGCAATTCATCCAGGCAGTGGCGGAGGGCAGAAAAATGGACCGTTCAAAGGTCGCCCAGGTTGCGGACGGCCGGATCTTAACCGGTGAACAGGCAAAACAGTTGGGCCTGGTGGATCAGCTTGGAAACCTTCAGGACGCCATCGATACGGCCGCCAAGATGGTGGGAATCGAAGGAAAACCCGTGGTCCTCTACCCCAAAAGGAGATTTTCTCTTCTGGAACTGCTGGTGGAAGGAGTCACGGAGGCTATCCTGAGCGCCTTGAGTGAAAAAGGGGTTCAGCTCAACTATCGCCTCCAGCCATAAAGAGGATCAAAACCAACCTTCATGATTGGCCGGACAGGGCTTTGGCAATCCGCTTTATATCTTCCCAGACTTCCCGCTTCTTTTCGGGATTCCTCAGAAGATAGGCAGGATGATAGGTGGGAAAGACCTGGATGCCCGAAAAATCGTAAGCCTTTCCGCGGAGGGAGGTGATCTTGGCATCGGTCCTGAGAAGGGTGTGGGCGGCGAACGTTCCAAGAGCGCAGATGATCCTGGGTTGAATCGCCTGAATCTGTGTTAAAAGAAAGGGATAACAGCTCTCGATCTCATCGGGTTCAGGGTTCCGGTTCTGCGGAGGCCGGCATTTGATGATATTGGTAATATAGATCTCCTCCCTTTCGATTTCAATAGACTGAAGAATTTTTGTTAAAAGCTGTCCTGCCTTTCCGACGAATGGCCTCCCCTGAACATCTTCATCATATCCCGGACCTTCTCCGATGACCATCAGCCTTGCCTTTTCATTTCCCTCCCCGAAAACAAGCGTGCTCCGTGTTTTATAAAGTTTACATCTCTGGCAATCTCCTAATTCGCTTCGAATCTCACCAAGATTCAAAACCTCCGATTGAGAAGAATTTCCCTTTCCATAGGGTAAGGGCGATTCATGAAGGGTCTCTGTCCCGGTTGACATCTCTGATCGATAAATCTTTTCATTCTTTCTATCAGAAAGAGGCAATTCAGTGATCCCCAGTCTCTTGAGATAGTCAAGATGAGATTGAAGATCATCGATTATTTCCTTAAATTTTTGATCCATGGAATCCCTTTCTATCTTTCTCTTTTCAAATAGCCTTTTCTGACTCCTGTGTCAAGAACAAACCGTAAGATTGCACCTTTTCACCCCTCTTTGGCAAACTAACCGTGTCCCATAAGTCGGGGGGCTGGACACAAGGAAGGAACGTACGACTGGTGCAATTGAGGTTTTGGCATACCCCACCCCAACCCTCCCCCTGAAGGGGAGGGTAATCGCTATGGCCCTCCTAATGAAAGGGAAGGTAATCCCCACGTTCATCCCCCTTCAAGGGGGAGGTCAGGAGGGGGATGGGGAATCTATCAGGGCGCCCCTTGTGTCCAACGCCCCTATTTATGGGTAAGGATCAGTTTGGCAAAGAGGGGGAGGGGGAGATTTTTAAAAAACATATTTTTGAAATCCCCCTTTGCCCTCCGGGCCAGAGGCCCTATGGGCTGCAGGCAAAGGGGATAAAAAACCTGGATTATCATTTTTATTGATTGTCATTAAATATTATTATATTATATTTTTATAGGGTCAAAAAAGAGGGAGCACCTTTATGAAAAATACCCCCGATTTTAATATTGGAAGTGATTTATTCCATACTATTTTTCCTAAAGACGATATAGGTCCGCTCGAATTAAAAAAGCTTATTAAGCTCAATGAACAGAATGGTTCATTCGTATTCTCTCTTCTCATTGAACTGATTCAACGCATCGGACATTCACTCGAATCCATCAAAAGTATTACACACATAGCCCAGGGAAAATTTACGAATAAGACCTTCGGCGATCATTTTAGTCAGATCATCAATGAGGAGATTGGGAAGGTCGATCTGGCGGTGGGCTGCGTTCTGAACTACCTCAAGGTCAATGAAACGACTCAGAAAATAAACACGGTGCACACCCTGATCGAGGAGGCGCTTAAAAAACACAAACCTCAAATGGAGGGAAAGAAGATTCGGGTATTTAAAAAATTTGAAGAAGGCCTTCCGGAAACCATTACGCCGGATGAGCATTTGAGATACATTTTAGACTCTACCCTTAAATATGCAGTGGGGTTGATCCCCCTGGAGGGGGGCATCGGTTTTATCACCCGTTCGCTTACCCTGATGGAGGATGGAAAATATATTGAGATCTCGGTCGTCTTTGATGGTTATAGAAAAAAGAGAGAGCCCTCAGGTCCAGTCTTGAAAGCCCCGAGTTTCATCAAGGAAGAGGGGCTTGATTTGGAGTTAAGACTCATTGAAGAAATGGTTAAGAGGAATCAAGGAAGGATGGAACTCGGAATAGATGCCCAAAAGGGAAGGACATCCATCTCTTTAAAATTGCCGGTGGAGCGAAGGAAAATCGTATATTATCAACCCATCAATTAGAGGCGCTCTTAACCGCTATGACCGAAAGGCCATAGGTTGTCGGGAATGTGCCTCTGCCTGCTGTTTACCCTCCGAAGTCTCAGCGCAGGAGGGCCCTCCTCAAAAAATTGCCATAAAACTAAATTTTTGGTATAAATATCTCAACTTCCGGGATAGAGTTATACGAGGGAATGTAAAGGCACCTGCACCGGTTTTGGCAAGATTGGTCTATTACAGGCATTTTGCTGAATGAAAACCACCGACTACCACGCCAAATACTTCGCTTACGAGCTGACCAAACGATGCCCCTCTGACAGTGCTGAGAAACTGGCCGGTGCCCTGGTAGATGCCCAGGTCGATCTCAATCCTCATCAGATTGAGGCAGCTTTGTTTGCCTTCAAGTCTCCTCTGTCGAGAGGGGCCATGCTCGCCGATGAAGTCGGCTTGGGAAAAACGATCGAGGC
The DNA here is from genome assembly GCA_001798855.1 of Deltaproteobacteria bacterium RBG_16_49_23. Taxonomy (GTDB): domain Bacteria; phylum Desulfobacterota; class BSN033; order BSN033; family UBA1163; genus RBG-16-49-23. The sequence continues at coordinate 370 of MGQQ01000068.1, read as the reverse complement.
CGGGCTTGTCCTCTCGCAGAAATGGGCCGAACGAAAACGCAAGGTCCTGATCATCACTCCTTCCAACCTCCGCAAACAGTGGCACCAGGAACTTCAGGAGAAGTTCTTCCTGCCATGCCGTATCCTCGAAACAAAGTCCTACAACGACCTGGCGAGGAAGGGGGATCCCCATCCTTTTGAAGGGGATGATATCGTTATCTGTTCCTATCAGTTTGCGCAAAAAAAGGCGATTGAGATCAGGCAGATTCGGTGGGATCTGGTGGTCATTGACGAGGCTCATCGCCTTCGTAACGTCTATAAGCCGTCAAACGTGATTGCCAACACACTTAAAGAGGCGTTGAGGGAGTCGCCGAAGCTTCTTTTGACTGCC
>MGQQ01000067.1 GCA_001798855.1 Deltaproteobacteria bacterium RBG_16_49_23 | reverse complement strand
AAGGGAAGCGTTGCGATATGAAGAAGGGGGGATAGCGCCCATATGAAAAAATTTATAGTCCTGCTCTACGAGGATATGCACGAAGATGGGAAGGCCCTTCTAAAAGAGAAGGCAGAAATTCTTTTTGCCCGTTCGCTGGAAGAGGGTTCCCTCATCCAGGAGGCGAAGGAGATCGATGGGATCATCATCCGGGCGAACGGGAAGGTGAGTCGGACATTGATGGAGTCAGCTCCGAAGCTCAAGGTCATCGGAAGGCACGGGGTCGGGGTGGAGAATATCGATCTGGAGACCGCTACGGAAAAGGGGATCTGGGTGGTCAATACGCCGGATGCGAATGACATCTCGGTGGCGGAGCATTTTTTCGGGTTGGCCCTGATGCTTTCGAAGATGCTGAGGAAAGGGGAGAAGGCTTTTCGCGAGGAAGGGAAATGGGAAGCCCGCTATCAATATATCGGCAACGAACTTCACGGAAAAACGCTGGGCATCCTGGGCTTCGGCCGGATCGGCAGGGCCGTGGGCCGCACCGGATATAAAGGTTTTGATATGAAGGTTCTTTACTATGATGCGCTTCGATATGAGGAGATGGAGAAAGAGATCCATGCCGTCAAGCAAAACCTGGAGGAGGTCCTGTCTCAATCCGATTACATTTCCATCAACCTTCCAATGTTGCCCGCCACGAAAGGGGTTATCGGAGAGAAGGAATTCAACCTGATGAAGCCCACAGCCCATATCATCAACCTGGCGAGGGGGCCGATCTGGGATGAGAAGGCCCTCTACAAAGTTCTAAAAGAGGGGAGGATTGCCGGTGCGGCATCCGATGTCTATGAAGTGGAACCCGCCACGAAAGATCATCCTTTACTCCAATTTGATCATTTCATCGGCACCCCCCACATGGCTGCCCATACTGAGGAGGCTTTAAAGAGGATGAGTCTGGTGGCAGAAGATGTCATCCGGGTTCTGGAAGGAGAAGCGCCTCTCCACCCAGTGAATTACCCCGGACTATGTAGAAAATAAAGTCTTTAGGTTAAGGTGAGGGTAAAGATACCGGTTTCGTCTATGGGTTAGGGCAATGGATCTTAAGTCATTAGCCATAACCTTTGCCCTTTGACCAAACTGGCTTCTTAGCCTTAACCCGGACCAAAGGACCATGAAAGGAGAAGAAAGTTGGCTACTTTGAGAATTTATGACGAGTTATGCAAAGGCGCTGAGGAATGCGGGATCTGCCTCTATGTCTGCAAGGAGGAGGTCTTTCAGCCTTCGGAGACATTGAATCAGAAGGGCTACAGGCCGCCTGTCGTCGTCAACGAGGATCAATGCACCCAGTGTGAGAACTGCATGATCTTCTGCCCTGATCTGGCGATCGTCGTTTCTGAAAAAAAACGGAAAAAAGGGAGCAAGTAGATGGGTGAGAAACGAGTCCGCACCGGAAGATATTTTATGATGGGGAATGTGGCTTGTGCCGAAGGGGCCCTGGCTGCGGGATGTGAATTTGCGGCAGGCTATCCGATCACGCCGGCCACGGAGATTGCAAACCATCTGGCCGAGAAACTTCCTCAGGTGGGAGGGGCCTTTTTTCAGATGGAAGACGAAATCAGTTCTATCGCCGCAGTCATAGGCGCTTCCTGGGCTGGCAAGAAGGCCATGACCGTCACTTCAGGTCCCGGGATCAGCCTGATGCTGGAGAATATTGGATTTGCGATCGGAGTGGAAACCCCGTGTGTAATCGTTAACGTTCAGAGAGGAGCCCCTACGACAGGAATGCCCACCATCGGGATTCAGGGAGATATGGTGCAGGCGAAGCATGGATCTCATGGAGATTATGAAATCATTGCCCTGTGCCCTTCATCACCTCAGGAGATGTTCGACCATACGGTGATCGCTTTCAATTATGCGGAGAAATATCGCACTCCCGTCTTCCTTCTCTCTGACGCCTTTGTGGGACATATGCGGGAGGAAGTGGTCATCCCGGAGGCGGAAAAGATTGAGACGGTCTGCCGCAATATTCCAGAACCAGGGACGGATCCTCTGAAGATGAAGGGGTTCCTTGACGAGGATGTTGCCCCGATGCCCATTTTCGGGAAAGGGTTTAAGGCCCATGTGACCAGTTCCTGTCATGACGAATATGGAAAACGGAATCTGATCGATATCTCCGCCCTGGATAAATTCGTCCGGAGGTTGAGCAATAAGATCCTCAAGCACAAAGAGGAGATTACGCTGGTGGAGCGGGATTATGAGGATGCCGAGATCGTTTTGGTTTCCTATGGAGGGGTGTCCCGTGCGGCGGCAGCGGCCGCTTCGCAGGCAAGAAAAAGGGGAATTCCGGTAGGGACCCTCCGGTTGATCACGGTTTGGCCCTTTCCTGGAGAGGAGATTGAAAAGATGGCGAGAAGGGCCAAACAGGTTATCGTCCTGGAAAATAACCTGGGTCAGGTTTATCCCTATATCAAAGCGGAAGCCGCCCATTTTGCAGAGGTCTCATTTCTCCCTCCCAGACTGGTGGGCGAGATCCAGGATCCCGAGGATATTTTAAGGAAGATTGAGGAGGTTTCGAAATGAATGAGCTTGTTCACCCATATCACCGTTTCATTCGCCCCACCGTGACCCACACGACGTTCTGCCCGGGTTGCGGAGATGGGACCGTCGCCCAGAGTATTTTACGCGCCATTGACGGCTTGGGAATGGACATGGATGATTTTGTTTTTGTCTCAGGAATCGGTTGTGCCGCTTGGATTCCCAGCCCCCTTTTTAATGCCGATGTGCTGCATACCACCCATGGGAGGCCGATCGCCTTTGCTTTTGGAATTAAGATGGGGCTTCCCGATAAGAAAGTGATGGTGGTGAGCGGAGACGGGGATCTGGTGGCCATCGGCGGGAATCACCTGATTCAGAATGCCCGAAGGAACATCGAGATGGTGGTCCTCTGCGTCAATAACGGAATTTACGGCATGACCGGAGGTCAGGCGGCGCCCACTACGCCCATGGGGGTGAAGACGACCACCACCCCTTACGGCGCATTCGAGAATTTTTTCGAGGATATCTCGGGACTGGTCATTGCTGCGGGAGCCTCGTTCGTCGCGCGCTGGACCACAGCCCATCCAAGACAGCTCACCGCCTCGATCAAAAAGGCGATTCAGAAAAAGGGGTTTGCTTTTATCGAGGTTATTTCCCAGTGCCCGGTTCAGTTCGGAAGGAAGATGGGAATGGGCAACGCAATCCAGATGCTCGAGGATTATAAGAAGAGATCGATTTCAATCAAGGAGGCAAAAAAACTTTCTCCTGAAGAATTAAAAGATCGGATGGTTGTTGGAGAATTTGTCGATCTTGATAAACCGGAAATGGTGGAAGAGGTGACCCGGATGATAAGGAGGGCCTCGGGCGAAGCTCAAGAGGCCGTGGATACGGGAAGAGGTTAATTGAGAGGAATGGAGTAAACTCGGGAGGATTCGAATGGGTCGAACAGAGATACTCATCGGGGGAGTAGGGGGCCAGGGTGTCGTGCTGTCCGGAATTCTGTTGGGGACAGCGGCTTCTCTGTATGATGGGAAACAAGCCGTTCAGACACAGTCTTACAGCTCGGAATTACGAGGCGGATCAGCCAGGGCAGCAGTGATCATCTCGGAGGAGCGCGTGACCGATCCTGAAGTGAGGAGACCGGATATTCTCATCCTCATGGCGGAGGATGCTGTGGGAAGGTATCTGCACAAGATAAAACCTCGGGGACTTCTGGCCATCGATGCGGACCTGGTCAAAGGGGTGAGTGAAGGGGATTATGAAATCCTTTCCATCCCCGCAACCAGCATTGCGGATAAGGAGATGAATAATATCATTGTGGCGAATTTGATCATCTTAGGCGCTCTGATCAAGAAGACGAAGCTTCTTTCCGTGGAGTCAATGGAAAAAGCAATTGAGACGAGCGTACCGAAGAAAGCGATCACGTTGAACCTCAACGCTTTTCGGCGAGGGTTGGAAATCATTTCCTGAAGGCAGTAGGCAGTAAGCGGATAGCAGATAGCTAATAGCTGATAGTAGATTGAAAAAATAAAATCTGAAATTACTCTTTGCGCTATGCCCCCTGCATTTTTAAATGAAGGAGGAAAGACATGTCCATCAAAACATTCGAAGAATATCTGAAGAGCCTGAGAAAACTGAAACCCACGGTCTATATGTTCGGTGAGAAAATAGAGAATCCGGTGGATCACCCCCGAATCCGCGCAGGGATCAATGCGACCGGTGCAACCTATGAACTGACGCAACATGAGAAGTATAAAAATCTCATGACGACCGTGTCTCCTTTGACAGGAGAACTCATTAATCGATTTACCCTGCCGCCGCAATCCGTCGAAGATCTTGTCATGAGGGTAAAGGTCAACCGAACCCTGGGAGGCTATGTGGGGACATGCCATCAGCGATGCACGGGATTAGACTGCCTCTGCACCCTGTCGATTGTGACCTATGACATCGATAAAAAATATGGGACCCAATACTACAATCGCTTCACCGAGTTCCTGAAGTACATGCAGAAAAACGATCTGACCGCAAATGCCAGCGTGACCGATGTCAAAGGAGACCGCAATCTGGGCCCGCATGAACAGCCCGATAAAGACATGTATCTCCGTGTGGTCGACCAAACCAAGGAGGGAATCCTTGTCAGGGGAGCCAAGGCCCACCAGACCGGATCGATCAGTTGCCATGAGGTGATCGTCCTTCCAACGCGTGCCCTGGGAAAGGGGGATGAGGATTATGCCCTGGCCTTTGCCATCCCCTCTGACACAAAGAACCTCATTCATGTGGTGGGAAGAAATTCGATGGACACCCGCGAGATCGAAGGGGTCGATTGCGGAAATATCCGGTACAGTAAGTACTGCCCGACCCTCATCTTTGACGAGGTTTTGGTGCCCTGGGAAAGGGTCTTCATGTTCAGGGAGGTGGAATTTGCAGGAGAGATGGTGAATCGCTTTTCTGCCTTTCACCGTCAATCTCATGGCGGCTGTAAATCGGGAAAGATCGATGCCATGACCGGCG
>MGQQ01000066.1 GCA_001798855.1 Deltaproteobacteria bacterium RBG_16_49_23 | reverse complement strand
TTTATCAAGATTGAGGCTTCTCTTTCTCTCTTTTGGTAAGCTCATCGTACTTCTCCATTTGTCCATATTTTTCAAAGTACCCTCGAATCTCTTCAAGATCCAGCCCCGACAGCTTCAAGAGATACTGAAGATCCGCCATTTCCCTGAAGGATCTTTCCGGGTCGTTTTTCATGGCAAAGACCTTAAGGGCAATCAGGTACTCAGTTCTTACAACAGGCACCGATATGCCATCGAGAACGAGTAACGGCCTGGCTTCCGAAAGGATGATATCAGCAGTTTCTCCTTCCACGTAAATGAAATCGATCCTCCCGAGATTTGCGAGAGGATGTACATGATTGGAATAACCTGCTGAACGATAGATAGTCTCGTAACCGAGGGATTCCAGATATGCGATAATCCTGCTTTGATGAGCGCCTCGAACCAAGAAATCCACATCTTCAGTAGCCCGTAAATACCCGTACGCCTTCAAAGCAAAAGCGCCAACGAGAGCGTAGTCGATTTTCGCTTGTTGGAAGAAACCCATCAGACTTTGGAATATCGTCTTAATATTCAAGGGTAAGTCGAATATACGAAAAAAGAAGTTAGATGTCAACCTAAGAAGTTTTCAGATCTAAATCTCTGGGGTCAAAGCTACACTATACACTCCAGGAAAAACAACTGAAATCTATCTTCATTCGATCGGGGAATCTGAACGTAAGGCAATGGCAATTTATGAGTCGTTTTCAGAAAAGTCTCACACAGATTCTCACACAGAAATGAAAAAGGAGTTAGCGCAAAATGGCTAACTCCTTTATTTTACTGGCGCGCCCAGCCCGACTCGAACGGGCGACCTGCGGATTCGTAGTCCGACGCTCTATCCATCTGAGCTATGGGCGCACTCGTTACTTTTTTTTCGGAGGCGGAGGAGACGGTGGGGACGAAGGGGGAGGAACAATTTCCACCTGGTATCCCACATTATGCCCTCTTGAAAAATAATAAGTTATTTTTACCCTCTCACCAACTCCAGGCAGGCGAGATGGGATATAGATGGTCCGCCTACCCACTGCAAATTTCATCGTTTCTCCCTTATCACCCTGTACGCTAAGGCTCCCTCGGTAAAGACTAACCACTTTCCCCGAAAAATTAAAATATTGCTGAGCAAGAGAGTTTTGTATTCCAATGAGCATGAGAAACGTAAAAATCAGTATTAATGGGACAATCCCAATCTTCATCAGTCTTTTCATGATGCCTCCTCCCTCTTCATCATAGATGGCTTTCCAGTCGAAGCTTTAGCGGCCAACTACGCTTTTATCAAAGCTTCGTCGGTCAAGTAGATGGCCTGCCATCCGAAGCCTTGGCGGCCAACTACGCTTTTATTAAAGCTTCGTTGGCTAAATAGGATGGCTTGCCAGACGAAGCTTTAGCGTAGTCTGGCGGAGAGAGAGGGATTCGAACCCTCGGTCCCGATTTTGTCGGAACACACGATTTCCAGTCGTGCCCCTTCGGCCTCTCGGGCATCTCTCCGTTTGATTTTCATCTCCAACTCTAAGCTATCGAGGTCTGTTATCGGCTTCGCCGAGAGAGAGGGATGTGCTCGCTCGCTTACGCTCCCTCCGCCTTCCCCCGCCCAAGCGGGGGGCGCCGAACCCTCGGTCCCGATTTTGTCGGAACATACGATTTCCAGTCGTGCCCCTTCGGCCTCTCGGGCATCTCTCCGTGATTTCACCTTCGGTGAAATACTATTAACCTCTAACTAATGACTATCAACTATTTGTTTGTACATATAGTTAAAAGTTTCCGGTTAATAGTAAAATTTGCTTTGTAAATTTTCTGGCGGAGGGAGTAGGATTCGAACCCACGGGGCTTTCACCCAGCGGTTTTCAAGACCGCCGCCTTAAACCACTCGGCCATCCCTCCGAGATTTTGCTAAAGCAAAATACTGTTTACTGTTTGCTTTTCACCTTTTAACTATTCTATCAATTCCATCCATATAAGGTCTTATGACCTCCGGGATGATCACGCTGCCATCAGCCTGCTGATAGTTTTCCAGGATGGCCACCAGGGTTCTTCCCACAGCCAGCCCGGAGCCATTCAGGGTATGCACATACTCCGTCTTTGACTTTCCGGAAATGCGGTATCTTATCTTTGCTCTTCTCGCCTGAAAATCTTCAAAGTTGCTGCAGGAAGAGATCTCCTTAAAGGTGTTCTGTCCGGGAAGCCAAACCTCAATATCATAAGTTTTTGAAGCCGAAAATCCCAAATCCCCTGTACAGAGGTTGACAACACGATAAGGAAGTCTCAGCCTCTTCAGAACTTCCTCGGCATTGGAGAGGAGTTTCTCCAGCTCATCGTAAGAATTTTCAGGTTTTGTAAACTTTACCAGCTCAACCTTATTGAACTGATGCTGCCTGATTAATCCACGAGTATCCTTTCCATAAGATCCTGCCTCTTTTCTGAAACAAGGCGTGAAGGCTGTATAGTAAAGTGGAAGCGCTTTTTCTTCGAGCACTTCATCTTGATGGATATTCGTGACAGGCACTTCCGCAGTCGGAATAAGGAAGTAATCAGTTCCCTCCACCTTAAAAAGCTCCTCTTCAAATTTGGGGAGCTGTCCTGTACCCGTCATCGTTGTCCGATTGACCATAAACGGAGGAAGCACTTCACGATACCCATGTTCCCGGGTATGGAGGTCTAACATAAAATTGATCAGCGCTCTCTCCAGTTTTGCCCCAAGGTCCCAGTAGAGGGTAAACCGCGCCCCTGCGATCTTTGCTCCTGATTTAAAATCAAGAATCCCTAACTCCTCACCGATATCCCAGTGAGGTTTGGGCTCGAAATCGAATTTGGGTATCTCGCCCCATCGCCTGACCTCCGCATTATCGGAAGAATCCTTGCCTACCGGCACAGAAGAATGGGGAAGGTTCGGGATCATGAGAAGGAATTCCTGCAGGGCTTTCTCTTTTTCCTGGACAATACCATCCAGTTCCTTCAATTCCTGAGATACCCTTTTCATTTCCGAGATGAGACCAGAAGCATCCTCCCCTTCCCTTTTCTTCCTTGAGACCTCATCGGAGACTTTCTTCTGGAGGGCTCTTAACTTCTCCCACTCCTGAAGGGCCTTCCTTCGTTCGCCATCGATGGTGACAAATTGATCCAGGCTAATGGCCTGCCCCCTTAAGGACAACCTCTCCCGAACCTCTTCTAAGTGATCCCGAATATATTTGGCTTCCAGCATAGAATCTCCAGCCAGCCCCCCCCTCCCTCACCCTCCCCCTCGAGGGGGAGGGGTTGCGGGTAGGGTTTTAAGAATATCATTAAACTTCCTTGAAATCAATTACCGTCTTTTTATTAAATTGGGATTGGAGGCAACGGGTTTCTTCAGGGAGAGATGGCCGGCAATGGTCTCTACGGGCTTTCCTTCGATGAGGATCTGAACCTGTTTGATCTGGGGAAAATTCTGGGTGAGAGAATTGACGATGGAGTAAGCCGTTAAAATCTCTGCGGAGCTTCCTCCGGGATGCTCCTTGGTGAGGGCCTGGCTAAAATTGATGATTGCAACTCCCTTCTCATTTACCTTGAGGCCCAAGAACTTCGTTCGGGAAGGAAGAGTGGGGATGAGTTTCCCTTTCGGGCCCTTGATAAGTTCGTTAATCATCTCCTTTGCTTCTTCTATAACTTCACCCCTCTTAGCGATCTTCCTTTTCTCCCCGATCAGATATTCGCCGTCGGAATCAGAAAAGTAGAGGACAATCTCTTTTCTTTCTTCCACTAAGTTAAATTTTTCCAGCCATGGGCGAAAGGCATTGACAATCTCCTTTCTGAAAAGAAGAGACAGGGATACGATGATTCCGATGAAAAACAGGATGACAACGAATCTCCCTACCCACCCCTTTTTCTTGCGTTTCTTTGCCATGGACGGCCTATTTAGTTAGAAAATGTCAAGGGTCAAAAGGCAAAGGTTAAGATGCCTGTTTCGTTAAAAGGCTAAGTTGTTGGTGTTTAAGAACTTTTAGACGTAACCCTTTGACCAAATACCAAACGGGTATCGTAGCCCTAACCTAAAAACCTTATCCCTTTTAGCAAAAGCCTATTTTCATCGATCGAGGGTGGCCCACACGGCAACAGGGTTTATTTAGCCGTCTTTTCTTCTGCCATTTTCCCAACGATGGGCAAGGAATAGCGCTCTCCCTGAAGGGCTTTAATCATCAGGAGAAGCCAGAGGATGAGGCCTAATATCCATATGGGATAGACCAGAATGCCAATGAATGGAATCATCCCGATGATAAGAGTGATAATAAAGAGACTCAAAAAGGTGATGGTGGATTGCATCGCATGAAACCTCACGAAACTGCTTTTTTTCTCCACCACCAGAAAGACGATCCCTGTGATGAATCCAAAAATATAACAGAGGAACCCGGCCACATTCTCATCCAATCCTGTACTTGATTTTTGTTTTTCTTCCATAACCGCCCTCCTTAACAAACCGATTTTGTTATTGGGCTATTTATCAATCTACGCGTAAAAAGTCAACAAATAAAATGGACCCAAATCCCGATTTAGAAATTTTAAAATAGTTCCCTCTCCCTTGACGGGAGAGGGTTAGGGTGAGGGTGAATAGTTAACCTTTAGGGTTACCCCTCCCCCTCGCCCCCTCCCGCAAGGGGAGGGGGATTTACCTGGAAAACAATTTTCTATCTCTGTTTTAGGGATGGAGCTTCTTTTTAAGATATTGGCCGGTATAGGATTGGGGGATGTGAATCACCTCTTCCGGAGTTCCTGTAGCCACCACCCAGCCTCCCTCTTCTCCGCCCCCCGGTCCCAGATCGATGATGTAATCGGCTGATTTGATCACTTCCATGTTATGTTCGATCACGATAACCGTATTTCCCCTGTCGGTGAGCCGGTTGAGAATATCGAGCAATCTCTGAATATCGGCAAAATGAAGGCCGGTGGTGGGTTCATCCAGAATATAGACGGCCCTCCCTGTCTCCCTTTTGCTCAACTCTCTCCCCAGTTTAATTCGCTGGGCTTCCCCGCCTGAAAGCGTCGTTGCGGACTGGCCCAGTTTGATATAACCCAGGCCGACATCGCAAAGGGTCTGAAGTTTCTGATAAATCGCGGGGATGGCTTTAAAGAAATCGTAAGCCTCCTCTGCCGTCATCTCTAACACCTCAGAAATGTTCTTCCCTTTATACCGGATATTTAATGTCTCCCGATTATACCTTTTACCATGGCATTCCTCACAGGTCACATAGACGTCGGGCAGGAAGTTCATCTCCACCCGAAGGGTCCCATCGCCACGGCAGGATTCGCATCGCCCTCCTGACACATTAAAACTGAACCGGCCGGGTTGAAACCCCCTCGCCCTTGATTCCGGAAGTTGGGAAAAAAGGTCGCGGATGGGTTGAAAAAGGCCTGTGTAGGTGGCCGGATTGGAACGGGGTGTCCTTCCAATGGGCATCTGATCGACATGGACGACCTTGTCGATATGTTCCAATCCTTCAATTTTTTGAACCGACGCACAGCGCGCCCGGCTGCCATAAAGTTGCTGGGACAACAGGCAATAGAGGGTGTCAATAACGAGCGTCGATTTCCCGGAACCTGAAACCCCCGTAATACAGTTGAAGACGCCCAAAGGGATCTTAACATCGATATTTTTTAAATTGTTGGCCGTAGCGCCCCGGAGCGCCAGATATTTACCGTTCACCGGTCGTCTCTGACCGGGAAGCGGAATCGATTTCTTGCCCGAAAGATACTGCCCTGTTAATGAATCCTCCGCCTCCATCAATCCCTCCGGAGGTCCTGCAAAGACCACCTCCCCTCCCTTCTCCCCGGGCCCCGGCCCCATATCGATAATATAGTCGGCGGAGCGGATCGTCTCCTCATCATGCTCTACGACAACGACGGTATTCCCCAGATCCCTCAACCGTTTTAATGTCCCCAGAAGTCGAAGGTGATCTCTCTGGTGAAGTCCGATGCTCGGCTCATCCAGAACATAGAGCACCCCGACCAGGCTGGAGCCGATCTGAGTGGCCAGGCGAATCCGCTGGGATTCTCCTCCTGCAAGGGTAGCGGCATTCCGGTCCAGGGTAAGGTAATCCAGGCCCACCTCCATTATAAATCTCAACCGGTCCCCAATCTCCCTCAAAACACCATGTGCAATCTTTTTAGATCTTGGCGTCAGCTCCAGTCCCATCAAAAAATCGAAAGCCTCTTTAACATAGAGGCGAGTCACATCGGCGATCGACTTCCCCCCCACCTTAATCGATAAGATCTCCTTTTTCAGGCGGCTGCCCCCGCATTCAGGACAGGAAATCACACTCATAAATTTCTCTAAGTCCTCCGCCACTTCCCCATCGCCTGCATGCCTCCTTTCCAGCTCCCGGATCACCCCCTCGAACTCCTGCCGGAAGAGACGGGTTGAACCCTTTCCTTTTGCCCTGAAGGAGATCTTTCCCCCTTCCGAACCGTAGAAAAGGATATCCCGAACCGATTTAGACAACCGGCCGAAGGGAGTGTCAAGGCTGAAATGGTAGTGTTTTGCCAGCCCCTCCAGCACCGGTCTTAAGAAGGCCTCACCTCTCTCTCTCCAGGGAAGGATGGCTCCATCGTTAATGGAAAGGGATTGATCGGGAATGATCAGGTCAGGATTAAAGTATTGCTTTGTGCTCAACCCGCCGCAGGCCGGGCAGGCGCCCTGTGGACTATTGAAAGAGAACATCCTCGGTGTGATCTCCGGGAAGCTGAATCCACAATCAGGGCAGGAGAACTTCTGGCTGAAGACTAAGGAAGAAGCCCCTTCTCTCTCGACCTTTACAATTCCTTCAGAAAGGTGGGAAGCAATCTCCAGTGAATCGTTGATCCTCTTCTCTGCATTCTCTTTCACCACCAGACGGTCCACCATCACATCGATCTCGTGGCGTTTGTTCTTGTCCAGATGGATCTCCTCGCTCAGGTCCCGGATCTCCCCATCGATCCTTACCCTCACAAACCCGTTTTTTCGGAGGTCATCCATCTCCTTCTTGTACTCGCCCTTCTTCCCCCTCACGATGGGGGAGAAGAGTATGAGGGACGTCCCTTTGGGGAGTCGAAGGAGCGTCTCGGTCATCTGCTGGACGGATTGTGAAGCAATGGGAATGCCGCAATGGGGGCAGAAGGGCTCCCCGATCCGGGCAAAGAGGAGCCTCAGGTAGTCATAAATCTCTGTCACCGTCCCCACGGTGGA